>CAZNWR010000100.1:0-10082 GCA_964576645.1 uncultured Enterobacteriaceae bacterium | reverse complement strand
GTTCCCCTCGGCGTCCTTGATATCGTCCGTGCCGAGCTTTTCCATCATGGCCTTTGCAACCTGATCGTTGGTGTGCGACCAGATATCCACCACCTTGTTGTAGCGTTCGCCGTCGGTGATCAACCCGGACGTATACTGCTGCTCGAACTGCTTAACCTGCTCCTCGGCGCGGGAAATAATGCCGCCCTTTTCATCCGGAACAACCATGTCCTCGACGCCGAAGGATACGCCGGCCCGCGTTGAGTAGTGGAACCCGGTGTACATGAGCCGGTCGGCGAAAACCACCGTCGCCTTGAGGCCCAGCCGGCGATAGCACAGGTTGATCAACTGGGAAATCGCCTTCTTGTTCATGGGCTGGTCCACCAGCGAAAACGCCATCCCCCTGGGCAGCAGCCTGGAGAGGAGTGCGCGGCCGACCGTGGTTTCAACCCGCTTGAAGGATTCCTCGATTTCCCCTTCTTCGGTCAGTTTCGCCTCATGAATGCGTACACTTACGCGCGCATGCAGGTCTACGTGCCCGCCGTCATAGGCCCTATGCACCTCCGCCACGTCCGCGAATTTCATGCCCGTGCCTTTTGCGCCTGCCGAGTCGCGGGTCAGGTAATACAGCCCCAGCACCACGTCCTGGGTCGGCACGATAATCGGCTCGCCGTTGGCCGGGGACAGGATATTGTTGGTGGCCATCATCAGCGTGCGCGCTTCAAGCTGTGCTTCCACCGAAAGCGGCACGTGCACCGCCATCTGGTCGCCGTCGAAGTCGGCGTTGAAAGCCGTGCAGACCAACGGGTGCAACTGGATGGCCTTGCCCTCGATCAGCACCGGCTCGAACGCCTGTATACCGAGGCGGTGCAGGGTGGGGGCCCGGTTCAGCATCACCGGATGCTCGCGGATGACCTCTTCCAGAACGTCCCAGACCTCCGGTCCTTCGCGCTCAACCAGTTTCTTGGCCGCCTTGATAGTGGTCGCCAATCCACGCCGCTCCAGCTTGCTGAAGATGAACGGCTTGAACAGTTCCAGCGCCATTTTCTTCGGCAACCCGCACTGGTGCAGCTTCAGGGTCGGCCCCACGACGATGACGGAGCGGCCGGAATAGTCCACGCGCTTGCCCAGCAGATTCTGGCGGAACCTGCCCTGCTTGCCCTTGATCATGTCCGCCAGGGATTTCAGCGGCAGCTTGTTGGTGCCGGTGATGGCGCGGCCCCTCCGGCCGTTGTCCAGCAGGGCATCCACCGCTTCCTGCAGCATGCGCTTTTCGTTGCGAACGATGATGTCCGGGGCGTTCAGATCCAGCAGTCTCTTGAGGCGGTTGTTGCGGTTAATGACTCGCCGATAGAGATCGTTGAGATCGGAGGTGGCGAAGCGGCCGCCGTCCAGGGGCACCAGCGGGCGCAGTTCCGGCGGAAGCACCGGCAACACCTGCATCACCATCCATTCCGGCTTGTTTCCCGACTTCTGGAACGCTTCCAGCAGTTTGAGGCGCTTGGAGAGCTTGCGCAGCTTGGTCTCCGAGTTGGTCTCGGGGATCTCGGCGCGCAGGCGCTGCACCTCTTCATCGATTTCAATGGTCCGCAGCAGGTGATGAATGGCTTCCGCGCCCATCTTGGCCTCGAATTCGTCCCCGTACTGCTCGATGGCCTCGAGGTAGTTTTCCTCGGTAAGGAGCTGGCCGCGTTCGAGCTGGGTCATACCGGGCTCTATCACCACATAGGCCTCGAAATACAGCACGCGCTCGATTTCGCGCAGGGTCATGTCCAACAGCAGCCCCATGCGGCTCGGCAAGGACTTCAGGTACCAGATATGGGCCACCGGACTGGCCAGCTCGATGTGCCCCATGCGTTCGCGCCGAACCTTCGACAGCGTCACTTCGACGCCGCACTTTTCGCACACCACGCCGCGGTGCTTGAGACGCTTGTACTTGCCGCACAGGCACTCGTAGTCCTTGACCGGTCCGAAAATCTTTGCGCAGAAAAGCCCGTCCCGCTCCGGTTTGAAGGTGCGGTAATTGATGGTCTCCGGCTTTTTTACCTCGCCATAAGACCAGGAGCGGATCTTTTCAGGGGACGCCAGTCCGATCGTTATGGAATCGAATTCTTCGGTTTGTCCCTGCTGCTTCAGAAGCTTCAGTAGATCTTTCAAAGGTACTACCTCCAGACGCGGTATTCGTGCAATTCACTCAGGACGGCAAACAGCACTCAAGTTTCTTCCAATTCGATATCGATGCCGAGCGATCGGATCTCTTTCACCAGGACATTGAACGACTCCGGCATGCCGGCCTCCATGTGATGGTCACCGTCAACGATGTTCTTGTACATCTTGGTACGCCCGTTGACGTCATCGGATTTGACGGTCAGCATTTCCTGCAATGTATAGGCGGCGCCGTAAGCCTCCAGCGCCCAGACTTCCATTTCACCGAAGCGCTGCCCACCGAACTGGGCCTTGCCGCCCAGCGGCTGCTGCGTGACCAGGCTGTAGGGGCCGGTTGAACGTGCGTGCATCTTGTCGTCCACAAGGTGATTGAGCTTGAGCATGTACATGTAGCCCACGGTCACCTGCCGATCGAACCGGTCGCCGGTACGACCGTCGTACAGCGTGGTCTGACCGTTAGTCGGCAAACCGGCAAGCTCCAGCATGTGCTTGATTTCGTCCTCGCCCGCTCCGTCGAACACCGGGGTGGCCATGGGCACGCCGCCAGTGAGATTCCCGGCCAGTGCCACGATCTCTTCGTCGGTCAGGGTATCCAGCTCCTCTTTCCTGCCTCCGGTGTTGTAGATCTTGCCCAGGAACTTTCGGACTTCCTCCGTTGCCGCTTCCTGTTCCAGCATGGTACCGATGCGCCAGCCCAGGCCCTTCGCCGCCCAGCCCAGGTGCGTTTCCAGCACCTGGCCCACGTTCATGCGCGACGGGACGCCGAGTGGATTCAAAACGATATCCACCGGCGTACCGTTATCCATGTACGGCATATCCTCTACCGGAACGATGGTCGAAATGACACCCTTGTTGCCGTGCCGGCCGGCCATCTTGTCTCCCGGCTGGATGCGCCGCTTCACGGCGAGGTATACCTTCACCATCTTCAACACGCCCGGCGCCAGGTCGTCGCCCGAAGTCAGTTTGGCGCGCTTCTCCTCGAAGCGCTGGTCGAAGACCTCCCGCAGATGCTGCAATTGCGCCGTTCCCTGCTCCATGACTTCGTTGGCGTCCTCGTTGTGCAAGCGGATCTCAAACCACTTGTCCCGGGGCGTATCAGCCAGGTAAGCCTTGGTGAGCTTGCTACCGGCCTCAAGATGGCCGGGACCGCCGTCCGCCACTTTGCCCACCAGGTGTCTCTCCAACCGCTGGTAGACGCCATCCTCCATGATGCGCAACTGATCATTCAGATCCTTGCGCACCCGGTTGAGTTCCGCCTCCTCGATTTCCAGAGCGCGGGCGTCCTTCTCCACACCGTCGCGGGTGAACACCTGCACGTCTATGACAGTCCCGTTCATGCCCGAAGGCACGCGCAGAGACGTATCTTTAACGTCGGAAGCTTTTTCGCCGAAAATGGCGCGCAGAAGCTTTTCTTCCGGTGTGAGCTGGGTTTCGCCCTTGGGCGTTACTTTACCCACCAGGATATCGCCGGCATTAACTTCAGCGCCGATGTAAACGATGCCGGATTCATCCAGCTTGTTAAGCGCGCTTTCGCTGACGTTGGGAATGTCAGCGGAGATCTCTTCAGGTCCCAACTTGGTGTCGCGGGCGACGCAGGTCAGTTCCTCAATATGGATCGTTGTATATCGATCCTCCTGGACCAGGCGTTCTGAGATAAGAATGGAATCCTCAAAGTTGTAGCCGTTCCAGGGCATGAACGCCACCAGCAGATTCTGGCCCAGGGCCAGCTCGCCCATGTCCGTCGACGGACCGTCCGCAAGCACGTCGCCCTTGGCGACGATATCGCCGGGGCTGACCAGCGGCCGCTGGTTGATGCAGGTATTCTGGTTGGAGCGCGTGTATTTCGTCAGGTTGTAGATGTCGACACCCGGTTCACCCGCTGATACTTCATCGTCATTAACGCGGATAACGATGCGCCCGGCATCCACGGAATCCACCTCGCCGCCGCGTTCCGATACAACGGTCACGCCCGAGTCGATGGCCACCGTTCGCTCCATGCCGGTACCCACCAAAGGTTTCTCCGTGCGCAGGGTCGGAACCGCCTGGCGCTGCATGTTGGAACCCATGAGGGCGCGGTTGGCGTCGTCGTGTTCCAGGAACGGGATGAGCGATGCCGCCACGGATACGATCTGGCGCGGTGACACATCCATATACTGCACCCGGTCAGGCGTCGAGAGAGTGAACTCGTTCTGGTGTCTGCAGGAGACAAGGTCATCTTTGAGTTTGCCCTTTTCATCCAGTGTCGAGTTGGCCTGGGCGATGACGTATTCGCCTTCTTCGATCGCCGACAGATATTCAATTTCATCGGTAACCTTGGAGTTCACGACCTTCCGGTACGGCGTTTCCAGGAAGCCGTACTCGTTGGTGCGTGCATACACCGCCAGAGAATTGATGAGGCCGATATTCGGACCTTCCGGCGTTTCGATGGGACACACGCGCCCGTAGTGGGTGGGATGCACATCGCGCACCTCGAAGCCGGCACGCTCGCGCGTGAGACCGCCGGGCCCCAGTGCCGAGATCCGGCGCTTGTGCGTGACTTCCGACAACGGGTTGTTCTGGTCCATGAACTGCGACAGCTGGCTGGACCCGAAAAATTCCTTGATCACCGCCGATACCGGTTTGGCATTAATGATCTCCTGGGGCATAAGGCCTTCGGATTCCGCCAGACTGAGGCGTTCCTTGACCGCCCGCTCAACCCTGACCAAGCCGACCCGGAACTGGTTCTCGGCCATTTCGCCTACGCTGCGGACGCGACGGTTGCCCAGGTGGTCGATATCGTCGATGGTACCCTTGCCATTGCGGATGTTGACCAGGGTCTTCATGACGTAAATGATGTCGGAGCGCCAGTCCGCCAGGATCTTTTTCAGATCGCCCCACTTGATTTTTTCCTTGCCCCTGGCTTCCGCCAGAGCGGGGATGGGGAACAGGGCGTGCTCCAGTCGCTCAAGTTCGGCAATGGAAATTTCTTCCTTGTCGTCTCCCTTGAGCTTGAAGTGGTCACGAATGCGTTCCTGAAAATAAACGTCGTCAACCAGAATACCGGGGCCGATGGTGTCGCGCCGGCCCACCCTGCGATTGAATTTCATGCGGCCCACCGCCGAAAGGTCATAACGGTCCGGACTGAAAAACAGGTTGCGGAACAGACCCTCGGCGGCATCCTTGGTGGGCGGTTCGCCGGGACGCATCATGCGGTAAATCTCGATCTGCGCTTCCAACGGGTTGGTGGTGCTGTCCACGCGCAGGGTTTCCGACACATAGGGGCCGCGATCCAGGTCGTTGGTGAACAGTGTCTGAATTTCCAGGTTGGAAAGTTCGGAGAATTTCTCCACCAGTTCGGTGGTGATCTCCGTGTTGGCCTCGGTTACCACCTCGCCCGTGTCCATGTCGATCACGTCGCGGGCCAATACCTTACCAATCAGATACTCGGACGGCACTTCCAGCTGTTTCAAGCCGAGGCTTTCGATCTCCCGCACGTGACGGGCCGTGATGCGCCTCTCCTTCTCCACGATCACACGGCCCTTTGAATCCTTGATATCAAAGGCGACGGTTTCACCGCGCAGACGTTCCGGAACCAGTTTCAGATAGATCCCTTTCTTCGTGAAGGTAATCGTGTTGGTCTCGAAAAACAGATTCAGGATGTCCTGGGACGTATAGCCGAGTGCGCGCAACAGGATGGTCGCCGGAATTTTGCGGCGCCGGTCTATGCGGCAGTAAAGCAGGTCCTTGGGGTCGAATTCAAAATCCAGCCAGGAACCGCGGTAGGGAATCACCCGCGCGGAATACAGCAGCTTGCCCGATGAATGGGTTTTGCCGCGGTCATGCTCGAAAAACACCCCCGGCGAGCGGTGTAACTGGGACACGATCACGCGTTCAGTGCCGTTGATCACGAACGTCCCGGTATTGGTCATAAGCGGCAGCTCGCCCATGTAGACATCCTGCTCCTTGATGTCCTTCACGACCTTGTTGTTCAGCCCGGCGTCCTTGTCGTAAATAACAAGGCGCACCTTGACCCGAAGCGAGGCGGCGTAGGTGAGCCCCCTGAGCTGGCATTCCTTGACATCGAAAACAGGGGTGCCCAGGTTATAACTCACGTATTCCAGTACCGCGTTCCCGGAATAGCTCTCGATAGGGAAGACGGACCGGAACGCAGCGTGCAAACCCGTGTCCGACCGCTCCTCCGGCGCCAGGTTGGACTGCACAAACTGCTCGTAGGAACTGACCTGGGTAGCCAGCAAATAGGGCACGTCCAGGATGCCGGAACGCTTTCCGAAATCCTTACGTATTCGCTTCTTTTCCGTATAAGAGTAGGCCATCAAAAAACCTCACGTTGATCCGCTGCCTTTTCAATACCGGAACGCCCGGGAGGGGAGCGCTGCTCCCGGGATCTCCGTCTTGCGTAGCCGGCTGCCGCTTACTTGACTTCCACGGCCGCGCCGGCTTCTTCCAACTGCTTTTTCACATCCTCGGCTTCGTCCTTGCCCGCGCCTTCCTTGATGGTGGAGGGCACCGCCTCGACCAGGTCTTTGGCTTCCTTCAGTCCCATGCCGGTCAATGCCCGAACTACCTTGATCACGGCCACCTTGTTCTCGCCGAAGCTGGTCATGACCACGTCGAATTCGGTCTGTTCTTCCGCCGCGGCAGCGCCTTCGGCGCCGGCTCCGCCGGGCATCGCCGCCACCGCCACGGGGGCGGCCGCGGAAACGCCCCAGGCGTCTTCCAGTTCCTTGATCAGGTCCACGAGCTCCATTACCGGCATGTTGCTGAGGGCCTCTTTGATTTCTTCGCGTGAAACTGCCATCTCATTTCTCCTCGTACAGTTAAGCCTTGTCAGGGATCAGTCGTTTTGCAGTCTGGTCTCAGCCTGCCTGCTGTTGGTTACGGCGGGCGCCAAGCACGCGAGCAAACTTCGCCGGAGGTTCGGAAAGCACGCGAACGAACTTGCCGAGCGGTGCCTGGAACACGCCCAGCAGCATTGCCCTGGCCTGCTCCAGTGACGGCAGGTTGGCGAGCCATTCCACCTCGCTCGCTTCCAACAGCCTGCCCTCCACCGCCACCAGCTTTACAACCAGTTTCTCGTTGCGCTTGGTGAACGCGTGAATGACCTTCGCGGCCGAACCCGGTTCATCGTTGGAAAACGCCAACAACAGCGGACCCACCAGCCCGTCGCGCATGCAATCGAACCGGGTACCCTCCAGCGCGCGCCGCGCAAGCGTATTGCGCACAACTTTCAGGTAGATTCCCGCGTCCCGGGCCGACTGTCTCAGTTCCGTCAGTTCGGAGACATTGAGACCGATATATTCGGCTGCGATTGCGCTGGGAGCCTTGGCAGCGATGCCTGAAACCTCGCTGACGACCGTCTGTTTCTGCTCAAGAGTCAGACTCACTACGACTTCCTCCTTTTACCGTGATGACACACTTCGAGCCCGCCTGCGGCGGACCCCGCCGAATTCCGTTCGGGTGTGCCTTTACCCGTTAACATCACGGTGACCTGTCCAGGCTCTCACCTGTCCGGGTTGCACCGTCTGCGCAGGCAAACAAACCGTTACATTAAGTCGAGGCGCACTTGCGCCGTCGACGCCCGCGGTCTTAGACGGCCGGCCGGTCCATGCCGACGATCCAAAATCTTCAAATATGACTTCTATTTCCAACCTTGCCCGGGGCGACGAACCTGCGTTCGCCGGCGCCCCGTGTCAACCTGGCAGGGTACTCGGGTCAATCGTGACGCCGGGACCCATGGTGGTCGATAAACTAATCTTCTTAAGGTAGACGCCTTTGGCCGTGCTCGGCTTGGCCCGGTTCAGATCGTGCAGGACCGACGCCAGGTTTTCCGTCAATGCGTTCGAATCGAAGGAAACCTTTCCGATGAGACAGTGGATGATGCCGTTTTTGTCCGTCCGGTACCGCACCTGGCCGCCCTTGGCGTTTTCCACCGCCTGCCGCACGTCTTTGGTTACGGTGCCCACCTTCGGGTTGGGCATCAGGCCGCGTGGACCCAGCACCTTGCCGAGCTTGCCCACCAGCGGCATGGCCGCCGGCGTTGCGATGACCACGCCGAAATCCATGAGACCGCCCTGGATCTGGTCCGCCAGATCCTGCATACCGATGTAGTCCGCGCCCGCCGCCTGGGCTTCCTTGGCCTGGTCACCGTCCGCAAACACCGCGACCTTGACGGTCTTGCCGGTTCCGCGCGGCAGGACCGTCGAGCCACGCACCACCTGGTCCGACTTACGCGGGTCCACACCCAGGTTGACGGCAACGTCCACAGACTCGTCGAATTTCGCCGTGGCCGACCGCTTCAGAATCTCCAAAGCATCGGTCAGACCATAGGCTTTCCCGGGCTCGAGTCCTTCCCGGTATTTCCTGATTCTTTTCGAGGGTTTCGCCATGAGTTCAGACTCCTTCCGTCTCTATGCCCATGCTGCGGGCCGTGCCCGCGACCGTGCGCACAGCTGCATCCAGATCCGCGGCGGTCAGGTCCGGCTGCTTGGCCCTGGCGATTTCTTCAAGCTGCGCGCGCGTTACCCGCCCGACCTTGTCGGTATTCGGCTTGCCGCTGCCCTTCGCCGCGCTTGCCGCCTTCTTCAGCAGGTGCGACGCCGGGGTCGTCTTGGTGACAAAAGTAAAACTCTTGTCCGAAAAAACGCTGATCACGACGGGGACAGGCAGGCCCTGCTCCATGCCCTGGGTCTGGGCGTTGAACGCCTTGCAGAACTCCATGATATTCAGACCATGCTGGCCCAGCGCCGGACCCACCGGGGGGCTGGGGTTCGCCTGGCCGGCGGGGACCTGGAGCTTGATATATGTCTCTATTTTCTTTGCCATAATGAAACCAGTTAAACGTTAAGCGTTAAAAGGTAAAAGTTAGAAAAAACAACCTTCATTAGCACTTTTACCTTTTACCCTTTAACTTTTACCTTCTATTCCTTTTCCACCTGTGTAAATTCCAGTTCCACCGGAGTTGAGCGGCCGAATATCAGGACCGAAACCCGCAAGCGGCTCTTTTCGTAGTTCACTTCTTCCACGACGCCGTTGAAATCCGTAAACGGACCATCTATGACCCGCACCACTTCGCCGGGTTCAAACAATACCTTGGGACGCGGCTTGTCGGCGCCGTCCTCCACCCGCTGCAGGATGGAGTTCGCCTCCGCATCCGAAATCGGCGCCGGCCGATCGGTGGTTCCGCCTATGAATCCCAGCACGCGCGGCGCTTCCTTCACCAGGTGCCAGGTTTCGTCGTTCATGTCCATCTGGATCAATACGTAGCCGGGGAAGAACTTGCGCTCGCTCTTCCGCTTCTTGCCGTCACGCATCTCCACGACCTCTTCGGTCGGCACCAGGATATCTCCGAACTTATCCTCCATCCCGGCCCGCTTGATGCGTTCCTTAAGAGTTCGCATCACCTGCTGCTCGTAGCCTGAATAGGCATGGACCACATACCAGCGCAAACTCATAGTCTCAGCCTCCATGCCCGATTAACCACTGGATGAACGTACCCAAACCGATGTCGAGGGCCCACATAACCAAAGCGAAAAACAGCACCATGACCACAACGACGCCCGTCGTCTGCATGGTCTCCTGGCGGGTCGGCCAGACCACCCGCCTTACTTCTGTCTGCGATTCCTGTACAAAACCCCAGACCGCCCTGCCCTGATCCGTTTGCAGGGCGATACCGCCTGCGACCGCGACACATGCCAGCAACCCCGTAATACGGATCAGCATCGGTTGCGCCGCAAAAATGTAGAACGCAACCATCGCTCCAACAACAATGGCGATTGCAATCAGTAATTTCAGTGCGTCGAGTTTTGAATGAGCTGACTCAACCTTTGAATGCATCACAACAACCCTGATCTGTTTCCGGCGCTGGCACCGCCTGAAAGTAGTGTCTGGCAGGCCAGGAGGGAATCGAACCCCCAACCTGCGGTTTTGGAGACCGCCGC
>CAZNWR010000099.1:0-10258 GCA_964576645.1 uncultured Enterobacteriaceae bacterium | reverse complement strand
GACCTTCTGATCATTCTCACCGATCAGGACGGTTTGTTTGCGGGGGATCCGCGCCGGGATCCGGCGTCCACTTTCATTCGCGTCGGCCGGGCCGGTGACCGGGCGCTGGATGTGAACGCCGGTGACGGCTCCGCCCTGGGCCGCGGCGGCATGAAAACCAAGTTGCGCGCGGCGGCCTCCGCATCCAAATCGGGTGCCCACACGGTCATCGCAAACGGCACTGAGAAGGACGTCTTGTCGCGGATTATCGACGGTGAAGAAGTCGGCACTCTGTTGACGGCGGATCAGGCACCGGTGGCGGCGCGCAAGCAATGGCTGGCGAGTCCGGCGCACGTGCGTGGACGCCTGCGCCTGGATGCGGGTGCGGTCACCGCGCTGACCGGTCAGGGCAAAAGCCTGCTGGCGGTGGGCGTTACCGCGGTGGAGGGAGATTTTCGCCGCGGCGAAATCGTCGCCTGCACGGATGCGGGCGGGGCCGACATCGCCCGCGGCCTGGTGAACTACAGCGCCGAGGAGAGCCGCCGCATCATGGGCAAGCCCAGTGACCGGATCGAAGCCTTGCTGGGCTACGTGGACGAGCCGGAACTCATCCACCGAGATAACCTGATCCTGATTTAGATCAGGGGATCGGTGCAGGTGCGCCGGCCACGGCGGGGAAGTCGGTCAGGGGTCGCGGCTCGCGCTCCGACTGCGGTCACCGTTCCGACCTGACTGTTCTCGCGCGCACGGCGTCCAAGCGCAATATGGATCACGAGCATCAGGGCGAGCAGGGACCCTATCGCCCAGTGCCAGACGCTGATGTCGGCCCGCAGTTTCTCGTTACTGACGTAATACAAACCGTAACCGGTCGCCACCAGGATCAGCATCAGTGCCGCGACCAGTGCACCGGAAACGCGGTTACGCTTCATCAGCCAGGCCCGCCTTATATGCGTGTACAGCAGAGTGCCGAGGAAAAAAAGCGCGAGCATGGCCGCGGCGCCGTGAATGGCGAGCCAAGTGGGTTCCCACCTGTTGGGCAGCCGCCCGTACAGACCCGGTTTCGACACCAGGTAATGCACGTACATCCACCCCAGACCGGAGAGAACAAGCGCCGCCATGACACCGTAGAGACTGTAGCGGTGCCACCTGGCCAGGCGCAGCGGATTCATGCGTGCATTTCCGGCCTCACGCGGCGGCATGGACGGGCCTCCCCATCTGGTCGAGCATCAAGGCGGTGGCGCCATAGGCCGCCAGCATAGGATGATGTATGTCCGCGCTTAACCAGACGACCTTGGTCAAGGCGTCGGCATGCAGGCAGGTCGGGGCGATGACCGACACGCTGCCGCGACGGTTCACGCAGCGGCCGTTGCGCGGTTCGATCAGTGGACAAAGGGCGTCGGCGTGCGAACCGGCGCCGTTGAAGTAAGTGGCCGTCGTGGCGATGGCGCCATCGTGCAGGCGCAGGCTCTGCGCCGTGGCGGCCGGGCGGTCCGGGCGGCGCAAATGGATCTCGTACCCCTCGGCGCCGAACACGCGCAAATCGCCGCCGGCATTGACGACGCCGCGCGAAATACCGTGTTGCCGCAGTATGCCGACGGCGCGGTCCACCGCGTAACCCTTGGCAATACCGCCGAGATCCACGCAGGCTGGCCGTGTCAGCCGTACCCGGTTGCCGGATTCCAGGACGACAGCAGCGTGGCCGGAGCGGCGGCCGGCGGGTACGCGGTCCGCGCCGTGGTCCGGCAGCAGGCCGAGAGCAACCAGGCGTCCGCCGACGCTGCAGTCGAACAATCCGCCGGAACGGATTTGCAATTCCAGGGCGGCGGACAGCACCTCGTGTGTGCGCGGATCCACGCGCACGAACCGGTGCGCGGCCTTGCGGTTGATTCGATTCACGTCACTGTCGGATTCATGGAAGCTCATGAGCCGGTGAATTTCGGCGATCTCGGCGAAAGCCGCACTGCAGGCATGCTGCTCCGCGCCGGCGCAATGTCCGTACAGGCGAATGGAAACCAGGGTGCCGAGCAGGGGTTTTGCGCGCGCCAACATGACTTCAGGATCCCTTGATAATAAGGTGATAGGTAGCAAGCAGGCGCCGCACGCCCTCACTGATGTGTTTGCAGGACAGGGTGGCGCCGCTGATGTTGCGGACATCCTTACCCAGTTTCAGGCTGTCGCCGTAATGCTTACCCATGAACTGCGCGCGCCAGGTGGGTTCGCGCACCTGCTCGCCGTGGGTTTCGCGGTAATCCAGGATCTCCACGTCGCGCACGCGACCGGCGGTATCCAGCCCGAGCGCGTAAGTGATGAATTCGTGTTTGCCCAGCACGCGGTCTACCAGGAACCAACCGCCACTGGACACGTTCCACAATTTCAACACGTTGGAATAGGCCGGCGCGTCCGATTGTTTCTCAATGGCCTTGACCTGCGCGTCGCTGAGTTTTCTGAAATCACGCGTGAACTGCGCGCCGGGAAACATGATCTGCTGCGCCTGGTTCACTGTCAGATAGGTGGTGGCGAAGGCGGGCGCCGTGACGACGATGGGAGCCAGCGGCAGCAGCAGTTCGAAGCGCATGGCCGCCGGCTCAGAGATTGAATCCGATCTTCAAGCGGATGCCGTCGATACGGGTATGCTCGTCGCCGTAGATATGCCCGCCGAGGATATTGTCGCGCTGGTCCTGCGTATAGCCGACGGCGTAGAGCTGGGGCATCACGGTAAGCGTCGCCCACCAACCCTGCGAGGCGTAATGCACGGTGGGTCCGAGGAACAGGGCGGTGTGATCCTGGTCGGAATGGCTGAGGCTGAAGCCGCTGAACTCGTTATGGTTGCGGAATTCGAGCCCGACGCGCCAGTTCGGGGCAATCAGGTAGGAGACCCCCAGGTCGAACTCCAGGTAAGTGGCTTTCTCCACGTCACCGGAGCCGTGGTCTTCGCGTTCCGGTTCGCCCATGATGTTCAGGGCCGTTACCAGGCGGTCGTCCAGGAAGTTCTTCTGGAGGATGAGGCGCAGCTCCAGCGACTGCTCCCGTGGACCCAGTTCCGGTTCCATGTACAGCGCCAGTCCGATGGGGTCCAGGTACGGGCTCAACACGCGATAGATAGTTTCTATGGAAACCGAATCGAAGCGCGCCGCGCTGTAGGGCAGGGCGGGATTGTGGCCGGCGGGAATATCAATGCCGCGGGTATCGTGAGTGGTACTGTTGCCGTCGGCGGTGACGTAGTGGTAGTTGAGATAGCCGGACAGACTCCAGTTGTCGGTCAGGCCGTATTCCAGCTCGGTGCGTCCCTGCAGGTTATGGTACTCGCCGTGGGCCTGGCCTTCCCGATCGGTGAGCCATTGCTCGATCTCCATGTCGCCCTTGGGTTCCGTACCCGTCGTGTAGGTGTACCCAAAAATGGACTCGCCGGCGTGGACCGGCAGGCTGCCCGCCAGCAACAGACAGAACAATGACAACTGCAACAGGGTCCTGCCCCGGGACGGGTGAATGACGTCTCGCCGCATGAATGCTGCCCTGACCGTTCGTTGTTATACAAGAAAGTTGAATACGACTGAGAAGCATTATCATTCACATGACTGCCCAATGCAAGCGGCTGAGCTTGAGGGGTCCAACCAGTGGAGTCAGGCAATGCCGTGGACGTGATCCACGGACGGGTCAAGGAAAGGCGGATCCCCGGAGGGGGACCAGTTAACCGGCGGAGGGCGTGCCCTGGGACAGGGTGTGGATGGCCTGATTGAGGCGGCTCTTGTGCCGCGCAGCCTTGTTGTGGTGGATGATGCCCTTGTTGGCCATGCGGTCGATCACCGGCGTGGCTTCCTTATAGGCGACCTGGGCCTTGTCCTTGTCGCCGGACGCGATAGCGTTGACGACTTTCTTAATCTCGGTGCGCAGGCGCGACCGGTCGCGGGTGTTTTGCGCCCGGCGCTTTTCGCTCTGTCGAGCCCGCTTACGGGCCGATACGGTATTGGCCAAGGAAAATTCTCCGTGTCTGTCTGATTCTTGAAGGCGCGTAACTATGCGTATGCAGAGGGCATTTGTCAAATTTAGGGAGCCGTCATCCTGGACGCGTAGCGTCCAGGAACCAGTAAATTGAAGGTGTGCGCCTTGCGCACTCTTCAGCTTACTGGATTCTGGCCGTTCGGCCAGAATGACGAAGACAAATCTCGGAGTCTCTGCGGGCGTGGGGAGGATTATGATATTCTCGCAATATTCTCAACATTTTTTCGCCGAAACAGGCAGATATAGTCGTTTCTTATATTGATTTATAGCAGGCGGCGCAGCCATGTCCAGACAGCTCCTGAAAAGTACCATGGTGGTCAGCGCCATGACCTCCCTGTCGCGCGTGTTCGGGCTGGTCCGCGATATCGTCATCGCCCGTTATTTTGGCGCGGGACTCGGGGTGGATGCCTTTATCGTCGCCTTCCGCATACCCAATTTTCTGCGCCGGCTGTTCGCCGAGGGCGGGTTCTCCCAGGCCTTCGTGCCGGTACTGGCGGAGTACCGGGAGCGCCGCGGCCACGACGAAGTGCAGGCGCTGGTGGACCAGACCGCCGCTACCCTCGGCCTGGTGCTCATGGGCGTGACCGCCGCCGGGGTCCTGGCGGCGCCGCTGCTGGTGATGGTTTTCGCCCCGGGGTTTTTGCACGACGCCGCCAAGACGCAGCTCGCCACCGGGATGCTGCGGGTTACCTTCCCGTACATCTTCTTTATCTCGCTCACTGCGCTGGCGGGAGGCATTCTCAACACCTACCGGCGCTTCGCGGTGCCCGCGTTTACCCCGGTCTTGCTGAACCTGTCCATGATCGGTTGCGCCGTGTGGCTTTCTCCGCGATTCGCGCAGCCGGTCACGGCCCTTGCCTGGGGCGTACTGATCGCCGGCGTGGTGCAACTCCTTTGCCAGTTTCCCTTTCTATTGCGCCTGCGCCTGTTGCCGAAACCCCGCTTGCATCGCGACCCCGCTGGAACCCGGCGCATCATCAGGCTGATGCTCCCTACCTTGTTCGCCGTTTCGGTTACCCAGATCAACCTCGTGGTCGACACCGTGGTGGCGTCGTTTCTGGTCACCGGCAGTATTTCCTGGCTGTACTACTCGGATCGGCTGGCGCAGTTTCCCCTGGGCGTGTTCGGCGTGGCCCTGGCGACCGTCGTTATGCCCAGCCTGTCGGCGCAGCACGCGCGCGGGACGCCGGAAGAGTATTCGCGTACCCTGGACTGGGCGCTTCGCTGGGTGATCATGATCATGGTCCCCGCCGCCTGCGGTCTGGCGCTGCTGGCGGTGCCGCTGCTCACCACCCTGTTTCAGTACAAGAGTTTTTCCAGCTTCGACGTGGTCATGACCAGCCGCAGCCTCATCGCCTACACCGTGGGACTTCCCGCCTTCGTGCTGATCAAGGTGCTGGCCTCGGCTTTCTTCGCGCGCCAGGATACGCGTACGCCGGTAGAGGCGGGCGTGGCTTCCATGGTTTCCAACATCGTGCTTATCCTGCTCCTGGTACTGCCCCTTGCCCATGCCGGCCTGGCGCTGGCCACGTCCATTGCATCCTATGTGAACGCCGGCGTTCTTTACTGGCATCTCCACCGCCGGGGTCAGTTCCGCCCGGCGCCCGGTTGGTTGCCGTTCTTGTGCAAGGTGACGCTGGCCGTGGCCGCCATGGCGGCACTGCTGTTGCTGCTGACGCCCGGCGCGGCGCACTGGCAGTCGTGGTCGGCGCCGATCCGTGCCGGCCGGCTGGCCGTGTATGTATTCTGCGGGGCCGGGTGCTATTTCGGCATGCTGTGGCTGAGCGGCATGCGCCCCGCCGAGATGACATCACCTCCGTGAGCTATATAATGAGTGCGAGCGTACATGGAATGAAGTTGATCCGGGACCTGCCCGCCGCGGAATCCGCGGGCGAACGATGTGTGGCCACCATTGGTACGTTCGATGGCGTACACCTGGGTCATCAGTCGGTCATTCGCCAGGCCGTGCGATTTGCACGCCGCCTGAAACTGCCCGCACTGGTGGTGACGTTCGAGCCGCAACCCCAGGAATATTTCAATCCGGGAACAGCGCCCGCCCGTCTCACTTCCTTTCGCGAAAAAATCGAAGCATTGCGCCGGCTGCCCGTGGACAAAGTCTGTTGCCTGCGATTCGGTCCGCGGCTGGCGGCGCTGGAGCCGGAACAGTTTGTTGAGCGTTTGCTGGTGCGGGGTCTCGGCGTGGAAGGCATCGTGGTGGGAGATGATTTTCGCTTCGGCAGAAAGCGCCGCGGCGATTTCAGTACACTGGTGGAACTGGCGCGCGACTGGAATTACCGGGTCGAGCCGGTGGAAACCTTTTCCATGCAGGGCGGCCGCATCAGCAGCAGCCGCATACGCAGCGCGTTGCTGGAGGGTGACCTGGATACGGCCGGCGCCATGCTGGGCAGGCCGTTTGAGATCGGCGGCCGGGTGCGGGCGGGAGACAGGCGCGGCCGCGCGCTGGGTTTCCCCACCGTCAACATCGATCTGAGCGGGCGCAAGTCGCCGGTGCTTGGCATTTTCGTGGTCAGTGTCCGGTTGCCGGACGGAGCATGGCACCCCGGCGTGGCCAGTGTCGGTACCCGGCCCATGTTTGACGGCCGTTCGCTGCTGCTGGAAGTCCATCTCCTGGATTTCCAAGGAGATCTGTACGGCCGGCGCCTGCAGGTGCGGTTTCTCAAGCGGTTACGGGCCGAGGAGAATTTTGAAACCGTGGAGCAGTTACGCACTCAAATTCGCGAGGACATCGCCCGGGCCCGCGCGTTTCTGTCTCGGTGGGGAAGCGAAAAGTTAAAAGTTAAAAGTTAAAAGGTAAAAGTTGAAAGAGCCAAGGAGGGTCATCTTTTAACTTTTAACTTTGCACTTGCGTGGCGTCTTGGCGAGAGATTCCCTTAATCTCTTCTTCAATTCTGTCAACAGTTTGGCGAAAAGGAACCAGGCATAGTGGCGGATTACAAAAGTACCTTGAACCTGCCGAAGACGGATTTCCCCATGAAGGGAAACCTGGCACGGCGCGAGCCCGAGATGCTGGATCGCTGGCAGGGGATGGATCTCTACGGACTCATCCGCCGCCGGCGCGCCGGACGCACCCGCTTCGTCCTCCACGACGGCCCGCCCTACGCCAATGGCGACATCCATATCGGCCACGCGGTCAACAAGATCCTCAAGGACATTATCATCAAGTCGCGCAGCATGCAGGGACTGGACGCCCCTTATGTGCCCGGCTGGGATTGCCACGGTCTGCCCATCGAGCATCAGGTGGAGAAAAAGACCGGGCGTGCCGGTGTCAAGGTGGACGCGCGCACGTTCCGATCAGCCTGCCGCCGCTACGCCGCCGAGCAGATAGAGAAACAGAAAGCGGATTTTCAGCGGCTCGGCGTATTCGGCGCCTGGGATCGGCCTTACCTGACCATGGACTTCACCACCGAGGCCAACATCATCCGTGCCCTGGGCCGTATGATCGAAGCCGGCCACCTCATTAACGGCTTCAAACCCGTGTACTGGTGCATCGAGTGCGGATCGGCGCTGGCGGAGGCGGAAGTGGAATACCAGGAGCGTGAATCGCCGGCGGTGGACATCTGTTTTCCGGTGGTGGACATGGAGGATCTCGCGCGCCGCTTCGACGTCAAGGTTCCCGCGGACGCCAGCGCGTCCGTAGTGGCCTGGACCACGACGCCCTGGACGCTGCCGGCCAACCAGGCGGTGGCGCTGCATCCCGAGGTGGAATACGTGCTGGTCCGGCCCCGGAATGGATCGGCGGCGCTGCTTATCGTGGCGGCGTCTCTATTGGAGGCGGTTCTGGCGCGGGCGGGCCTGGGCCAGGGTGAGGTCCTGGGCCGCGTGCGTGGCGCGCAACTGGAAGGCTTACTGCTGCACCACCCCTTTTACGCCAGGCGGGTGCCCGTGGTGCTGGGCGCGCATGTCACCGTCGATGCCGGCACCGGCGCCGTGCACACGGCGCCGGGTCACGGCCACGACGATTACCTGACGGGGTTGAAGTACGACCTCAAGGTGGATAACCCGGTGGGGGATGACGGACGCTTTGTCGAGGGAACGGAATATTTCGCCGGCGAAAATATTTTCAAGGCCAATCCGCACATCATCGAAAAGCTGCGTGGGACCGGCAACCTGTTGGCGGCGGAAACCATCACTCACAGCTACCCCCACTGCTGGCGCCACAAGACGCCGATCATATTCCGGGCGACGCCGCAGTGGTTTTTCAGCATGGATGCACAGGGTCTGCGGCGCAAGGCGCTGGACGCTATCGCCCAGGTGCAGTGGACGCCGGAGTGGGGCCGGCAGCGCATCGAGGGCATGGTTGCGGAGCGCGCCGATTGGTGCATTTCCCGGCAGCGCACCTGGGGCGTGCCCATTGCGGTGTTCGTGGATCGGAAAACCGGCGCACTGCACCCGAACACCCCGGAACTCATCGAGGCTGCCGCCCGGCGCGTTGAAAAGGACGGCATTGATACCTGGTTCGAACTGGACCCGGCGGAACTGCTGGGCGGCGATGCGGGGGACTGGCGTAAGGTAACGGACGTGCTCGACGTGTGGTTCGACTCCGGTGTCACCCACTTCTCGGTACTGGAACAGGACGAGCGCCTGGCGTTCCCGGCGGATCTGTACCTGGAAGGATCCGATCAGCACCGCGGCTGGTTCCAGTCATCGCTGCTCACGTCCGTGGGGATGCGCGGCATCGCCCCTTACCGCGGCGTGCTTACCCACGGTTTCACGGTAGACGCCCACGGCATGAAGATGTCCAAGTCGCGCGGCAACGTGGTGGCGCCGCAGGCGGTGATGAAAACCCTCGGCGCGGACATTCTCCGGCTGTGGGTGGCGGCTGCGGACTATCGCGGCGAGATGAGCGTGTCCGACGAGATCCTCAAGCGCATGGCGGATGCCTACCGGCGCATCCGCAATACGGCGCGCTACCTGCTTGCCAATCTGAACGGTTTTGATCCGGCGCGGCATTGCGTGCCGCCGGCGGACCTGGTGGCCCTGGACCGCTGGTTGCTGTTGCAGGCTCAGGACTTGCAGGCCGAGGTTATAGCCGCCTACGAACGTTACCAGTTTCATCTCATCTACCAGAAGCTGCACCAGTTCTGTGTCGTGACCCTGGGCAGCTTCTACCTGGACATCATCAAGGACCGCATGTACACGATGCCCGCCGAAAGCACGGCGCGGCGCTCGGCGCAGACGGTGATGTACCACACGGTCGAGGCGTTTGTGCGCTGGCTGGCGCCGGTGCTGAGCTTTACGGCTGAAGAGATCTGGGGATATCTGCCCGGGGAACGAAGTGAGTCGGTGTTCCTGGAGGAGTGGTACCAAGGCTTTCCGGAGGCCGCGCCGGCGGACCAGCCTGACTGGGATACGTTACTCAGAGTGCGCGAGGAAGTGAGCCGGGTACTGGAAAAACTGCGCGTGGCCGGCGAGATCGGCTCTTCGCTGGATGCGGAAGTGGAGATCTTCTGTGACGGCCCGGTCCGGTCCGCGCTGGAACGGCTCGGCGATGAGTTGCACTTTCTGTTTATCACGTCTGACGCGCGTGTGGTTCCAATGGAATCTCTTCCGGCTGATGCTGCATCGGCCTGGGAGATAGAGGACATGTGGATCCGCGCCGTCGCATCGCCGCACCCAAAATGCGTGCGCTGCTGGCACCATCGCCCGGAGGTGGGCGAGAACGCCAATCATCCGGAGCTGTGCAGCCGCTGTGTGGAAAACGTCGATGGCGCCGGCGAGCGCCGCCTTTTCGTGTAGCCTGGATTATTCATGAACGTCGGAAACAGGTGGCGGACGGGTCCTGCCAGCGGGCATGGTCTTCGTGCTCGCAAGCTGTGCGCGATAGACTACACCCGCTGTCACCCGTCCGGATGCATCTCGCTGTTCATGAATAATCGGGGTTAGAGGAGTGAAGCTGCGCGACTCATCACTACGCTGGCTGTGGCTGTCCGCGGCGGTGATGGCGCTGGACCAGTTCACCAAGTTCCTGGCGCAGACCCACCTGACACTGTTTCGATCATTGCCGCTGTTGCCCGGACTCAATCTGACCCTGATGCACAACACCGGCGCGTCGTTCAGTTTCCTGAGCGACGCGGGCGGCTGGCAGCGGTGGCTGCTTATCGTCGTTTCCACCCTGGTGATCACGGGCATTGTCATCTGGCTCGCCCGGCTCCCGGCACGGCGGCGCCTGCTGGCCTGCGCCCTGGCCCTGATAGTGGGCGGCGCGGCCGGCAACCTGTGGGATCGGGTTACCTTGGGCTATGTTATTGACTTTATTGAT
>CAZNWR010000098.1:0-10281 GCA_964576645.1 uncultured Enterobacteriaceae bacterium | reverse complement strand
CCGATCTCATGTAGAAGTGAGATGTTTGCGGTTTTGATTGTGATTCCACGTTTCTGTTCTTCCTCAAGATAGTCGAGGGCTCTTGCTGCTCCTGCGATTTTAGGAGACAGGAGTCCTGCTTCAGCCAGCAGGGAGTCGGACATGGTTGTTTTTCCATGGTCGATGTGGGCGATTATGCCGATGTCCCTGATTTCTTCTTTTTTGCTCATGAGCTTTACGATGTCGCTCGTTTGCCTAAATTTGGGCACCTTATTGATTCTCCTGATTGTTAATGGACAGAATGCAAGAAGAAAAGCTAACCTGTTGTATAACCTTCGATTTCGATGGAATGTCGAGTTGGATCGGTACCGTAAAATCCAGGAATCCGAGCATGATATCCAGAGGGCAGTTCGGTGCGGTTGCAATTGAAAGGATTTTGAGTCTCTTGAGCCGGTACTCAGTCCGGTCCAGCTTCGCCGTGCCGGGGCACACAGCCTATGCGTTCCCGCGCCTGGTAAAGCAGATACATTCGGAAGGCCACGAGATCGTGCATCACGGTTGGGTTCACGAAAATCCTGCCGATTTCGATTTGGCCGGGGAGCGCCAGATTCTTGACCGGGGAATCGAGGCACTGCAGAAGGTGGTTGGAGAGCGGCCCAAGGGGTATCGTTCGCCAGCCTGGGACCTGAGCGAGCACTCCATCGAGTTGCTGCTGGAGTATGGTTTCGAATATGACTCGAGCTGCATGGGACAAGACTTCTATCCGTATTACCTCCGCTCGGGAGACAAGTGGTCAACCGATACGGCATATCATTTTGGGGCCACTGTCGACTTGGTAGAGGTGCCGGTGATGTGGTCGCTGGACGATTTTCCGGTCACGGAGTTTGTGCTTGGTTTTAACGAGGGACTAAAAGCGCCTTCGAGTGTAGAAGAAATGTGGAGAGGTGATTTCGATTACGGATTTGCCAATTGTCCCGGCGGGATATTCACGCTGACACTGCATCCTCAAACAATCGGTCGTGGCAACCGCATGTTGATGTTGGAACGCCTCCTTAAATATTTTAGTGACAAGGGGGCGGTCTTCACAACCATGGGGGCGTATGTCGCCGACTGGCGAAAGAGCAATCCCAAAGAACAGTGGATGCTGGAAAACGAAGACCTTACCGGTAAACATGCGATTAACTAATGGTTCAAGAGCTACCAATCATCAAGGTCAAAGGCACGCCTCGAGAACGCGGTGTCGCGTATGGCGAGCAGGCTGCAAAGCGTATCCAGGATACTTTTGAGTTCTACGACCGGATAGTCTTCACCAAGAGTGCGTTGACGGCGACGGAAATCCGGGATAGAGCTGAGCAGGTTGCAGATCTGATTTACCAGTTTGCACCTGATCTAGCTGAGGAAATCCAGGGGATCGCGCAAGGTGCCGCTTTGGAGCCGTGGCAGCTGTATCTGCTCAATGCACGTACCGAGG
The DNA here is from genome assembly GCA_964576645.1 of uncultured Enterobacteriaceae bacterium. Taxonomy (GTDB): domain Bacteria; phylum Pseudomonadota; class Gammaproteobacteria; order Eutrophobiales; family Eutrophobiaceae; genus CAZNWR01. Next base: position 8,831 of record CAZNWR010000098.1, on the reverse strand, counting down.
TGCTCAATGCGTCTGTTGCGGAATGTACGGCTCTTTATTTCCAGGATTCGGCGATATTGGGTCAGACATGGGACTGGATCCGGGAAATGGAAGACCTGGTGTTACTCCTTCAATGTGAATATCCAGATGGTCGGTCGTTGTTAACGCTGACCGAACCAGGCATTCTTGCCAAGGTTGGCATGAATAGCTACGGGCTCGGTGTGTGTTTGAATATTCTGTTTTCTCCTCATTCATTGAACGGGGTTCCTGTCCATGTCCTGCTAAGGGCGATATTGGAATGCAGCGATCTCGATTCAGTACGCGTCGTCCTCGAAAGAGCCGGCACCGGGCGCTCCAGCCATTTCTTGGTTGGAGATGACGCTGGCAATTGTCTCGGCGTGGAGTTCGCCGGCGGTGGCCGCGCGGACCTGCATGCTCATGATGGCGTAGTTCTGCATACCAATCATTGCCTGGATTCAGACCTGGAGTGCATGGTAGTGCCAACGTCAACGGAGCGTTTCCAGCAGGCGTCGGGCTTGCTGGAAGGATCCAAGGGGCGGGATCTGGATATGATGATGGAGGTTCTGTCCGATGATGGACAGGGAAACGAGTCTATCCTGTGTCCTTACCATCCCGAAGCAACGCTCGGTGGACTGGAAGTTGGCACCTGCGCAACGGTTATAATGGATCTTCCGGCGCGGCGGTTGCACTTACGTAAAGGTCATAAGAAATCAGGCGACTTCACAAGCTATACCGTTGGGGGGTAATTCCCCAAGGCCGGAAGTCGCTATTAGCCCAGGCACGGAGTTAAGCGCCGCGGCACGGCCTTAGTCGGGAGCATCACCGCTCAGGCGACGGCTGGTAACCGCGGCCAGCAAGAAGACGAACAGTGTGCCGATAAGGACCGGTTTGTCGCCCATGACGGAATAAGGCGTGGCGCCCTTCATCAGCCGGGCGGGCGCCTTTACCACCGCCGCCGCGAACTGCGGCGCCTCGTCGACGATGCGGCCGTGCGGGTCGATGACGGCGCTGATGCCGTTGTCGGTGGCGCGCAGCAGGTAACGCCCGGTCTCCAGCGCCCGCATGCGCGCCATCTGCAGGTGCTGGTGAGGGGCGGCCGAGTCTCCGAACCAGGCGTCGTCGCTCACGTTGATCAGTATCTGCGCCTGCGGCAGCGCCTGGGCGACCTCCTCGCCGAACGTATCTTCGTAGCAGATGGAGACGCCGACGGTCGCGTTTCTGCCGTGCAGCAGCGGTTGTTCCGGACCGCCGGGTGAGAAATCCGACATAGGAATATGCAGGAAGTCGAACATGCCCTGTAGCCAGGGTCTCAGCGGCAGGTATTCACCGAACGGGACCAGGTGGCGCTTGTTGTAGCGGTGTCCGCGGCCGTCGACGAGTACAACACTGTTGAAATAGCGATTGCCGGCGGCATTGCTGGTGGGCAGCCCCACATAGAGATCCGTGCCGCTCTGGCGCGCGCGATTTGCCAGTCGCTGCATGAAGCCATGCAGATTTCTGTACAGGGCCGGGATCGCGGTTTCCGGCCAGACGATGATGCTGCTTCCCCACAGGGGTTCCGTCAGGCGGCTGTACTGGTGCATGGCGTACTGTTGCAGTTCCGGGTGCCACTTGAGACTCTGCGGGACATCGCCCTGCACCAGGGCGACGCTGATTTGTCCGCCCGTGGATCGGGTCCAGTGGTGCAGTCCGCTGATCCAGCCGGCCGCCGGCAACAGGGCGAGTACGACCAGGCCCAACATCCGCAGCCGCCATTTCCCCACGCACACCACGACCAGCGCTCCCGCGCATAAGGCCGTGGCCCAGCTCACGCCGAACACACCCATTACAGGTGCCAGGCCGCCGAGGGGGGAGGCTATCTGGCTATAGCCCAGGTCGAGCCACGGGAATCCGGTGAACAATGTTGCCCGAAGCCATTCCGCGAGCACCCACACGGCCGGGGCCGCCAGGAGCAGCTGTATGTCGCGTCGGGGACCGCTGTACGCATAGCGGGATACCAGGCCGGCCACGCCCGGGTACAGGGACAGGAAAGCCACCAGCAAAAACGTGACGGCAATGGAGCCCGCATAGCTCATACCGCCGAACAGGTTGATGCTGATATGCAGCCAGTAGACCCCGGTTCCGAACATACCGAACCCGAACGCGTATCCACGAAAGAATGCCGCCCGGGGCGGCGCATCCAGCCAGGAGTAAAACAGCAGCGCGGGGCACGCCAGCGCCAGTATGAATAGCTTATAGGGAGCGAAGGCAAGCGGCAGCAGCGCGCCCGCAACCAGGCACAGGAGGAACTTTGGCAGCCGGTCAGTCATGCGGGCCAGAGATCTACTCTCGTCATCCTGGATGCACAGCATCCAGAATCCAGTAGATTGAAGAGTGCGCAAGGCGCACCCCTTTGGCTTGCTGGATCCTGGACGCTACGCATCCAGAATGACTTTGCCGGGGGTTCAGGTCCGATGCTCCCTGGAATCGGATTTCTCGAAACGCAGGAGGTGTACGCGACGCTTGTCCGCGCGCAGTATCTTTACGTTAAAACCCTCGAAATCGATGACTTCGCCACGTTTCGGCAGGTGACCGAAGGCATTGACGATGAGACCGCCAATGGTGTCGTACTCGTCGTCATTCAGGTCGGTAAGAAAGAGTTCATTGAACTCCTCTATGGGAGTAATTCCCTGTACGGTAAATCGATTGTGACCGTGCTGGCGTATGTACTCCTCCTCCTCCAGGTCGTGTTCGTCCTCGATTTCGCCGACGATTTCCTCGATGACATCTTCGATGGTGACCAGTCCGGTAACGCCGTATTCATCAACCACTACCGCCATGTGATTATGACTGCTCCGGAATTCGCGTAACAGAACGTTGAGGCGCTTGCTCTCGGGAACGAATACGGCGGGGCGCATGAGGTCCCGGATATTGAACCGCTCCTCCGCGGGATGCGCGTAATAGGCCAGCAGATCCTTGGCCATAAGTATGCCCAGAACGTCATTCCCGTCCTCGCCGATGACCGGGAAGCGCGAGTGTCCGGAGGCGACCGCAGCCTTGATGATCTCCTCCGGACCGGCATCCTGGGCCAGCACCACCATCTGCACTTTCGGAACCATGATATCGCGGACCTGCATATCCGATACGTGCAGCGCCCCTTCCACCATTATCAGGACGTCGGGGTCGAGCAGGTTGCGATTCTCGGATCGGCGCAGGATTTCGATCAGTGCCTGCCGATCCCTGGGCTCGCGTGAAAAGACGGCAGCGAGCCGATGCAGCCATGAGGATGATGCTCCGTTGGTACGCTGGGTGCTCATCTCTGCTTCAGGCGTAAGGATCCGGGTAGCCCAGCCGGCCGAGCACATCGACTTCACGCTGCTCCATCAGGTTCGCATCCCGATCATTCTCGTGATCATACCCCAGCAGATGCAGGGTGCCGTGAACCACCAGGTGGGCCCAGTGTGCTTCCAGCCCGGCAGCGTCACCGGCCGCTTCCCTTTCCACAACCGGCCGGCAGATAACGATGTCCCCCAGCAGTTCCGGCACGATATCTTGAGGGGTAGAGGCGGGGAAGGAGAGTACGTTGGTGGCATGGGGACGGTTGCGCCAGCGCCGGTTCAACTGCTCGCCTTCGGCTTCGTCGACGACCCGGACCGTCAGCGTCGCCGGTTTGCCGCGATCGGCCAGCGCCGCGCGCACCCAGGACGCAATCCGGCGCTTCCCTGGAACACCTTTGCGTCCGCAGGCGTATTGAACGTCGACGGCAAGATCCATTTCCGGGTAATCAAGCGGCGCCGCCGGAAGACGGCGTGGACGGATCCGGTTCGTGTCGCTCGTAGGCGTTCAGAATGCGCGCAACCAGCGGATGCCTGACCACGTCGCGCGACTTGAAAAAGGTAAAGCTGATGCCCTCCTCCCCGCTCAGGATATCTATGACATGGCGCAGTCCGGATTTACGGCCTTGCGGCAGATCGATCTGCGTGATGTCGCCGGTGATCACCGCGGTCGAGCCGAAGCCGATGCGCGTCAGGAACATCTTCATCTGTTCGACGGTGGTGTTCTGGGCTTCATCGAGAATGATGAATGAGTCGTTCAGCGTGCGGCCGCGCATGAAAGCCAGCGGCGCGACCTCAATAATGTTGCGTTCGATGTACCTGGCGACCTGTTCGAAGCCCAGCATTTCGTAGAGTGCGTCGTAGAGCGGGCGCAGGTAGGGATCGACTTTCTGCACCAGGTCCCCGGGCAGATATCCCAGTTTCTCGCCGGCCTCCACTGCCGGGCGCACCAGCACAATGCGCCGTGCCCGGTCCTGTTCCAGGGCCGCGACGCCGCAGGCCACGGCAAGATAGGTTTTGCCGGTCCCCGCGGGGCCCACGCCGAAACTGATGTCGTGGTTGAGAATATTCTTCAGATACAGTTTCTGGTTGGGGCTGCGCCCGCGCACCAGGCAACTCCGGGTGCGGATGCTGATCTCGGCCTCGATATTGCCCTCCATGGCCTCGTCCAGGCTGGCGGACTGCAGAAACAGGTGCACGCGTTCCGGGGTCAGGATTTCACTTGAGGCGGCCGAGTACAGGTTTTTCAGCAGGCGTCCTGCGACTTCCACCGATCGCGGCGTGCCGATAATGCGGAACCGGCCGCCGCGGTTGTTGATCTCCACGCCAAGCCGCCGCTCCACCTGGCGCAGGTGTTCATCGAGCGGGCCGCACAGGTTGGCCAGTTGTTCGTTTTGGGTCGGCTCCAGCACCACTTCCGTGGCGATGGGATGGACGATGTCGGGGGAAGTGCTCAACAATCAGCAGGCTTGTGCAGCCGCCACCGACGCCGCATTTTCGCCGGCAAGTTCGCCGCGCAGAGAGTTGGGAAGCGACTCCGTCACCAGCACGTCCGCAAAGCCGCCGGCGAGGTCGGGCGGGCCGAAGAAATTCACGACCCGGTTGTTTTCGGTACGCCCGCAGAGTTCGCTGGGATCGCGCCGCGACGGGCCTTCCACCAGTACCCGCTGGACCGTTCCGGTCATCGCCGCGCCGATGGCAGCGGCCTGGCGGCGAATGCGATCCTGCAGCCGGTACAGCCTTTCCTTCTTCAACGCCTCTGGCGTGGTGTCTTCCAGGGCCGCGGCCGGGGTGCCGGGGCGCGGACTGTAGATGAAGCTGAAAGACTGGTCGAAGCCGACTTCCTCCACCAGGTTCATGGTGGCCTGGAAATCCTGTTCCGTTTCTCCCGGGAAGCCCACGATGAAATCCGAAGAGATGCAAATGTCCGGGCGCGTCGCGCGCAGGCGCCGGATCCTGGACTTGTATTCGAGCACGGTGTGGCCGCGCTTCATCAACGCCAGCACCCGGTCGGAACCACTCTGCACCGGCAAATGCACGTGGCTGACCAGTTCGGGTACCCTCCGGTAAACGTCGATCAGTTTCTGGGAGAACTCCACCGGGTGCGAGGTGGTGAACCGCACCCGGTCAATGCCGTCCACGGCCGCGGCGTATTCGATAAGCGTTGCCAGGTCGGCAGGCTCGCCGCTGCGCAGGCTTGATCGGTAAGCGTTCACGTTCTGGCCCAGCAGCGTCACTTCGCGAACCCCTTGTTCGGCCAGTTCCGCGATTTCCGCCAGCACGTCGTCGAACGGCCGGCTGACCTCTTCGCCGCGGGTGTAGGGCACCACGCAGAAGGTGCAATATTTGCTGCAGCCTTCCATGACCGAGACGAAGGCGCAGGGCCCCTGCGCGCGGGGTGCGGGCAGGTTGTCGAATTTCTCGATTTCGGGAAAGCTCACATCGACCACGGCCTCGCCTTTATTGCGCGTCCGCGCAAACATTTCCGGCAGGCGATGCAGCGTCTGCGGCCCGAATACCAAGTCCACGAATGGCGCCCGGTCGAGAATGGCGTTGCCTTCCTGGCTGGCCACGCAACCGCCCACGCCGATCACCAGCGCCGGGTTGGCGTCCTTGTAGGCCCGCAGGCGGCCCAGTTCGGAGAACAGCTTTTCCTGTGCCTTTTCCCTGATAGAGCAGGTATTGAACAGCAGCAGCGCGGCCTGGGACGGATCCTGGGTCAACTCAAGACCATGTGACTCGGCCAGGAGATCCCGCATTTTGGCGGAATCGTATTCGTTCATCTGGCAGCCGAAGGTCTTGATGTAAAGCTTTTCCGTCATAATTTCCAGAAGTTTCAAAGGGATGGCTAACTTACACCCTCTTCGGGCGATTTTCCAGGGTTGGGACCGGGGCGGCCGGGCGTGTGCGGCTCAATCGGTGGTTTTGTCGGCGCTTTTATCCGCATTGCCGATACGGCGAAGCTCCAGCAGGGCCCGGTCGCGTTGGCGCCCCACCTCGGCGGTTTCCGACAGGGCCTCGAATGCCATGGCTTCGGCGCGCTCGGCGCGTTCTATGAGTTCCTGTCGCTGCCGGCTGAGTAACAACTCACGCCGGCTCGGGCCGAAGGCGGATCGCCACCAGCGCCGCAGCGGGGAGAAGGGGCCGCCCGCTGGTGCGGTGAAGTCGTCCTGCAGCGCCTGCGGCGACTGGTCGTGGAATTGGCTGAACGCGGGTTTGTGCAGGGTGAGGTCGATTTCCTTCAGAAGCGACTCAACGAACAGGATGGTGATGTCGTCGGCAAGATCGGACGCGGCATAGTGCTCAAGAATCATGCGCAGACGGCGGGCTTCCTGGAACCCGTTTATGGACTCCTCGAATTCGAGCTTCATTGCGTTGGTCCCCCAATCCATGATTAGGGACGAGGCCGGGCAAGTCAAGCGCGTCGGAGCGCAGCTCAACTCAGCGCCAGGACCTCGGCGACCGTGAAAATCCGGCCGGAACGACGCGCATCGTAACCGGGAAGCGCGGCCACGTACTGCCGGAAGCGGCTTGACCGCAAGGCGGTCTGGAACGCCTTGCGCAGTTCGTGCGCGTCGGCGGGCAGTGCCACCAGGTAGGCCTCGCGCACCAGCGGGATGAAATGCAGGCGGAATTCGGCCGCCGCGGCCTGAATTCCGAACCCCGCGTCCGCGGCTCCGCTCGCTACCATGGCGGCGACTGCGACGTGAGTAAATTCCTCGACTTCGTAGCCGCGGATGCGACGCGCATCCACGTCCTGTTCTTTCAGAAGCGCATCGAAAATGGTCCGTGTGCCTGATTCCGGCTGGCGATTAACGAATCGCACCGAGCGTTTGGTCAGGTCGTCGAGTTTGGAGATGCGCTTGGCATTGGAGGGTTGCGTCATGATCCCCTGGCGCCGGGTGGCGACCAGGATCAACTGGAAGCCGTCAGCACGCAGCCAGCGTTCGTACAAAGGGAACAGTTGCCGTCCCATTCGGCCGAGCGGCAGATGAAACCCCGCGGCCGAGCACTCCAGGCGCGACAGCATGCGCAGGCTCTCGAGGCTGCCACGCGTCTGCAGCCGGACCTCCCGCTCGGCCCCCTGGCGCAGGATGTCCACCAGGTGACCCACGGCCATGCCGTGACTGGCCGCAATTCGAATCACCTCGCGTCCGGGCCGTTCTATGAACTTGCCCAGTTCCCGGCTGACATCGGCTCCCGCCAGGTCCAGGCGTTCGCCGATGGCGCTGTCCAGTTCCCGGCGCAGCGACATGAGCCGCTCGCCGAAGTCGGTAAGCCGGGCACCGCGGCCGCGACCTCTCTGCGTCACCAGCAACGGGCTGGAGAAGCGTGCTTGCCATTTTTTCACCAGTCCCCAGGCATATCGATAGGATACGGCAAGCGACTCGGCCGCACGGGTCAGGGACCCCTCCGTTGCCACCGCCTCGAGCAAGGCGAACAGGGTGGGGTCGATTTCCTCCTTGCGCGTGTTGCCGAACAGCCAGCGCGTCTGCAGACTGATTTGCACCCCGGCCTGGTTGGAACTCCGCACCATAATATGTAAATGTTAACATATATAGGATCGGTAAACTGCGGACTCTTGTTATCAGAGCCCTTCGGCGCTAATCATATTTGCTGTAAGAGAGCGGCTTCGCCGTTCTTGCCCGTTGCACATGAAATATGAAACAGGGTGCCAGTCATGGCCCCGTGAGTGGCTGGCGGGCGCCGGGGGACGGAGCGGCGGCGCCGGATCCCGGCACCGTGCCCGGCGTCAATGACCGGCGGGCGGCTGCACGGCAAGCAGGCGGCGGCCGCTGCTTCTTCATTATGCCGTTTGCCGCGGCGTATAATTTGCTGAGCAATGCCGGGATGGACGGCGGCGTGAATGAATCCGCAATAAGGCAGAGATGAGATAGTGCAGAATCGGCAAGTCGAGATGGCCGCGGCGGAACTTTATGATCCCGCCATGCCGTATCACAATTTCGACCATGCGAGGTACGTCGTGGGCGAAGCGGCGCGGATCGTGGACAAATGCCGGAAGGAGCATGTTGATATCGATGCCGACGCGGTTTACCTGGCGGCGCTGTTTCACGATGCCGGCTTTCACCGGGACCATGCCGAACTGGGATTCGAAACCAAGGAGGCATATTCCGCCCATCTGGCGGATAAGGCACTGCGCGAGGCCGGCGTAGATGAGACAACCCTGGGCAAGGTGCGCAACGCCATTCTGGCCACGCATTACCAGGCGCACTGCACCAGCAATGAGGCCAAGGCGGTGCGGGCGGCCGACCTGTCCGGTTTGGCGGCTGATTATGCGGTGTTCAAGGAAAATGCGGAGAAGCTTCGTATCGAACACGAAATGCTGGCCGGAGATAAAGTCGCCTGGTCCACCTGGAAGCATCGGGTGCTCGAAAATGTGGAATTGTACCTCCACGAAGACATGCACCTGACCCGCGACTACTACGACGAAAACGGGGAATCGGTCTTCCACAAGCGAACGCGGGCCAACCTTGATCAACTGCTGGCCGATACGTC
>CAZNWR010000097.1:0-10322 GCA_964576645.1 uncultured Enterobacteriaceae bacterium | reverse complement strand
CCGGACGCGCAGCGCTCCGGGATCCAGTAAATTGAAGTGTGCGCGTAGCGCACTCATTGGTATGACTGGATGCCGGAGCATCCGCCGCCGGCTTGCGCCGGCTCTGTCGTCCGGCATGACGGGGTTGCGGGCTTTGGCCCGCCGGGGTCATCCCGGACGCGCAGCGCTCCGGGATCCAGTAAATTGAAGTGTGCGCGTAGCGCACTCCCGTCGTCATTCCGGCGAAAGCCGGAATCCAGTAATTCGACCGCGCCGCAGGCGCCCCTTATTATGTCTATGTTCGAAAGTGCCTTGGGGATCGCGTCGTGAAATATCTGTACCGCATTCTTGCCTTGTGTGTGATTAGCGCAATTGCACACGTCGCATCCGCTGCGTCTGTGGCATCCGGCAACCCGGTTCTGCATCAGCTGTTCAAGCGCGAATGGAATCGCAGCATGCGCGAACACCCCCTGGACGCATCTGATCTGGGCGACCGGCGCTTCAATGATAAGTGGCCGGACCGGAGCCCGGCGGCCATCGTGCGATCTCACAAGGAGGATCAGAAGGCGCTGAGGGAACTGGCGCAGATCGACCGAAAGTCTCTTTCCGCGCAGGATAGGATCAGCTACGACCTGTTCAAGTGGCAATACAAGGATCGGCTGGATTCCTATCGCTTTCACCAGTATCTGTTCCCGCTCAACCAGTTGGGCGGGATCCAGACGGTAGGGGACTACGCCGAGTCTCTGCGCTTTGTCACGGTGAAGGATTACCGGGACTGGATCACCCGGATGCAGAATATTCGGCAGTACATGGATCAGACCATCGCGTTGCTCACGCAGGGCGTAAAGGAGGGCCGCACGCTGCCCAAGGTTGTCGCCGAGCGCATCCCGCGGCAGATCAGCGCCAACATTGTTTCCGATCCGAAAAAGAGCGAATTCTACAAACCGTTTGAGAAGATGCCATCGACCGTTGACGGGAAGACCGCGGAGCAACTCCGGCGAGAAGCGCGCGACGCCATCGCCAACAACGTGGTGCCGGCCTTCAAAAAACTACAGAGCTACTTCAATAACGAATATCTGCCCCACTGCCGCACCAGCATTGCGGCTTCAAGCCTGCCGGACGGCAAGGCGTATTACGCCTACCTGGTGCGGCATTTCACCACGACCGATATGACGCCGGAGCAGGTGCACCGGCTGGGGCTGAAGAAGGTGGCCCAGATCCACAGGCAGATGCTGGATATCATCCGCCAGGTCCATTTCAACGGAGGCTTTGCGGCGTTCCTGCACTACCTGCGCACGGCTCCGCGCTTTTACTACAAGGATCCGAAGGATCTGCTGGAAGCCTACAAGGCCGAGGCCAAAACCATCGATCCATTGCTGGTCAAGGAATTCGGCAAATTGCCGCGTATTCCCTGGGGCATCAGGGTCATTCCGGCGGACCAGGCGCCCAACACCTATCCCGCTTATTCCTATCCGCCGGCGGCGGACGGCAGCCGCGCCGCCTACATGTATGTGAATCTGTATAAGCCTGAGACGCGGCCGAAATACGAGATCCCCGTTCTCACCTGCCACGAAGGACGGCCGGGCCACGCCCTGCAGTTGTCACTGGCCACCGAGCTGACCGATCTGCCGGATTTTCGCCGCTTTGCCTACTTCAATGCCTACGGTGAAGGCTGGGCCTTGTACACGGAGGCGCTGTGCGGTGAGATGGGTCTTTACGACACGCCCTATAAACGTTTTGGCGCCTTGTCCTACCAGAGCTGGCGCGCGGCGCGCCTGGTGGTGGATACCGGTATCCACTATTTCGGCTGGACGCGGGCGCGCGCGGTGAAATATTTCAAGGCCAACACGGCGTTGTCCGATCAGAACATCAGCACGGAAGTGGACCGGTATATCGCCTGGCCGGGCCAGGCGCTGTCGTACATGATCGGGGAGATCGAAATCCAGTCGCTGCGCAGCCAGGCCCAGAAACGCCTGGGAAAACATTTCAACATCAAGGCATTTCATGACGAGGTACTCGCCAACGGCAGTCTGCCGCTCAAGGTGTTGAGGACCGTTATGGAAGGATGGCTGAACAGTCAGACCCAGGCAAAGTAGAAAATCTTTATTACGGTGCCGGCCCAGCCTGAGGGCGGGCGGGAACAGGTGACGGGCGGTTTGGCACCGTCATGCGTTACGGCGAGGCAAGCCTGACGCGCTCACCTTGCAATGGTGTTTTCAGGGGACCTTTCAGCAGCTTGCCGTTTGCGTCGTAAAAGCGCGCGGTCGCATTACCGCTGAAGGTATTGCCATACACGTGAACTTCGAACGTGATTTCTCCACGGCTGGCAAACTTCCGGGTGATGCGATCGGCGGTAACCTCCTCAAATTTGCCGATGATCGCGGCGCCGTGCCGGACCCACATGCCCATGCCGTTGCTGTCACTGGTATTGGCGTCCCCGGCATCGGGGTTGGTCTGCTGCATGGTACCGTCCGCGTTGAATACGAACATGTGATAGGGAAACGGCGCCTCGGGGGCTTTGACAAACCAGGCGCCGACAATATTGTTCTCTGCGCCGGCGGAGCCCCGGATGTTGCTGTTTGTCGAGCATGCCCATAAAGCCGACAGGACGGCGATCATAAAGATTGAAGAGATGCTTTTACTTATGCGGTCAGGCATGTTGCTGAGCCTCACTTACAGTCGTGCAGCGCATGGCCCGGCTTGGGAGCTTCGCACTGGCGTTTTTTGGAAGTATGAGAAAGGACCATAAAGGCGCTTTGGCAGCATGGTCCGGCTGCAGGAGTTTTGCCTTGAAACGGATCATCGAAGCGGGTTTGCTTATTTCTGCGCGGTATTGCTGCTGCCAGTTTGTATTGTGGACGAAGCAAGCGTCACACGCCAGGCATTGTCTGTAGGACGCCGGGCGTGCGGGGCAACCGTCCAGGCTTTTCGGCATGGGGGGAATCTAGGGAGTTGATCCAGATCACGGAGCCTCCCGGGATTGCTGCAATACTTTAAACGGTGAATTTCCGGACGAGGTGAATCGTGAACGCCTTACCTAAATTGGTATTCAGACCTTTCCTTTTGCTGGTTTCGGCCGGTCTGCTCGTTGCGGGATGCGCCACGGTGCTGACCGGTCATTCGGACTATGACAAGAAGTTCGATTTCAGCCGGTTAAAAAGTTTTTACTGGATGTATCCGCAATCCTCTGGCGCCGTGGAGGCGGCCAGTCCCGGAATCAGCGCGCTGAACCTGTACCGGATACGTGAAGCCATTCAGACCGATTTGCAGGCCAAGGGATATACGTTGGCCGATTCGCGCAAAGACGCGGATTTCGTGGTGTCCTATACAGTGGGCACCCGCGACAAGGTGGAGATGGATACCTACTATCCCGCCTATTACCGCGGTCCCTGGTACTGGCATCCCTACTACTGGGCGGATGCGGGGGTCTATGCCCGGACCTATACGGAAGGTACCTTGGGTATAGATATTTTCAACCAGAAATCCGGTACCCCGGTATGGTCCGGGTGGGTGCACAAGCGTGTTCTGCAATCCGATCGGGATAACCCCGAGCCAGTGATCCGCGAAGCGGTTGCCGCGGTACTGTCGAAATTCCCGCCGTCCACGGCGGCGGGCAAGTGAAAATGGAGGACTGTGTCATGAGCGTGGGCAGCGTCTGTAATCGTGAAGTAATCGTGGCGGACAAGGACAGCAGTGCTGTGGATGTGGCCAGGCTGATGCGTGAGTTCCACGTAGGCAGCGTGGTGGTAACCGACCAAAACGGTTTCGGCGCGCGTCCGGTTGGTATCGTTACCGACCGGGATCTGGTGGTGGAAGTGCTGGCCCAGGAAGTGGATCCCGGGACCGTAGTGCTGGAAGACCTGATGACCCATTATCCTGTCGTATTGACCGAGGACGACGAGGTGGAAGATGCCGTGGAGTTAATGCGCGCCAAGGGAGTACGCCGCGTACCCGTGGTGGATAAGGGCGGCTATATCATCGGTATTCTTTCCATGGATGACCTGCTATGGGTGCTGTCCAGAGAGTTTGAATCCATTGTCTCCCTGGTGGAACGCCAGCAGAAAAACGAGGAACAGCGCCGCAGCCGTCACTGAGATCTACCTTAAAGGGGGCGGAGCAACTGCTCCGACCCCCTGAGTTCGGACAACGCCTTTAATCAACTGTCGGCGGAGCCGCAACGGCAATGGGTTTCCCGGCCGCGAGCGTCGGCGCTCCCGCCGCATACGCGGCCTTGTCATAGGACGCAATATCGCTTCCGAGCATCTCGTTGTAGGAAGCCAGTTTGGCATTCACCCTTGCGCTTATCTCCCTGTGTATCTCCAGCATGCTGGGGATAGGCGCCTGGGTGCCGAGCATGGCAAACGTACCGGCCTCAAATTGAACCGCGCCGTGCAGATCGGTCAATTGGTGCAACTCATCCTCGATTACAGTGTGCTGGACTTTCGGGTCGTAAACTGAGTCCTTCAGCTTTTTCAGCTTTTCGCCGAGCGCCTTTGCCCGGGCCACGAGATCTTTTTGCGAGTTGGCTTGTTCGCGCACGTCCGCGTCGTCGCTTTGGGCTTCCCTGGCCACGGCGGCCTGGTAGTGCTCCAGTTGCGACTGCATTTCGCTGATCCGATTGAGCATGCGATCCAGGGCGCTGGCTTCACTGCGTGCTTCCAACGCCAATTGCAGGCTGTCACGCTGCGCCGACTCCGCCGGGGCCTGGTTAGGATCCGCAATCACTCGTACCTGCGCCTTGTCCGTGTGTCCGGCGGCGGTAACGCTGATCGAATAGTTGCCGGGCATGACCAGGGGACCTCTGGGACCTTCGGCCCACTCAGGAATCTTGCCTTGAACCGCCGGCTTCTGGAAATCGAGCTTGACGGGCGAATCGTAACGCATGTCCCAGACAAATCGATTGACGCCCGCCTTGGACTTTCCATAACGGGTGGCGATGAGTTGCCCCTGGGCGTCATGTACCTCGATCTTGACCGGAGTCTGCTTGAGTTTCTTTTGTTCTGCACTTGCCTTCAATTTCTTCGGCAGGCTGTAGTCGATGACAACGCCACCGGGCGCGTTGGGCGTTACGAATGGCGGTTCCGCTCCCTCGCCTCGGCGCCAGTACTGAAACTCGGTGCCGACGCTGGGGGTGAATAGCTTGACTTGATCCGGCACTTTGTCGGGATCCAGCTCGGCGATGGAGGCAAAGTGATCGAGTACCCACAGTCCGCGGCCGTGGGTGGCCAGCACCAGGTCGCCGCGCACGAATTTGAGATCCCATACCGGCATGGTCGGCAGGTTGGCCTCTAACTGCGACCAGTGGTCGCCACTGTCACGGGAAACCCATACGCCTCTCATGGTTCCCGCAACGAGGACCTTGGCGTGCACAGGGTCGGCGCGCACCACCAGAACCGATGCATCCTGCGGCAAACCACCGCTGATGCGGTGCCAACTGCGGCCGTAGTCGTCGGTGGCGTAGGCATAAGGCCTGTTGTCATCCATCTTGTGTGCGTCGAACGCGACGTAGGCGACGCCGGGGTTCTTCGGCGATACGTCGATCTGGTATATGCGAGCCCACTTCGGCGCACCGCGGGGCGTCACCTTGTTCCACGTGGCGCCGCCGTCGCGGGTCAGCGAGACGATACCGTCATCGCTGCCGACCCAGATGGTCTTGGAATCGCTGGGCGCGATCTTGATGGACAGGATCGTATCGTAGCTCTCCGCACCGGACAGGTCGTAATGGATGGGGCCGCCGGGCAGCTTCTGCTTGGCCTTGTCGTTATAGGTCAGGTCCGGGCTGATGGTCCGCCAGTGCAGGCCGCCGTCCGTGGATTTAAACAGCACGTTGGCGCCGAGATACACCGTGTCGGCATCGTTCGGGTCAACGTCAATGGGAGATGTCCAGTTGAAGCGGAATTTCTGTTCGGAGAGGGGCACGTCGTTGACGAAGACCGGACCGTGCAGATCCGGCATGATCGCCAGCGTCTGCTTGGTCTTGCGGTCGAAGCGCACGATGGCGCCATCCTCGAGATCTCCGTAAATGATGTTCGGATTCGACGGCGCCGGCACCACGTACTCGCCGTCTCCGCCGACCACGGTGAACCAGTCGTAGCCGGAAACCACATGATCGGCCAGCGATGAAGACGGGCCGCACCAACCGCTGTTGTCCTGCAGGCCGGTGCACAGGTCGTAGGGCGTGTGGCTGTCGGCGGCAACCATGTAGCTTTGCTCGATGGGCATGCCGTCAAGGAAACGCCAGGTCCTGCCGGCGTCAAAGGTGAGATAGGCGCCGCCGTCGTTACCCTGGATCATGCGTTTCGGGTTGGTCGGATCGATCCACAGGGCGTGGTGGTCCACGTGCACGTGTTGATCGATAACGTGAACGGTTTTGCCGCCGTCATCGGATTCCACGAGCTGGAAGCCCATGAAATAGACCTTGTCCGGATTATCGGGCGCAACCGCCAGTGTCGTGAAATAGAACCCGCGGACATTGAGTACGTGGTTGTCTGTGACTTTCTTCCAATGGTCCCCCAGGTCATTGGTGACGAACAGCGATCCCTTGCCCATGGGCGTTTCCATCACTGCGTAGACCCGTTCCGGGTCGCTGGGCGCGATTGCTAAGCCGATGCGGCCAATGGGGGATTCGGGCAGGCCCTTGCTCAACCGCTTCCAGGTCTCGCCGCCGTCGGTGGAACGCCACACGCCGGAACCGGGACCACCGTCGTCCAGGGTCCATGGTCTGCGCATGACCTGCCAGGTGGCCGCGAACAGGACCTGGCCGTTGTCGGGCTGCATTGCCACGTCGATAGCGCCGGTATGGTCATTCACGTAAAGGGTTTTTTTCCAGGTCTTGCCCCCGTCTTCGGTGACAAACACCCCGCGATCCTTGTTGGGTCCCCATTCATCGCCAAGCACGGCGACAACCACGTGATTGGGATCGTGCGGGTCGACGACGATGCGCCCGATCTGGCCGGCATCCTTCAAGCCCATGCGCTTCCAGCTCTTTCCCGCATCGGTGGATAGGTAAACGCCAGCGCCGGGAATGACGTCGTTGCGGATATTGGCCTCGCCGGTGCCCACCCAGACCAGGTTCGGGTTGGAGGGCGCCAGCGCCAGCGCGCCGATGGAACTGGTGGCTTCGTGTTTGAAAATGGCCTTCCAGTGAAGGCCGCCGTCTGTGGTCTTGAACACGCCGCCGCCCGCGGCGCCCACATAGTAAACCCTGGAATTGCCGGGGATCCCGGCTACCGCGGTAACCCGGCCGCCGGCGTGGGCCGGGCCGAGGTTACGGAATTTCAGGTGCGCGAAAACGTCCTTGGGCTGGTCCGACGCCGGTTTGACGGCGGCGAAGGCAGTACCGGCGGCGAGGGCCAGTACCAGGATAAGGATACGTTTGAACAGAGACGAAGCGGTCATGATGGACCCCCTGAAAGCCTTGGAAAACGCCGCACCGGTGGGGCGCGGAGCGATTTGTTGATATTTGGGGAACAGTATACCGAACCCATAAGCGGGCGGTTAGCATCTCGCTACCCGGGGTTCAAGTTCTGCAACGAGGAATATGAGCCTCTGGTACCGGGATTGCAGGACCTGAGCCCTCGGTTGCAAGGGGATGCGGGGTCGAGTTTTGTCCCCTGTCCACACACGTCCGCCGATGCGTGGATTCCGGGCGGTTGGTAGCCGGTATGTCTGTTGTCAGGCGACGATGAAAGCTCCGGGCTCCAGTTCACGTTCGGCGTCCGCCACCACATCCTTAACCGCCATGAAACTGTCGGGGTTCACCGAAATGGAATCGATGCCGGCTTCCACCAGGAAACGTGCGAATTCGGGATGGTCACTGGGGGCCTGGCCGCACAGGCCCACCTTGCGGCCGTGCTTGTGCGCGGTGCTGATGAGCTCGGCGATCATGATGCGCACGGCTTCATTGCTCTCGTCGAACAGGGGGGCGAGGCGTTCGGAGTCGCGATCCACGCCCAGGGTGAGCTGGGTCAGATCGTTACTGCCGATGGAAAAACCATCGAAACGTTCGGAGAATTCGCCGGCAAGAATGACGTTAGCCGGTATCTCGCCCATCACGTAAACCTGCAGTCCCTTGTCGCCGCGCTTGAGGCCATGCCGCGCCATGGTATCCAGCACCCGGTCCGCTTCCGTCGTGGAACGGCAGAACGGGATCATGGCGATAATGTTGTTCAGGCCGATTTCCTCGCGCGCCTTCTTCAGCGCCCGGCATTCCAGGGCGAAACCTTCGCGGTAGTCCGGGCTGTAATAGCGGCTGGCGCCGCGCCAGCCGATCATGGGGTTGGGTTCCTCCGGCTCGAAACCGGCGCCGCCGATGAGTTTTGCGTATTCGTTGGTCTTGAAGTCGCTCATGCGCACGATGACCGGGCGCGGATACTGGGACGCGGCGATCATGGCGATGCCGTAGGCCAGGTTATCGACGAAATAAGCGGTCTTGTCATCCCAGGCGCGGGTCAGTTCGCGGATCAGGCGGCGCGCTTCCCGATCGCGCACCGTCTCCCATCGCACCAGCGCCATGGGATGGATCTTGATGAGATTGTTGATGATAAACTCCATGCGCGCCAGCCCGATACCGTCCGCGGGAAGCTGCCACCAGCGCAGGGCGGCGGCGGGATTGGCCAGGTTCAGCATCACGCCGGTGCGGGTCTTGGGGACGTCGTCCAGGGATAAATTGCGCACCTGGAACTTGCCGATTCCTTTATATATGTAGCCGTCTTCGCCCTCGGCGCAGGACACGGTGATGTCCTGCCCGGTTCGGAGCACCTTGGTGCCGCGGCCAGTGCCGACCACGGCCGGCACCCCCAGCTCACGGCTGACAATGGCGGCATGGGAGGTACGCCCACCGTGGTCGGTGACGATAGCGGCGGCGCGCTTCATGATGGGCACCCAGTCCGGATCCGTGGACGGCGCCACCAGGATGTCGTGATCCTGGAAACGGCCCATCTCGGAACGGTGCATGAGCCGGCACACTTTCCCGGCGGCGACGGCGCTGCCCACGGCAAGTCCCGACAGCAGGCGCGCGCCCTTGGTCTTCAGGGTATAAGTACGAAGCGCGGAGGCCTTGCGTCTTGATTGCACCGTCTCCGGGCGCGCCTGCACGATGAACAGCTTTCCGCTGATACCGTCCTTGGCCCACTCCATATCCATAGGGCAGCCATAATGGGATTCAATGATGACCGCCCAGCGGGAGAGTTCCAATATCTCCTTATCATTGAGCACGAAAGAACGGCGCTGACCCTGGGGCGTGTCCACCAGCTTCGTGGCGGCCTTGCCCTGGGGCCCGTATATCATTTTCTTTTCCTTGGATCCGAGGCGCTTCTCCAGCAGCGGCACGCGCCGGGCCTGCTTCAGCACGGGTTTGAACACCCTGAACTCGTCCGGGTCCACCATGCCCTGAACCACGGTCTCCCCGAGTCCCCAGGCGGCACTGATAAGCACCACGTTCGGGAAGCCGGTTTCCGTGTCGATGGAGAACATCACGCCGGAGCCGGCGCGATCGGAACGGACCATATGCTGGACGCCGACTGACAGCGCGACCTGCAGGTGATCGAAGCCTTTGGCCTGGCGATAGGCGATGGCCCGATCCGTAAAAAGGGAAGCCATGCAACGGCGACATGCGTCCAGGACGGCGGACTCACCGCGAACATTGAGGAAGGTTTCCTGCTGGCCGGCAAAGCTGGCATCCGGCAGATCCTCGGCGGTGGCGCTTGAACGAACCGCAACAGGCGGATTGCGCCCGCCCGCGGACTTTGCCAGCGCCCGGTATGCGCCACGCACAGCCGCGGCCGCTGCCGGGGAAAACTCACCTTTGACGAACAATTTCCGGGCGGACCTGCCGGCTTCGGTGAGCGATACGCGTCCCGCCGCCAAACGACCCAGCAATTCCTTCAAGGGCGCTTCGATCCCGTTATGGTCGATATAGTCACGGTACGCATTGGCGGTGGTGGCAAATCCGCCGGGTACGCGGATACCCGATCTCGCCAGCTTGCCTATCATCTCGCCCAGGGACGCGTTCTTGCCGCCGACCAGGCCGACGTCGCCGCGGCCCAGTTCACCCAGGGGGATGACATAGCGGATTTCGATATTGGATCGCCTGCCGCGGCTGGCAACCGGTGATTGTTTGGGTCGCTGGTGGCGGAATTTGCGGCTGGCGGTGCTCATGGCGGGATTACCTCTACATGCGTGAAAGTGTCTCCGTACGGCTACATTGCATGATGCTACCAAACGCCGTTAGGGAGAAAGCGCAACGCCGGGTAACCTGACCTGGATCAAGAAATGCCGACGCCGCGCGGGTAAGATTTATTTTGAGTAGATGGCGGTTTTTTTCGGGACCGCCAAATTACCCC
>CAZNWR010000096.1:1881-10355 GCA_964576645.1 uncultured Enterobacteriaceae bacterium | reverse complement strand
TGTGAAGCGCGAGCGATGCTGCGAGCGGTCCATGGATGGACCGCGAAGCAAAAGCGGAGCAGGCCCACCCAACGCGTGTCCGGAACGGATGCGTGCGCGAGATTAAGTCGAGCCGGGGTCCGATATCCATCGGCGTCAGCGTTTGCGGGCCAGGGTCAGTCCGTCACCCAAGGGCAGCATGGACAAATCAATGCGCTTGTCATCCCTGAGGTGCAGGTTGAAGGCGCGGATCGCCTCGGTGTCTTCGTCCTTCGCTTCCGGGTTTATGGTTTCCCCGTGCCAGAGCACGTTGTCCACCATGATGAGACCGCCGGCCCGCAGCAGTTGCAGTCCGCGCTCGTAGTAATCCGGGTAGCCGGTTTTGTCGGCGTCAATGAACATCAGGTCGTATTGGCCGGCGTGACCTGCGGCCAGTTCGGCGTCCAGCGTTTCGACCGCAGGGGCCAGACGCAATTCTATTTTGTCGTCCATCGCCGCCAACTTCCAGAAACGCCGCGCGATGCCGGTCCATTCCTCGCTCACGTCGCACGCCAGAATCCGGCCGTCGTCCGGGAGGGCCAGCGCCATGCTGAGGCTGCTGTAGCCGGTAAATACGCCCACTTCGATGATGCGTTTCGCATTGATGAGCCGCACCAGCAACGCCATGAACTGTCCCTGTTCGGGGGCGATCTGCATCATGGCCATGGGCAGCCCGGCCGTGTATTCGCGCAGCTTTTCCAGTACAGGATGCTCACGCAGAGTCACGTCCAGCAGGTATTGGTGCAGGCTGTCATTCAAATTGATGGTTTGTCTGCTCATGGGCGGGTGGCCACTCGCGTTAGAATTGGTCGAGCCTGTGCGGTCCCACACGGTCCGCCAGGAAACCACCAGCTTAAAAGAATCGGCGGAAACAGGAAACATGCCGGAAACAGACCGCGCGACACCCCGTTCCAGGGCCGTTAATGCCATTCAGATCACCGATCCGCATATTTCGGCGGATCCCGGTGAACTCTATGACGGAGTCGACACCTGGGTCAGCCTGAATGCGGTTATTGACGCGGTCCTGGAGCTTGAGCCGGCGCCTGATTTTGTGGTGGCCACGGGGGACCTGGTCAATGATCCGGCGATGGGCGCTTACGAGCGCTTGCTGGCGGCCCTGCGGCGACTGCCGGCGCCGGTATACTGCCTGGCGGGCAACCATGACGACCCCGCGCGGCTGGCAAGAATGCTGGATCGGGACAATGTATCCACGCCGCGGCTGGTGGAATGCGGTAACTGGACCCTGCCGCTGTTGAATACCTGTGTGCCCGGAAGCGAAGGGGGCCGGCTGGCGGAAGCCGAGCTGGGTTTTCTTGAAGCGTGCCTGCGATCCACGCGCGCTGCTCATATCCTGGTATGCATGCACCATCCTCCCGTTTCCGTGGACAGCCCCTGGATGGATGCCATGGGGCTGGAAAACAAGGAGGCGCTCTTTCGAATCCTGGATACCTGCGAGCGGGTGCGCGGGGTACTGTGGGGTCACATCCACCAGGAATTTGACCAATTGCGCAACGGCGTGCGCCTGCTGGGCACGCCATCCACCTGCGTGCAGTTCACGCCGGGCGCCGATCGCTACATCAAGGCCGACATGCCGCCGGCTTACCGGGTGCTGCACCTGTTCTCCGACGGCGGGATCGAGACGGAAATTGTGCCGGTGCTGTAGTCGCTCGGATTATTCATGAACGTCGGATTCAGGTGGCGGACGGGTCCTGCCAGTGGGCACGCCCTTCGTGCTCGCAAGCTGCGCGCGATAGGACGTACCCACTGTCACCCGTCCGGATGCAATCTCAATGTTTATGAATAATCCGGGCTGGAAGTGCAGAGGGTGGAGCGCATGCTCCGGCCTCAAACTTTGTTGACTAATGGGCGCCTGCTGGCGCACCTGAAGGAAGTTTCAAGAACAGGGTGCTAGAACCGGTGGGTCCAGAACAGCTTGGCGTACAGGTCCAGCTTCGTCGGACGGTAGCTGTTCAATTGCCTGAGCCAGTCATGCACCACCGTCACCGTCAGTACGTTTCCGGGCGTGATGATCCAGCGCAACTGGCTGTTCAGGGTAATGAAGTGGCTCTCGGTTTCCTGCTGGAGCAGGCTGCTCCAGGATACGCGCGGATTGAAATTGACCTGGAACCACGCGCGGTTGATGGATACCGCGAAATTGCCCCGTGGCAGCCAGGTATTGATGATGCGGTGTTCCACCGCCAGATAAAATCTTGGGGTGGGCCGCCACGCCAGTCGCACCCGCACGTCGGTCTGTTTGCCGTTGTAGTATCGACCCACTACCCATTCAAGCTGACCGCTCACCGGCCGGTCCGTCGCGCTCTTTATCCAGCCCCAGAGGTCCGGCCAGGCATAGCCGCCTACCGGGATAGAGATGCCCGGTGAAATCTCGAAGGGTTCCGGCAGGCGGTCGTAATTGTAGTCAAACCACAGCCCCGCGCTGTCGCCGCTCTGGGTTCCCACGGTGAGCAGGCGCGCTCCCCACCAGCCGCTTTGAAGTTGATTGTCCAGTCCGGTGGTGAGGTCGGTGCCGAAGCCCACATCGTAAGTGCGCAGCCAGGCCGGGCTGCCGGGGCGCAGCCGGTAGCGCAGGTCGGCGTGGTAATCGCGGATGCCTGGCCGGTTGACGAACCCCAGGGCGGGATTGAAATTCTGCTGGATCTCAGTGTAGTCGACGCTGCCGTTCCAGGTGTCGTTGGGATAGTTAAGGCGCAGGCCCCAAGCCATGTCGTGGCCGTGGAGTCCGGCGGTGAATGAGCGCATCAGGTAGGTATCCACCGTGACGGCGCGGCCCGGCAGGACGTTGCTGTCGCGATAATGGAAATCCGTGCCGATGAGGGCGTTATTGTTGCTGCCGTCGGGATTTCCATAGGTCATGATCATGCCAAGACGTGATTCCGACAGAACATCGACGGCGGCGCGCGCGACGGCCAGGTTGCGCGCGCCGATGCCGTCGTGGGGCTCCATCTGCGTGTCCAGGAGCCCCAGGGTCACGGGACCGGCACGCCCACTGAGTTTGACTCCCACATCCATGTTCACAACGGGAGGGTTTGCGGTATCGCCCACCAGGCCGATACGCCTGGAAAAGAACGGCGTCCCGTTCTGGCCCTGGAGTCCGCCGAAGTCAAAAATATTGGCGTCGCGCACGAAAAAATCACGCTGTTCCGGGAAATACAAGGCCCAGCGGGTCAGGTTGGTCTGGATGAGATCCGGCGTCGCGTCGGAAAAATCCGGGTTCAGGATCAGGGAAGCCTTGAGTGACGGCGTGATTTTGTAAATGAACTCGCCGCCGGGCTTCAGGTGGTAGGACCAGTCATGGCGATGCGCGTTCCAGTGGGCGTGGGCGGTGAGCATGGGCATGACGTCCAGGCCGACTCCCTGGTTCAGGCCGGTCAGTCCGCGCAGGTCGCCGTAGGCCGAGGCGTCGGCAAAATCCCTGTTCTGGGAGATATTGGCCCAGCGCACCACCTCATTACGCCGGCGTATGGTGCGCTGTATTTCCAGGCCCCAGGTGTGGCCGCGCACGAACGAAAGTGTTTTAACGGGAATGGCCAGCTCCGCGGTCCAGCCGTGGGCGTCGCGCCGTGCGGCCGCGTACCAGATCCCGTTCCATTCGGGCCGGTAATTGATGTCGTTCTCCACTCTGAAGTCACGCCGGGTCCCCAGCGGGTTGACCATGAACACGTAAGCGTTGCGACCGTCATGCAGGGAATCCAGCGCCACTGATACCGTGTCGTCAGAACTCATATCCTCATCTTCGCGAAGCTGGTGCGCGACGATGGAATTCGGGTTATTTGTCAGGCAGCGGATGGCTATATAAATGGTGTTGGAATCGTAGGCCAGGTAGGCGATGGTGGCCTCGGAGGGCTTGGCGCCGACAATGGGCTCCACGTCCTTGAAATCCGTAATGCGGGCGGCGCCCTGCCATTCCGTCTTTCCCAGCCTCCCGTCGATTACCGGTGCTGTGGCTATGCGGGGAATCGTTACAACGGGCCGGGCCCACGCTGAAACCGCCGCCATAAGCATGAGCAGCGCCAGCGGCAGGTTGATGTTGAACTTCACGGGCGAGCGGAACCCCTAGGTGCTGACTTTCCGGTGGGTTGGCGGTCAGAATGCCACAAAGCCGGTCGATTCCACAGAAGCCCGGGGACGGCGTTCCGTGATATGGGATGCGCGCAGTTGGCGCCCGAAGCCGGCGGCGCCAGGGCAATTCCCCGCGGCGTCTTGCATCAATGTCCGATGTGGTGGAACATCTGCGCGCGCAGACGGTGAAGCCAACGCGAGGAACTCAAGATTTGTCGGTAACAGAACCTGAATACGGCCGCTTGAGGCGGACCGCCCTGTACCCGCTTCACCTGGAGCTTGGCGCCCGCATGGTGGAGTTCGCGGGTTTTGAATTGCCGGTGCAGTATCCGCGGGGCATACGTCATGAGCACAGCGCCACGCGCAGCGCGGCGGCGCTGTTCGATATCTCGCACATGGGGCAGATCCGGCTCCAGGGTGATGGCGCTCCGGCAATCCTGGAAAGCCTGGTGCCATCCGATATCAGCGGGCTGAAGCCCTGGCGCCAGCGCTACACGGTATTCACCAATGACTCGGGCGGCGTCATCGACGACCTCATGGTTACGCGCGTGCCCGGCGGCCTGTTCCTGGTGGTAAACGGGGCATGCCGGCAGACGGATCTGGACTACCTGCGGCGCCGGTCGCCGCCGGACTGCCCGGTGCAAATGCTGCAGGGACACTCCCTGCTGGCCCTGCAGGGGCCCGCGTCGGAAGCGGCTCTGGCGAGCCTTGCGCCCGGCGTCACTGAACTCGGGTTTATGCAGGCCGGGGAATTCGAACTGGGCGACGCCCGCTGCCTGGTGCACCGCTGCGGCTACACGGGTGAGGACGGATTCGAGATATCCGTCGCCGACGAACAGGCGCAATCGCTGGCCCGCCGGTTGCTGGCATGCCCGGGGGTGGAGCCGGCGGGACTGGGAGCCAGGGACTCGCTGCGGCTGGAAGCCGGCTTATGCCTGTACGGCCATGACCTGGATCCGGCCACCACGCCGGTGGAAGCGGGGCTGAGCTGGATCATCGCCCGGCGCTATCGGTCCGACGAAAATGCGAAAGCGCGATTCCCCGGCGCGCACATTATCCTGGAACAACTCAAATCCGGCCCGCCGCGAAAGCGCGTAGGCCTGCTGCCCCGGGGCCGGGTGCCGGTGCGGGCCGGCGCCGGCCTTACCGACATCCGGGGTTTGGAAGCGGGGCGGGTTACCAGCGGTGGGTTCGGCTGTACCCTGGACAGGCCGGTGGCTATGGGTTACGTGGCCCCGCAATTCGCGGAGCCCGGCACGGAACTTCAGGTTCGGATCCGCAATCGATCTGAGCATGTCCAGGTAGCTGCACTGCCATTTATAACGCTTCACTATCGGCACTGAATCGGAACGGAGACGCACAACATGAGCGATATGAAATTTACCACCGAGCACGAGTGGTTGAGGGTGGAAGACGATGGAACCGTGATTATGGGGATTACGGACTACGCACAGGAGCAGCTGGGGGATGTGGTATACGTGGAATTGCCGCAGGTAGGGCAGACCATAAGCTCGGGCGACGAGGCGGCGGTGGTGGAGTCGGTCAAGGCGGCGGGCGAGGTCAAGGTGCCGATCAGCGGTACCGTGAAGGAAATCAACGAGCGGCTTGCGGACGAACCGGAGCTCGTCAACAGCGATCCGTTGGGGAGCGGCTGGTTTTTCCGCATGGACCCTGAAGATGTTACCGATCTGGACGGACTTATGGATGAAGACGCCTACCGGGAATTCATTGCCGGTCAGTGAAATCGTATCGGTTTCTCATCAATAAACTCATGACAGGAATGGATAAGAACTCAAATCGATCTCTCGCCAAGACGCCAAGAACGCCAAGGGAACCCAGCGGGAACAGGGGTCGGAGCATGCGCTCCGACCCCTGGCGCCCTTGGCGAGAAATATGTTTGATTCCGGCTTAAATTGAGCTGAATCCAGCACCCCGGTTTCCGGAGTGTATCGATAGTGGCACAATAACAATCCTTGCGCTGGAGAATTCAGGCATGGTGGAACAGCATAAGAAACTGGAAGAGCTGGAAATGCGCGGCGACTTTATACGCCGCCATATCGGGCCGGATCGGCACCAGATTGCCGACATGGTCGCCAGTCTCGGGTTGAATACGCTCGAGGAGATTCTGGATGTCGCGGTGCCGGAGCGGATCCGCTCAAAGGCGCCGCTGGCCCTTACCCATACCATCAGCGAACGGGCGGTAATCACGCACCTGCGCAAGATGCGCGAGCGCAACCGCGTTTTCATCTCCATGATCGGGATGGGCTACTACGGCACCATCATGCCCCAGGTCATCAAGCGCAATGTCCTGGAAAATCCCGCCTGGTATACCGCCTATACGCCGTACCAGGCTGAAATCAGCCAGGGGCGCCTGGAAGCCCTGCTCAACTTCCAGCAGATGATTATGGATCTCACCGGCATGGAAGTGGCCAATGCTTCCCTGCTGGATGAAGCCACCGCGGCGGCGGAAGCCATGGCCATGGCCCACCGCGTAACCAAATCAAAGTGCGACACCTTCCTGGTGGATGAAGATTGTCATCCGCAGACAATCGCCGTAGTCAGGACCCGGGCGAAATATTTCGGTTTTGACGTGATGGTCGGCGACCCGGTCGCGGAGCTGGCGCGCACCGAGGTTTTCGGCGTACTGCTTCAGTATCCCGGCAGCAGCGGCCAGGTACGTGATCCGCGCCCGGCGGTGGAAGCAGCGCACGCGCAATCGGCCCTGGTGACGATAGCAACCGATTTGCTCGCCCTGGTTTTACTGAAACCGCCGGGAGAACTGGGCGCCGATATCGTCGTAGGCAGCAGCCAGCGCTTCGGCGTGCCGATGGGATACGGCGGTCCCCATGCGGCATTTTTCGCCACCCGCAGCCGGTACGTCAGGCAGATGCCGGGCCGGATCATCGGTGTCTCCAGGGACAGCAACGGTGAACCGTCTCTGCGCATGGCGCTGCAGACCCGCGAGCAGCATATTCGACGCGAGAAGGCGACCAGCAATATCTGCACTTCCCAGGTGCTGCTGGCCGTGATCGCCGGCTTCTATGCCATTTACCACGGGCCCGCGGGCCTCAAGCTGATTGCCGGGCGCGTACACCGGCTGGCGCAGATTTGCGCGGATGGCCTGCGGCGCCTGGGCTACGAGGTGGTTACCGACAGCTACTTCGATACCATCAAGGTGCGTGTCCCCAGCCGCGCCCGGCGGCTGGCGGCCAAGGCGCGCGCATCGCGCATCAACCTGCGCGTATTCGATGCCGATCATTTAGGAGTCGCTTTCGATGAAACAGTGCGGCGCAAGGAACTGCGCACGCTTTGGAAAGTGTTCGCTTCGGAAGCGGCGGCGCAATTCGATATCGACAGACTCGATCGGGAGGTGACGGAATGCATCCCCGGCAGCCTGCAGCGGCGCGGAAGCTTCCTGACGCACCCCGTGTTCGAAATGTACCATTGCGAAACTGAGATGATGCGCTATATGCGCTGGCTCGCCCGCCGCGACATCGCCCTCGACCGTTCCATGATCCCGCTGGGCTCGTGCACCATGAAGCTGAACGCGACCGAGCTTCAGGCCTTGTCCTACCGCGAGTTCAGCGCCATGCATCCGTTCGCGCCGCTGGACCAGACCCAGGGTTACCAGCAGATGTTCGAGGAACTGGAGGACATGCTCTGCGACTTGACCGGCTTTGCGGCGTTCTCATTGCAGCCCAATGCCGGCTCCCAGGGTGAATATACCGGGTTGCTGGTGATCCGAAAGCATTTTGAAACTCGCGGCGAGGGACATCGCGATATCTGCCTGATCCCCGCGTCCGCCCACGGCACCAACCCGGCAAGCGCCGTGATGGCGGGGTTGAAGGTGGTCGTGGTGGACTGTGATGCCGGCGGTAACGTGGATGTGACCGATCTGAGGCGCAAGGCGGCGCAGCACGCGGAAAACCTGGCGGCGTTGATGATCACCTATCCCTCGACGCATGGTGTGTTCGAGGAATCCATCCGCGAGATCTGCCAGGTCATTCACGAGCATGGTGGCCAGGTGTACATGGACGGCGCCAACATGAATGCACTGGTGGGGATCTGCCGGCCGGCGGAAATCGGCGCGGACGTGATGCACATCAACCTGCATAAGACCTTTGCCATTCCACACGGGGGCGGCGGTCCAGGCATGGGCCCCATCGGCTGCGCTACGCATCTCGCACCGTATCTGCCTGATCATCCCTGCGTACCTGGCGTGAACCCCGCCGCCGGACCCGACGGTACCGTCGGCACCGTGGCTGCGGCGCCCTGGGGCTCGGCCAGCATCCTTACCATATCGTGGGCCTATATCGCCATGATGGGCGCCCACGGTTTGCGAAGGTCGACACTGGTGGCGATACTGAACGCCAACT
>CAZNWR010000096.1:0-1871 GCA_964576645.1 uncultured Enterobacteriaceae bacterium | reverse complement strand
GTTATATACCGGGCGAAACGGCTGGGTAGCGCATGAGTGCATTATCGACTTGCGCGCGATCAAGGAACGCTGCGGGATCACGGTGGATGATGTGGCAAAGCGGTTGGTGGACTACGGTTTTCATGCACCGACCATGTCGTTCCCGGTGCCGGATACGCTCATGATCGAGCCGACGGAGAGCGAGAACAAGCGTGAACTGGATCGTTTTTGCGAAGCCATGATCGCGATCAGAAGGGAAATCGCGGTGATCGAGGAGGGCAAAGCGGACGCACATAACAACCTACTCAGAAACGCGCCGCACACCCATCACCTGCTCATTGCGGACGACTGGGATAAGCCTTATTCAAAGCGAGAGGCGTTTTATCCCACCGATGACATCCGTGATGACAAGTATTGGCCGCCGGTGGGGCGAATCGACAACGTGTACGGAGACAAGCACCTGATCTGCGGTTGTACGCCAGTAGAGGACTACGCGGAGGCGATCAATCAGTAAAAGATCAAGGTCGTCATTCTGGCCGGAGGCCAGAATCCAGCAGGACAGAGTGTCCGCGAAGCGGACACACTAGTGTTACTGGCTCCTGGAACTGCCGCCGCCGGCGTTTCCGTCATTCCGGATGCGCGGCATCCGGAATCCAGTGGATAAAGTGCGCCTTTGGCGCACATTGAATTTACTGGGTCCTGGAACTGCCGCCGCCGGCTGGCGCCGGCTCTGTTGTTCCAGGATGACACTTTATGGAGTCAGGGTGAGGGGATTGCTGGTGTTGAATCAGACCAGCCGATCGCATAGTGCGGTCTACCTCCTCCCTGATTCAGCGCTTTCCGAGCCCTGACTCCACCCTTTCCGAAACAGATGTTCCGAAGCCGGGTGTAAACGGTGCTGCGGTATCCGAATGCCGGACCGTGAGCCGCAGGGATGCGGCGATCGAGCGTACATGGACGTATTTACAGCGTGTCCGGCATTCGGATACCGTAACCCCGGCGGCCGTGTTTATCCCGTCACCTTGTCCCGGAGGTAGACGGGCAGAGCCTGTTCGGCAGGCACGCCGCGGCCGGCATGAAATTCCGGCAACGCCAGTACCAGCACATCCCTGGCGCGGGGGAGGCGCGTCGCATCGATCTCCCCGACCCGATTATCCATGGCTTCCCTGAGCGCTGCCTCATACGCGCCCCAGCCGGTGCCGACCCCGTGCCAGGATACGCTTTCGGCGGGGGTTTCCACCTCACTTGGAGCGCATACCAGTTCGTTCCCGCACGCTCGTACCAGCCCCTGGCCGTTGACCTGGAACGCACCCCAGTACACTTCCCCCATGCGCGCATCCACGGCCGAAAGAATGTGATCACAGTCGGCGGCGGCGCCCTGGGCCAGCGCCGCCAGCGTGGAAACGCCGACTACCGGCCTGTCCGCGCCGAATGCGAGACCCTGCATCACGCCGGTGGCGATTCTCACGCCGGTGAAGGCCCCGGGCCCGCGCCCGAAGGCCAGGCCGTCCAGATCGGCCAGCTTCAACCCGGCCTCGCGCAGAAGTTCATCCACCATGGGCAGGATCAGTTCCGCGTGCCGGCGCGGCGCCACCTGGTACCTCTCCGTTATGCGGCCGCCGGTTGAAAGCGCGGCAGAACAGGCTTCGGTGGCGGTTTCAATGGCCAGGACGTTCATGGGTAAAGGCGTCGTTTATGGGCCGGGCGTAGCGGTCATTGGCTGTCAATCCGGGCAGCCCCAGCGCTTCCTCGATGGTGCGCGCCGTGCTGTAGTGATCATACGGTATTTCACTGACAAATCCGCGTCGAACCGAGCCCAGCGAGCCCATCAGAATCGTGGCGATGTGGTTGCCGTGCAGGGTGTCCGATTCATCCCAGGTCAGGATGAGAAG
>CAZNWR010000095.1:4451-10363 GCA_964576645.1 uncultured Enterobacteriaceae bacterium | reverse complement strand
CACTCAATGTCCGGTAGCCCTCGGCCTTGATGGCGGAGTAATGTACGAACACGTCATCACCTCCACCCTCCGGTTCAATAAACCCGTACCCCTTTGCATTATTAAACCATTTTACCGTACCACTAATGCTGCTCATCAGCCCCTCCCCCTATAATTCCTTAAAGATAGATTACGACACCAGGGTGTCCTGAATTTCGCATTTGAACAGTTTCGAATGCACGAATTGAGTGCCGTGCAAAGCACGTCTGGAATTAGAATAGTCGATAAATCGCATATTGCAAAAGCTTTTTGGCCTTGAATCCGGCTGTGAAATCCACCTCGTCACCGACGGACAGCTCGTGAGCACGAACTTTGTAAAGTGGCTTCAAACGGTTCGGGAAACTGCGGTACCGCGGGAAGGTCGCTCCCGTGCCGTGAACAGAAAGCATCCAGGAACTGATCGCGCCGAGCGCGAAGCTAGCAGGTCAGTGTGGCTTTTGAGAAAGCACAGTATCGAAAGCCGGAGTGAGCGCGATGCGCTTCGCCGGCATTTTGGCGGACGGGTTACTTGCGCACGACGACGATGGTGTCGCGGAAGAAATCCGGATGCACCGGTTCAAGCCGTACTCGCACGGCGGCCTTTTCGCCGCCATAGCCGTCCGGATAGAACACCACGTCACTGGGAGAGACGGGTTTGTGATCCAGCTCCATGGATCCGTCCCGGTGCACTATCAGCTTCTCCGGCACGCGGTCGGCATTGAGCCAGGGTGCGTTCAAACAACCGGCAAGCAACGCGGCACTGGCGATAACAAGCAACCGAAGGTATTTTGCCAAATTCATCACACTATTAATGTTAAATCGAGATATTCGTTGTAAGTATAGACTTAATAACACTAAATATTAAAGCCGAACAGGTCTCAAATTGACACGAGCCGGTGTGATTTTGGTCGCAGAAGCGGCACTTCCCGGGGAGCCGGCCGGCGCTCGGTCAGCGGCCGGGCTTTGCCCCGCCGATCCGGTTAAACTCGCGCTCGACCGTGCCGGGAGCTCCGGCGCCGACATTAAACGTGGACACCGAACTCCTGAAAACGTTTCTCGAAGTCTACCGCTGCCGACACTTCGGCCGGGCGGCTGAAAGTCTTTGCGTGACGCAGTCCGCCGTCAGCGCGCGCATCCGCCAACTGGAAGAACAGGTCGGCATGGCTTTGTTTACACGTGATAGAAATAACATTCAGCCAACCTCCGCTGGTGATCGCCTGCGGCACCATGCCGAGAATATTCTTACCAACTGGAATCGGGCGCGCATGGATATCGCGCACCACAATGACGAACGCATCCCGATCGTCATCGGAGCCGTGCCGAGCCTCTGGGATCTCCATGTCAGTCCGTGGCTCCGCACCATCTATCGCGGCCAGCGCGGAATCGCCCTGTCGTGCGAGGCGCTGGCTCCGGATGTTCTGCTGCGCCGGCTTCGGGAAGGAACCGTGGATCTGGGGTTTCTCTATGAAGCTCCCGCCGATCCCGCCCTCAACGTAATGAAAACCATAAAGCTGCGGTTCGTGATGGCATCGTCCCGCCCCCACCTCAGCGCCGAGTCGGCCTTGCAACGGAACTATATCTGCGTCGACTGGGGCGCCCCATTCGCCGCCGCCCATTCACAGTTGTATCCCTGCGCTCAGCCCCCGACGATCAGGATCGGGCTGGGAAGAACCGCCCTGGAGCTTTTGCGCGACTGCGGCGGATCGGGTTACTTTCCGGAGCGGATGATCAAGGAGGAGCTTTCCTCGGGTGCCCTTTTCCATGTAGAAGGTGCGCCCCCGATTGAGCGCAACGCTTATGTGGCGGGCTTGGTGGAAACCACCAAAAGCGTGCAGCTTCAGCGTCTGCTCAAGTCCAGGATCTGAACATCGGACCGCGTACGATCAGGGCCCTTCATCGTCCCACAGCGAGCTTACCGGATGGGCACCGTAGACCTCGTCCCGAAGCCGGCTGTTTAATTCACGCATCTCCCGGTACTCTTCGATGCGCCGCCATGCGGGTGTGGCCTGGGGGTCGCGGATGGACGCCTCCCCGGAAAGGCTGTCGGAGGCCATTGACAGACCGGCGGTACTGTTCAAGTCGCCGGGTTCCTCAAATGCGCCAACCGGCTCGGCGTCATTCGTGAGCACGGAATGTCGATCGCTGTGGGGATCGGAATCGACCTGGCGGCGTAATCCGCGCCTTGCCATCAACCGTCGCCCCTGATCGGGATCACTGCCCGGTCTCTCGTAGGGTCCGCGCTGAAGCCGCCGGTATCCCGGCGTCAGCGAGCGATGATTGTTGCGGTAGCCATTGGTTGGCTTATATAGAATCAGGATGGCGCCAAGTGAAACGAAAAATTTTTATCGTGGCGATAAAAATTCGCGCTGACATGCGCAGTCCGCCACCGGTCATGCAGGTGCCAGTTCCTCCAGCAGGCTGACGAGGTCGTCCGCATGCTCTTCCTCCATCGCCAGTATGCCTTCCAGCATACGGCGCGTGGTCGAATCATCATTGCCCAGGTAGGCCACCATTTCCCGGTAACTGTCTATGGCAATGCGCTCGGCAATGAGGTCCTCTTTAATCATGTCAATCAGTGAATCTCCCTCGACATATTCCGCGTGACTGCGGTCGGTCAGGCCTTCAGGGGAAAAGTTGGGTTCGCCGCCGAGCTGGACAATGCGCTGGGCGATCTCGTCCGCATGCGCCTGCTCCTCGTTGGCATGCTGGAGAAATTCCTGTGCGACGCTTTGCGCATTGATGCCCGACGCCATGAAATAGTGCCGCCTGTAGCGCAGCACGCATACGATCTCCGTGGCCAGGGCCTCGTTGAGGATCTTGATAACGGTTTTTCGATCGGCCTTGTAGCCTTCGGTCACCGCGCCGCGCTCAATATGCTTCCTGGCGCGCTGCCGCAACGTTTTAATGTCTGAAAGAAATTTGCCTTGGGCCATGATTAAAGCTCCTTGACCTCTTGGTCATTATCAGTTGTGGGTTCGCATCGGCAATGTTACATCAGGCCTGAGCCGCACGCCCGTGTGACCGGCACGGGCAACGGTTTGCACGGGGAACCCATGCCCAATCAACCAGATAGAAATCTATCACCGAAATTACTGTAAATTACGCGACAAAAGCCGGTGCACGCGGCTGTTTGGTGTACTAGAATGTTTCGATTAGCGCCGCTCCGGGGAGGAGGGGCCGTATCAATCAAGGCCACAGATACAAGCGGCCAACGGCTATGGAGGCTCTGCGTTGAATCCGGCGAGGGGGGAACACTCGCATACCCGCCCAGGGTTATCCAACCGCATATTTCAGTTCGTCGGGTTGACGACGATTCTGCTCATGGTCCCGCTTGCCGCTCAATTCCTTTTTCGCGGGCAATTGATTCCGGGGCTTCTGAGCGCAAGCGCCGCTTTTCTGTTGGGGCTGGCCATAGCCCGATCCACCAGACGAAGTTACGGTCTCATCGATCCTCCCTTACTGCTGTCGCTGATCGCCGCGGCTAACTGTTGCGCCGTGTTCTGGTACGGAACCCTGGGGATCTACTGGGCGTATCCGCTGGTTTTCGGCTTCCACATCGTGCTGGAGCGTCGAACCGCGGTGATTCTGAATAGCGTATTCCTGCTGGCGCTGGCACCGATTGTCATCAGTCAGATCTCCTGGGATCCGTCCTTGCCGGTCCTCGGGAGCCTGGCCTTGACCAGCGTGTTTGCCGGGCTGCTGGCCTTGCTCATCGACAGGCAGCGCATGGGTCTGGAGGAACTGGTGATCACTGATGCCCTGACCGGCGCCTACAACCGGCATTATTTCAACACGCGCACCGGCAAGCTGGCGGAACAATTCAATCGCCATGAGCACCCCGCTTCGATGGTCATGTTCGACATCGATCACTTCAAGGCGATCAACGACAACTACGGCCACCAGGTGGGAGACCGCGTCCTCCGCATCCTGGTAGAGACGGTCAAGGCCCGCATCAGGGTGGTGGACGAAATCTTCCGCGTGGGCGGCGAGGAATTCGTCATTCTGCTTCCCGACACACGCGTGGAACAGGCCGCCGGCTTGGCGCAGGTGATCACCGACATGGTTTCCGATGTGCGCATAATCGAGGGCGGCAAGGTTTCAATCAGTTGCGGTGTGGCCGAACTGGGCCGGGAGGAAGATGTCAGATCTTGGCTGGGCCGCAGCGATGTAGCGCTGTATAACGCCAAGCGCAGTGGACGTGGCCGGATCTGCGTTGCCGAACCTTACGATCCGGAGCGCGAACCTACGTTGATACGCGAACCGGTTACGCCGATGACCTCCAACGCCGGTTGAACACTTCGCGGATATAGCCTACCCCGCCGCCGGTGATGGGATACCGCCTTCGAGAATCGTTGCAAGATCCCGGGCGCCTATATTTCCGCCGCTGACCACACAGACGATCTTACTTCCCTCTATCCTGCCACTGCGGGCGGCCGCAACCGATACCGCGCCCGCACCTTCCGCTATGACGTGAACACGCTCCGCCACGTACCGGATGGCGTCAGTCACATCATCCAGGGAAACCACGTCGCACTCCGAAACCGATTTCCGCAGTAACGGCCAGATGCCGGGGAGAACGCTGGGTGCGCCCAAACCGGTGATGAATCCGGAACGCACCGGTACTTCAACGGGTCCGCCTGCGGCCAGGGCCGCTGATAAAGGAGTAGCGAGTTCTGATTCACAGGCGACGATTCGCACATCCGGTTTCAGCGCCTTGATCGCCGCCGCTATTCCGCACAGGAGGCCACCGCCGCCGACCGGCACAAGCACGGTGTCCACTTCCGGAAGCTGCTCGAGGATTTCCAGGCCGATAGTGCCGTTGCCGGCCATGGCACGGCGGTCGCAGACCGCATCCACGTAAAGCCCGTTCAAGCCCGGGCAAGCCCGGTTGACGATGACGTCCCACCATTCCGTGTAAGACACATAATGTATATGTGCGCCGAAATCCCGCATGCGGCTGAGCTTGGCCTGCGGCGCGTCTTTAGGCACCACGGCGCTGGCCGGCACCCCCAGTTCCCGAGCCATCCAAGCAAGGGCGGCCCCGAAATTTCCGGAACTGGCCGTCAGCACCCCCGCTTCCAGCTCGCCGCGGTCCAATGAACTCAGCAACGCCGACGCCGGGCGTATTTTGAAGGCGCCGAGCCGCTGCAGATTTTCCGGCTTCAAATAGATGCAGGCATCGTCCGTGGCCAGCTCCAAGAGCGGCGTCTCAACAACGTACCGGCTGATGCGCTTACGCATTTCCCTGATTTCGTCCAGGGAGGGCGCGCGGAACTGTTCCGCGAAGTCATTATTAACGGTCATGTGGAAGGGGTAAGGGGATTCGCCGTTCAGTACACTTGAACAGTCACTGACAATCAAGCGTGGCTAAGCCGCAGAACGGAACTGCAGTGCTGTGTTTTAGACCGGGAGCCCTATTTTTGTACTTGAGCCCATTTCCCATACAACGCAGCATCAAATTTCGGCAATTTTTGTTTAGTTGTTGAATACTTACGCCATTTCATGACTCGGATCAGGTACTTGGGGGTAAGTCATACATGAAATCAATCAAATTGAGAACACTGTTAACGGCGCTGACTGCTTGTCTGTTGATTGCGCAGTCAGTGCAAGCCGCACAACTCGAAGAAATCGTCGTTACAGCCACCAAGCGCGGCGCAATGAATGTGCAGTCCATCGCCGGTACCGTCAACGCCATCAGCGGCCAGTCCCTGGATCTCAAAGGCATCAGGGATTTCACGGGCTTCGCGGGCCACGTGCCGGGCCTGAATTTCCAGGACCTCGGGCCGGGCGACGCCGAATATATTATCCGCGGCATCAACGGCAACGGTCCATCCGTGGTTGGTGCCTATTTCGGCAACTACGTCATTACGGCAATCGACAATCAAGACGGCGGC
>CAZNWR010000095.1:0-4441 GCA_964576645.1 uncultured Enterobacteriaceae bacterium | reverse complement strand
CTGGTGGATATCCAGCGGGTGGAGGTTCTTAATGGCCCGCAAGGCACCCTTTACGGCGCCAACTCCATGGCGGGCAACATCCGCTTTATTCCGCGCACCCCGAAGACGGATGCATTCGACGCCTACATCGACAGCGATTTCTCCGGCACGGACGGCGGCGGATTCAATTACACCGTCAACGGCGCGGTCAACCTGCCATTGATCAAGGATCAGTTGGCCCTGCGCTTTGTGGGCTACCGTACGGACAACTCCGGCTGGATCGATCAGCCGCGGCTGCAAACCAGCCCAACCACCTTCAATGGCAACGCCAAAGACATCAACACGGCGACAACGGACGGCGGACGCATCATGCTGCGCTGGACGCCCAACGACCGGCTCACCGTGGACGCGCTTTACCTGCGCCAGAAGCTGAATACCGGCGGATCGCCCAGGTTTACGGCGAAAGGCGTGCCCGCCTGGCCGAACGAGCCCGCGGTCATCGCCAACCTGCCGGGCAATCCGGGATTTGCATCCATTCCCGGTCTCCCGTCAATCACGCCTTCGAAGAATTTCATCAATACCGATATAACCCACAGCCCGCGTGACGATGACGTGCAACTGTACGGCACGACAATTTCGTATGCCTTCGATTTCGGCACCGCGACGATTGCGGCCAGCCACTACCGGCATCACATCCGCTTCATGTTCGACAGTACGCCCATCCTGGCCTTCTTCGGCGTCCCCATCCCCGGTATCACCATCGAGCCGCAGACGTATCGTACGACCATGGTGGAAGCACGCTTTGCCTCCAAGCTTAGCGGGCCGCTCAACTTCGTGGCGGGACTGTATTACCAGGAGGACAAGAACGGCTGGCATAACGACGTGCCGACAACCGACGGTATGGGTAACGCGCCGGCCGTGTTGGATGAGAGTAACGCCAACGATGCGCTGACGGCGGGCGGGACTATGTTCTTCGCGCGCGATCGCAGTGACAAGATTACGCAAAAGGCGGTGTTTGGAGAACTCACCTACGATTTCCTGAAAAAGTGGGAACTGCTGGTCGGGCTGCGGGCTTTTGAATCGCACCTGAGCTCGATACAGCAGACCGTCCATGCCTTCGGCGGCGCCACCAGCCCCGTAGCCGGAACCGTGATCGGAACCAATTTCAACGGCAACGCCATCGGCCTTATCAAGACCAAGGGCAGCACCATACGCCCCAAGGTCAGCCTGTCATACAAGATCCGTGATGACGTGATGGTTTACGGCCTCTACTCCGAAGGCTTCCGCGTAGGGGGCATCAACAATGCCAACCAACCGTTCGCACCCGGCATTCCCGCGACCTATAAGTCCGACGAACTCAGCAATCTGGAGTTTGGTTTGAAGTCGCAGTTCCTGAACCGGACGCTGCAACTGAACACGTCACTGTTCTTTATCGACTGGAACAACATCCAGGTAGAGCCCAGGGATCCCGCCGGCAACATCCCGTTCACCACCAATGGCGGAGAAGCCAAGATCAACGGGATGGAATGGGCCATAAACTGGCTGCCGCGGGACGACGTGAAAGTGGACTTCACGGGTACGTATTTCTTCGACCGGGGCCTGTCCAAGGACCAGCCGGTGCTGCCAGGCGCGTCACCGTACGTCATTGTCGGCAAGAAGGGCGACAACATGCCCAATGTCCCGCAGTTC
Source organism: uncultured Enterobacteriaceae bacterium (assembly GCA_964576645.1). Classification (GTDB taxonomy): domain Bacteria; phylum Pseudomonadota; class Gammaproteobacteria; order Eutrophobiales; family Eutrophobiaceae; genus CAZNWR01. The sequence continues at coordinate 2,773 of CAZNWR010000095.1, read as the reverse complement.
CAGTTTTACCTGTCGGGAGAGTATGACACTCACCTGGCAGGCAAGCCGCTGGCGCTTACGGCCGACGTGACCTACCGGGGCAAAACCAACACGGAGTTCCGCCCTTCCAGCCCGTTCAACATCAAGCTCAATGCCTACGCACTGTTCAACCTCTACGCCAACCTCCAGTTGAACAAGCACTTCAGTGTCGGTGCGTATGTGAAGAACCTGTCCAACGAGCTGGCCGTGTATGACGGCATTGCCACCTTCCAGGATCCCATGGCCATTGTGGCGGCGCGGCCGCGCACCTACGGCGCCACCATAAGCTGGAAGTATTAAGGCAAACGTAAAATCGACAAAGTTACGATCCCTGCAACGCCCACCCTCCGGTGGGCGTTTTTTTTATACGGTCCGCCCAGCCATGTGATTGGAACACCGGACAATGCCCTGTCCGTGAAAAGCTGCGTGGAGTCGAAGGCCGCCACGCGAGAGTGATCATGGCAACGATGGTATCTAGAAGGGGAAGCTAACCCGGCCTCGCCCAGTTCAGCCGGTACCGCAAAAAGCAGTGCCGGCATCGCCAGTGCCGGCCGGTACGCTCAGGCACCGGCCGGCACCGGCGAACAGCAGCCGGCCTGGGGGGGAATCAGAATTTTTTGCTGAACTGGATGCCGATCGTACGTGGTCTGTTCGTTATCTTGTAAGTCGGCTCACCGCTGTTGGCCTGGATGAAGACGTCGCCCTGTTCGTCCGCGACGTTATCGATGTACAAGGCTATTTCCGTTTTCCAGGCGGCATTGTCAAACCCGGCTCGCAGATTCACTAGCCCGTACCCCTTTTGCGTCCGATCATTGGCGTTACCCGCCGCGAACGACTGCAATTCAGTATGCGACGAGCTCCGGTAGGACCAGTCCGCCCGAAGCCATCCCTGCCACTCGGGAAGAGGCTGCAGATCATAGTTGTATTGAACCGAGCCGTTGAGCTGGATTTCCGGAATGCGTGGAATCTGGTCGCCCTTGCGGCCAGGCGCAAACAGCGTCACCTGGGTGCCGCCGATATCCACGGTTTTGATCTGGTCCTGTGTCAACTCCTTCTGCGGCAGCCAACTCAACCCGAAGCCTGCCTGAAGGTGATCGGTGAGGTAGGAATTGACCTCCAGCTCCAGGCCGGTGACTTCGGCAGCGCCTGCGTTGGTGATGAAGCCGAAAGCACCGGTGGGATCAGAGGCACTTACCTGCAAGTTATCCCAATACAACTTGTACACTGAGCCGTCCACGGTCAGGCGGTCGTTGAACCAGCTTGTCTTCCAGCCAAGTTCGTAGTTCCACAACTTGTCCGATCCATACAGCGCGGGAATCGCCACCACGCCCTGGTTATTGGTGCCGCCCAGGCGGAATCCCTCGGAAGCAACGAAGTAGAATGTATAATTTCGAGTGGGCTTGTAACTGATCTGGAATTTTTTGATCAGCTTGCTTTCCGATGCGCTTTGCGTGTTCGGCAGTGAAGGATTGGGCGGAAACAGGGCGAACGGAAACACCGTCTGACCAATCTCGGACTGATCCACCTTGAACCAGCGCAATCCTGCAAGCAACTCAATGGTGTCGGTGAGCTTGTAACTCAGCTCCCCGAACAGTGCGTATTCCTTGATGTCCTTGCTGTCCGTACGGGCGAACACACAGGGCTGGCATCCTGGTATACCCGCGCCGACCGCCGGGGGCGGATAGTATGGCAAACCCGGATCATAGGTTTCCCCATTGGAATTCACTACCGGCACGAAACTTTGAAAGTCACTCTTACGTTTGCGGACAAATGCGCCCGCCAGATAATTCCAGCGCTTATCCCAGGTGGAATGGATACGCGCTTCAAACATGGTCTGATCCAGAGACTGGGCCTGATCGGTCAGCGCCGGAAACAGGTCGGGACGGCCTAGGGAAGGATCCGGATTGGACGGATTATCTATCGTTCCATTGGGATTAATGCCCAGCGAAAACAAAATCCAGGATGAATCGAACTTGTAGCCAAAATAGCGATGATAGTACGAACCCGTTGCCGTAACCGCCGCGGGTCCGAGATCCCAGTTCATCGTCAATGAATAGATCTGCTGCCGGTCCGGCTTGTTGGTTTTGGTGTAATCGCCGACCCGGAACTTACCGGTATGGAAGTAGGCCAATGGATTAACGCTATCTTTGCTGCCTGGACCGAAGGTGTTGAAGGGTTGGTAACGGGGCGATCCACCGCTATCCCCATCCTGGGCCCATACCATGGCATCGAAGGTCAGGTTCGACATGGGCCTGTAGCGCAACATGGCGCGAATTCCCGATGTAACGTCGGAATTGATGCCTTTCTGGTTCAACCGGACATTATTTACGTATCCGGCTTGTTCCTTATGGTATCCGACGAGACGCACGGCGAGCTGGTCCTTCAATATCGGGAAATTACCCATTACATAACCACCGAAATTGATGTCGCTGGCGTGGTCCGTGGATGATGTGTCTCCCTGCATCGAGGCCTCAAACCTGTCCAGGTTCGGCTTGTTCATAATGAAACGTACCGTGCCGGTTTGCGAGTTGGCCCCGTAAGTCGTGCCCTGCGGGCCGCGCAGTACCTCAATGCGATTCATGTCATACAGGACCAGGTCCGTGGTCTGCGATCCCGAATCTGATGTGGAGCTCTGGACCCCGGGAATAGCCACTTCGTCGTAATAAACCGCCACCTGTTGCTGACCCGCAGACTGAATGCCCCGGATGATGTACCGCTTCTCACCGGGACCGGTGTTGGTAAACGTCAGGCCGGG
>CAZNWR010000094.1:0-10417 GCA_964576645.1 uncultured Enterobacteriaceae bacterium | reverse complement strand
AGGCGGAGTTCGGCATTGATTTTCACGAAAAGGGCGCGCTCACGGCGGTGGTACACCAGTCACCGCAATTCCTTGGGCAACCGGTCAAGGTAGATAAATCCAGTGTGTCCGGCATGCGCGGCGTGGTATCGGTGGACGATATCCCCAACGGTGTTGCCGTGGTGGCGGATAACTTCTGGCACGCGAAAAAGGCGGTTGACGCACTTGCCGTGCAATTCGGCAAGGCGCCGTATCCAAACTTCAGCACTGAAGCATACCGAAAGAAACTGGAGTCCAGGCTGGACGATGCCGGTACCCCGGCCCAGAACAAGGGCGATGCGGAAAAGGTCCTAAAAAACGCGTCCAAACAGATCGCAGCGGACTACCTTGCGCCCTACTTGGCGCACGCGACCATGGAACCCATGAACTGCGCGGCGCTGGTTGACGGCGGACGTTGCGTGGTATGGGCGCCGAACCAGTCCGTGGATGCGGTGGTCGAGGCAGCCACCGCGGTAACCAAGCTGCCCGCGCGCGCCATCGAGGTTCACACGCCCTACCTTGGCGGCGGCTTCGGGCGCCGCTTCGTCATGGACTTCGCAAAGCAGGCGGTTACCCTCGCCGCAAAGCATCCCGGCAAGCCTATCAAGGTCGTTTGGACGCGCGAGGAGGACATGCAGCACGACTTCTACCGACCCATGACCGCGGCGCGCTACCGCGGCGGCATCGACGACCGCGGCGACGCCGTCGCCGTGCACATTACCACCGTCGGAGACGGCCCTGATCGCCAATTATTCCCGGATCCCAAACATCCCAATGCAGTGGATCAATCCGTGGTTGAGGGGGCCATAAAGCAGCCCTACAGCGTCCCCAACTGGCGCTGTGACTACGTATTGGATAAATCGCCGGCCCCCCTTGGTTACTGGCGCTCGGTGGGCAACTCCCAGAACGCCTTTTTCAAAGAATCGTTCATGGACGAACTGGCGCACGCTGCGGGCCGCGATCCGGTGGAGTTCCGGCGCGGCATGCTGGGCGCGGCGCCGCGTTTCCACAAGATCCTGGACACGGTCGCAGACATGGCCGGCTGGCGCGGCAAGCGCTGGCGCGCGGGCGATGGCCGCAACCACGCCATGGGCGTCGCACTGCACCGATCCTTCGGTTCCATTGTCGGTGAGATTGCCGAGGTCTCCCTGAACGACAGCGGTATGGTGCAGGTTCACCGGGTGTGGGCCGCCGTGGACTGCGGCTTTGCCGTCAACCCAATGATTCTGACCATGCAGATCGAAAGCGCCGTCGCCTTCGGACTGTCCGCCGCCCTGCACGAGCAGGTCACCATGAGCGGCGGACGAGCCACCAAACACAATTTCGACGATTATCCCATTCTCACGGCACAGGAAATGCCGGAAGTAGAGGTACGCATTGTCAACAGCGGCGCGGCCCTGGGCGGTATCGGCGAGGTCGGCACACCGCCTATCGCTCCAGCAGTATGCAACGCACTGTTCACCCTGACCGGCAAGCGCATCCGTTCCCTGCCGCTGGACCAGCACCAACTCGCCTGAGGCGGATTTCGGGAAGCGAGCTGGCGCAACAACTTAATGACTCTCTGAAAAAATAATGAGGCAGATTATGCGCAGCGTATTGTTCCTGGCAGCAATGACCCTGGTCGTACTGGCGGCGCCGGCCGCATCCGCCGGCGACATGGCCGTACCGGCCGACCCCACGCTCGCCCAGGCCGTTAACGGCAATTGGCGCACACCGAAGTACGTTCAACGCGACCGCTACCGGCACCCGCAGCAGGCGCTGGAATTCTTCGGACTCAAGCCGAACATGACCGTGCTGGAGCTCGATCCGGGCGGCGGCTGGTGGACCGAGATCCTGGCGCCGTACCTGAAAGGCCGGGGTCAACTCATCGAGGCAATCCCGCCGGCATCGGCAACAGGCTTCATGGGAAAGATGCGCGATGCGTTCATGAAGAAACTTCAGGCGAGCCCGGCGCTTTATTCGGAGGTTAAGACGGTGCCGTTCGCGCCACCCAAGCAATTGGACCTCGGTCCGCCCGACTCAGTGGACATGGTGCTTACTTTCCGCAATCTGCATGACTGGGAAATTGGCGGGGCCCTTGCCCAGGTGTTTCAGGCCGCCTATACCGTTCTCAAACCCGGCGGCGTATTCGGCATGGTAGTGCACCGCGCGCTGCCGTACGCGGAGCCGAAACAAAGTGCAAAGAAACTCCATCGCCTGCCCGAAGATTTTGTGATTAACCTGGGGCTGCAAACCGGGTTCCAACTTGCGGCGACGTCGCAGTTGAACGCCAATCCGAAAGATCCGCTCACCGTTAACGTGCACCACCTGCCTCCGGATCTCTCGCACGACACCAAGACGCAGAAACGGCGCTATAAAGCTATCGGGGAAAGCGACCGCATGACATTGCGGTTCGTCAAACCGGCGCGGTAATCCCGCCGGCGATACAGGTGTCGCCTACAGCGACCCCATCCTGTGTCCTGCCTACACAGCAGCTATAGCGGCATTCGGAACACTTAATTTAGAACGCCGGCAAGGCGGGCGCCTGGTTGGAGGTGATAGCCATGCACTCAACCTCAACCAACCATTCCGGCCGGCACACCGGAGCCTGGACCGCGATGACCGGCAGCCCGGGGAACCGTTCCCGAATCGAGTCGACCACACGCGCATAATCGGCCGGGTCCCGAAGGTAAACGATCAAGTACATCACATCGTCCAGACCAGCCTTACCTGCCCTCAACAGACTTTCGACGTTCTCCAGTGCGTGTTCCAGCTGCCTGAGCACCTGGCCCCGGTGTACAACCTGCCCGGCGCCATCGATGCTCGCGGTTCCTGAGATAAGCAGGTGAGCGCGATCCGAATAGGCGATACGCGTTCCACGTTCGAAGGTTACGTTGTATCTGGTGGTCGCGCACATTTTCTCGAAGTCGTTGAGATGGCTCACCTGTCCGGGTACGAGGTCCAAGGCTGAATACGCATCCAGCATTACCAGATCATAGCGGTGCGCGCACGCGCCGCCGATACCGGTGCTGGCGATACTCGGCCGGTCGGCCGTCATGCCCTGATCAGAAAATAGCTGGCGGCGACTGTCGGCCATGTCCTTATAGAAGAGGTTAATGTCCTTCACGTAAATCCAGGTGCGCAGGCAGTTGTCACGAAGGGTGCCGCCCTCCCCGGCCAGCGAAGTGATCAGGTCGTCGAAAACGCCGCGGGTCTGCTCTGCCGGCGGCACCAGGCTGTCATGAGCGCCCACGCAAAGACCGGTACTCCACAGGTACCGCCGACCATGTCGCTGGACAAGCAGGTGATGCGGCGCCAGGCGCTGTTTGACTGTCGACTCCGCTCCGTCCACGTGATAGGCGAGCAGCACCACCTTGCCAGCCGGCAACGGCGGTTGCTCTATTACCGACACGGCAACTGGACCGTCGTCTTCGTCCCCCATCAATGAACTTCCTTTTACGGCCTCGGCCTGATTGAGGCTGTCGCTGACGAAGACCCGGCGGAATACGGCCGACTCCGGCCGCAACCCCAGAGAGCGGCGCGCCTCTGTATAGCGAGCCTGCAGAAACCGGAGTTCATCATCCAGATCCAACCCGCCCGGCGTACCTACGGTAATGAAATGCTCAGCGCCACGACAGGTCGTGAAACTGGATGTCTTAAACCATTCGTTCCCGTTCGCGCGTTCCACAGTCTACTCCCGGCCCAGACGGATCGGATTGTCCGGGAAGCACACCTGATCCTTGTCGCGCCAATTCCGGTGCACGTAGTTGATCTCAAACAATCGGCGTATGCCGACCAGGCGCCGCTTCTCAAAACCGTGCCAGGTGTTTTCTCCGGGTATGAAGATGGCTGCCGTATTGAAGGCTGCAGACGTGCGGGCAAACCACTTGCGTTCATTATCGTAGATATCCGTACCCCAATCCCCGGCATCCGGACCCGTGCACAGGTAGATAACCATGGAAAGCAATTTCTCGGGAACGTCGTGGTGCGGTTTCAGCCAGGCGCCATCGATATCCTGAATATATTCCATGCGAAGAAAACTGCCTTCGGCGTCGAAACCGCAGGTCGTGGCGCAAAGCGCCGCTACCTCGGGACGCTGCAGCGCCTGGGCAAGACGGGCAAATGGTTCAAAAGCTCTTTGCATGGACCGGGTAACGAACGTTCGCAGACTGTTGTCCACGTCCCGAACTCCCTTGCAATCGTCAATGACCAGAGGCGCTATCGGCAAACCTATGATATGCAGACACAGTTCCTCCGGAAGAACATCCACCAGGTTCCAATGACGATAGGGTACTTCACTGCATTTACTGTCCAGCAGTGCCCGGCGGAAATGGCGCGCTATGGCGTCGGCGTCAGGCAGCCCGAGAAGACTCATTCATGCTTCCTTTATTTGTTACCGGATCTAGATCGCAGCGCCGAATTGAAACACCAACCCGATGGTTGGGTCATTGATATATGTCAATCAGTGCGGGGGGAGGCAGCAAAGTGGATATGCGGCATTTCAACAACCGCAGAAGGAAATTGGTGACCATGGATAACGGCAGCCGGGTCTGACTTGACAGCTGGCAATTCGCGATCTTTTCCTATTCGTTCGTCATGCTTCCGAGAGCTTTCCCGATTGGTCCGGCCGATGGAACAGCAATACCGCAAGCACCGATGAGAATGCCAGCACGGTCAGCAGTGCGAAGGCGGATCTGAAACTGCCGCTGCGCTCTACCAACCACCCGGTCACCACCGGCGCAACCAGACCGGCCACGGCAAAAAAAGTGTCCATGACGCCCAGGGCGGTCCCGGATCGTTCGTGAGCCACGTCCACGTTAATGGCATAAAAGGCCGCGTTTACGCTCATGCTCAGGCCCACCGCCAGGGTAATAAATACCAGGGCGACAGTCTGGTTATGGGTAAACACCACGGGCAGTACGCACAGCCCGGCAAGAAGCTGCGAGATCCAGATGGGATGAGAGCGCGCCACGCGCAGGCTGCCGGTGCGCCGCAGCAGATAATCGGAAAGGTAGCCAAAGCCCCACAGCAACAGCGCCGCAGTCGACCATGGCAGGATGGAGAACAGGCCGATCTCCTTGAGCCGCATGTGATAGGCCTGTTCCAGGTACCCGGGCAGCCAGGTCATGAAAAAGAACAGGAAGTAACCGAACACGAAGAACGCCCAATCGTTGGCCAGCAGGGTGCGATTGGAAAACAGGAACTTCCACAAACCCTTAACCGCGCGCCGACGGGCACGCCGGACGCCGGCATCCTGCTTTCTGTTTACCTCGGCGCCATCGCGAATGTGTCTCAGTTCAATTTCGGTTACGAATCGACTGTGTTCGGGAAAATCCCGAAACAGAAACCACCAGAGCGGCACCCAGGCCAGTCCCACCACCATCAGCACAATGAACATGCCGCGCCAGTGCAACCAGATGACCAGTTCGCTGACCACCGGCGCTCCGATCGCCAGCGACAGCGGCACGGCCATGAGCGAATTGGACAGGGCAATGGCGCGTTCGCGACTGGACAGCCAGTCCGCCACCGCCCGGTTCAAAACGGGAAAATTGGGTCCTTCCGCCACGCCCAGTACGACGCGCGCCGTATAGAGCATCACGAATCCCGTCGCCAGGCCGGTCATACCGATGGACAGTGACCAGAGCAGGGAAGCGACAAACAGAGTCACATGTGCGCCGTAATGGTCGGCCCAGATCCCGCCGAGAAAAGTTGTGACCATATAACCTGCACCGAAGGCGCCGAGGATCAGGCCGGCATCACTGGCGTTGAACCCGAACTCCCTGGTGATGTCATACATCGCGTAGGAGATGGCGGAACGGTCAATGTAATTGATAACCGTTATAAAGAAGACCAGTGCGACTATGATCCAACGGAAATTCGAGGAACGCATGCCAGGCTCCGGCGCGGACGGGGATGAAGCAGACATACTACCGATCCAGGGCTGAAGGCTCAAAGTAGGAAGGCACGATTCGATCTGGACCGCCGCCACCGGAACATTATTTTTGGACGATTCCTCAGTCACGCTAACCCGGCTGTTGCCGGGAATTACGATCTACACGCGCGGCCTTGCCTGGCTGGCGTTGGTCCTGCTTCAAATGCCGGCGGCTCATGCGGCGGCGAAAGTCACGGTCAAAACCGAGCGTCGGGGCATGACGGTTCATCTGGATGCACGTGCACGACTTCGCGCACCACGCGGACTGGTATGGGCTACGCTCACGGACTACGCCGACCTGTGGCGATTCATACCGGGTCTGCGATACAGTCACGTACTGAGGCGGAACGGCGCCACCGCATTCGTGGAAGAACAGGGTGAAACCAAGTTTCTGTTTCTTTCCTTCCCGATAAACGTGGTACTGGCTTCATCTGAACATCCTCCGTTTCGCATCGATGTTCACGCGGTCAGCGGCGACCTCAAGGAACTGGACGGCAGTTACCGAATCACACCCAAGCCGGACGGGACACTGCTGCTCACCTGGAGCGGCGCGATCCAACCCGGATTCTGGCTGCCGGCCTACATCGACGCAGCGCTGGTGCGGTCGCGTATCGGCGCGCAGTTTGAGGGCATGGTGCGTGAAATCGAGCGGCGCTGCGCCCGGGCGAGGTGATTTGTGGAAGCCGGGCGGACAAAACCAAACAACTGTTCCAGATTCCGCTACGAAAGACGTTGGAACGTGAGCTATGAGAAAGTGCAACCAGATGGACGGATGGGGTCATGGTGTTTTCGCTCCATGGGCCATCCCTGGCCCGGTCCCGCGTCCATCCCTGGCGCTAGTCGCTCCAACACCATGACCCCGTCCCGCGTCGAGTCCACACAGCAGCGTAATGAAATTCCGAACACCAGTTTAGTGTTGATCGGCCGCGCCATTCTCCTGATAGGCATCATGGCGGCGGGGGGATGCGCGACGATTCACCAGCCCCTGCGAGGCGATCTTGCCTCGGCGGTGCCGCGGGTGCAGACGTGCGCAAGCTGGATCCAGCGCGTGGATGCCGTTGTCGGCCGTGCCGGTGTGCGCGACGCACAACCGTGGCGCGTGCCGGGTTTCCCGTACCTGCGCCTGGATCGATTTACCGGATCGTTTGTGCAGCAATCCGCGGACAACCCGGCCTTGCTCCATGCCTGGGTTGCCCGGGCGCGCCGGCTGGACCGAGCCGCGCGTGCGATCGAACTGCAGAATCTACCCGATTCCGCCCTGGCGTCCCTGCACGTGGACTCGCGCCAGGATGCCATCCGGCGCACGGAGGTCTGCACGGCGCGGCTTGAAGATCACGACCTGGCCGACCCGGCGGCGCGAGCACGCCTGATCCGGGTCGCCGCGGTGCCGGATGGGTACAACCTGGTCGCGCGGACGCTGGGCTTATACCCGCTCATGCGTATTCCATTTGCGCAGGGAGTCAAAGCCTGGCACGCCGACACGGTGCGGGCATTCAAACACTTCGCCAGCGATGGCGCGCCGGATGCGGGAACCGCCCTGTACGCGCCGGCGCCATCGCCTGTCCTGAGCCAGGACCAGGTCGCGGCAATCATCGCACGGGGCGGCCGACGCCCTTTGGGTATTCCTGATATCGGACCGCGGCAACGCGACCTTCTCCTGTCGACTTTCGCCCCCCTTATCCAGGTACAGTCCACCCGTAACTACGACCGCATCGGCGCATTGTACTGGGGCGACGCCGCCGTCCCTCAGGTGCGCACCGCGCGCCCCACCGTGTACGGCCGGATCGCATATACGCGCTACGGCGACACTACACTCCTGCAACTGGTTTATACGGCGTGGTTCCCGGAACGTCCGCGCCAGTCGGCGCTGGATATCCTGGCCGGCAAACTGGACGGCATTGTGTTCCGCGTTACGCTGGGGCCCCGAGGCAAACCACTGGTATACGATTCAGTGCATCCCTGCGGCTGTTACCACATGTTCTTCCCAACACCCAGGGTAACGGCCCGGCCGCCGCCGAAAACCGGTGACGAGTGGGCCTTCAGTCCGGCACCGGCACCCACTCCCGGAGCGCACCAAAGGATCCTGATCTATGTCGCCTCGCGCACCCATTATTTGAGCGGCATCGCCGCGGCTACGCCACCGCCGCAGGAAGCGCATCAGGCGCAGTACAGGATCGAACCGGAAAGTTCGTTGCTCACCCTGCCGCTGCCGGGCGGCGGCACCCGCAGCGTGTTCGGCCCCGACGGCCTGATAGCCGGCACCCAGCGTCCGGAACGCCTCTTATTCTGGCCCATGGGCGTACCCAGCGCCGGCACCATGCGCCAGCCCGGTACGCGTGACACGGCGTTTCTCGGCCAGCGGCACTTCGATGACCCTTACCTTATACAGAAGCGGTTTCGCATCGTGGGTCGATGAACCACACGTTATATACGAGTTCGTAAACGTGATACATACGGTTAATGGCGTTGCGGTATCCGGGTTCCGGACCGTGAGCCGCAGGGACGCGGCGGTCGAGCGTACAGGGATGTATTCACAGCGTGTCCGGAACCCGGATACCGCAACGCCCGGTGTTTCAGGACGCGCAACCGCTATCTTGCTTTCCAGCCCGGCAGCAACCGATAAAACGTGACCTTACAGCCCAAACTTCCCGCAGCCGTACTGACAACGGTACTGCTCGCATATTCAACGCTTTCCTGCGCCTGGCCGGCAACGCCACGGTTCGACCAGAACTACGGGACATGGAATGCACTGCTGCATGAATACGTAGTGGTGGTCGATCACGGCCATGCCTCGCGCGTCCGCTACGCCCAACTGGCGAAACAGCGGGCGCCTTTCGACGCCTTCCTGGAATCATTACAGAAGGTCAGCCGCGCCCGGTTTCAGGGTTGGTCCAAACCTCAGCGCATGGCGTTTCTCATCAATGCCTATAACGCTTTTGTCATCGACAAGGTACTGATGCGCTATCCGCACATACAGTCCATTTGGGACTTCGGCAGGTTTTTCGGCAACCCCTTCAAGGACCGGTTCTTCACCCTGCTGGACCATGCAACGTCGCTGGATGACATAGAAAACGATATGCTCAGAAAGCCCGGCGCCTTCGACGACGTGCGCATCCACTTCGCCATCAACTGCGCATCCATCGGCTGTCCCATGCTGCGCCCCGAGGCCTACGTGGCCGCTCGGCTCAACGCGCAACTCGACGACCAGGCGCGCCGGTTTCTGTCCGACCGAAGCCGCAACCGCTACAACCGGCGCAAGGATTGCCTGGAAGTATCGAAGATATTCGACTGGTCTGAAAAGGACTGGGAGCGCGGCTGGCGTAATTTCGATAATACCGTAGCGCCAATCACCTCGGTCCGGGCATACCTGGCCCACTATGCGGATCTACTTAGCGATGATGCCGCGGCGCGCGACCGCATAACCGCCGGCAAGGAACCGTTGTGCTACTCGCATTACGACTGGTCCCTCAATGACGCCGCGCGGCTGCAGAAGTAAGGGGTCGAAGCGCATGCTTCGACCCCTGTTGCTCGTTAAAACGAATACCGAATCCCCGCCCAGCCGGTAATGGGGGCGCCGGGGCCAAGGAAACGCTCGTTCTTGCCGGTAAAGTAGTTGGTGTTCACCAGGCCGAAGGAATAGTAGTGCGAGTTGAATACGTTATCGACCGCGCCGAACAGGGTGAAGCGTTTGCTGAGCCGATAACTCGTGTCCAGGTTCATCACGGCATATTCCGGCACCTGCGGCAGGTGATTGGTATCGTCACCGCGCACATATTGCGACGAGGCGTACAGCAGGTTGCCGCCCAGGCGCCAGCCCGGTAACAGCTCATACTCCAATCCGGCCTTCACGGTATTCTGGGGAATGCTCGGGATCCGGTCGCCCGGCCTGACGTTCTCCGGTCCGATTGAATTCTGCAGCGTGACGGCGCTCTGGTAAGTGGCGTCTATGAAACTGTAGTTGGCGTACCAATCCAGTTTCCGCCCGTGGCCGCGTACGCTCAACTCAACCCCCTGGCGCCGGGTAGTCCCGGCATTCTGGAAAAAGCCAACAGTCCGGGCGGACGGCGCAGTGACGAACAGGATGTCGTGGTAGAGGTCGGTCCGGTAGACGCTGGCGTTCCAGGTAATCCCGTCGTTGAGCGCGCCGCGGAGTCCGGACGCCCAGGTCCTGGCGACCACGGGCTTCAGCGCGCCCGGGGGATCGCCGACCACGGAGTTGGGCAGGGCGCAGGGGGACGTGGGATCGTCGCAGGTCGTTTCAAGGGGCGACGGGGCACGAAAACCTTCGTCGTAATTGAAGTAGAACGTCAGTTTCTTCATCGGCGGGGTCATGCCCAGCGCGGCGAACGGATCAAGGGTAAAACCCGCCGAGGGATTGAAACGGCTATAGTGATTCTTACCGTTGATGGCACTGTTGAAGCCGCTGCGATCGGCGGTATCCACATTGGCCTGGTTCCAGCGTCCGGACAGGGTCACGTGCCACCAGGG
>CAZNWR010000093.1:3696-10578 GCA_964576645.1 uncultured Enterobacteriaceae bacterium | reverse complement strand
CTTGGTCCAGGATGCGTCCGCCAAAGCCGATGGCGCGGCCGCGCCCGTCGCGTATCGGGAACATGATCCGGTCCCGAAAGCGATCGTAATAATCACCGGTATCGCGCCGGGTGATCATGCCGGCCCGGGCCAGCCGCTCGCGCGCGCCCGCCGACTGGCCCATGGTTTTGATCAACGCATCCCAGCCGGCCGGCGCGTAGCCCAGTTCGAAGCGCCCCGCGATCTCCCCGCTCAGGCCGCGCCCTTTCAGGTAGTCAACGGCGCGTTTTGAACTCGGGTGTTCCTTCAGTTGCCGGCGATAGAAACCGACCACCATTTCCAGGAGTTCGTAGAGTTCTGTCGACTGACCGCCCACGGCGGTTTCCGTGCCTCCCTCGCGGGGCACTTCCAGGCCCGCCCGGCGCGCCAGTTCTTCTACCGCTTCCACGAAGCCCAGGTTGTTGAATTCCATCAGGAAGGTGATCACGGTTCCATTGGCGCCGCAGCCGAAGCAGTGGAAAAACTGCTTTTCCTGGCTGACCGTGAACGACGGCGTCTTTTCGTCGTGAAACGGGCACAGGGCCAGATGGTTCTTGCCGCCCCGGCGCAGCGGCACGTAGCCGTCGATGACGTCGACGATGTCCGTGCGCGCCAGCAGATCGTCTATAAACTTTCTAGGGATGCGTCCGGCCATGGTGGGAGAAGTATAGTCGCGCCGCCAGTAAGCCGCGAAGGCCACGGAGACCAGGCACCCAGGACCGGCGTGGTGCCTTTATGCCGGTGTCAGTTGCCGCCCGGCTGACCCAGGCGCGACTTTACCTGGGCGCTTACCGCCGACAGGTCCGCCCGGCCCTGCAGCCTGGGTTTGAGCAGCGCCATCACCCGACCCATGTCCTTGATAGTGGTGGCGCCGGTTTCCTCTATGGCAGCGGCGATCGCCTGGGCGATCTCCTCTTCGCTCATGGGCTGCGGCAGGTAGCCGAGGACCACTTCCAGTTGTTTCGTTTCCCGGTCCACCAGGTCCTGCCGGCCCGCCTGTTGGAACTGCTCAATGGAGTCACGGTGCTGGCGGGCCATTTTGTCCAGCACGGCCAGTATGGCGGCGTCATCCAGTTGGATGCGCTCGTCCACTTCACGCTGTTTCATGGCCGCCAGGATCAGGCGCAGCGTGTCCAGGCGCTCCTTGTCGCGGGCGCGCATGGCGGTCTTGACGTCGTCGTTGATGCGTTGTTTCAGTTCGGACATGGTCGCAGTGAAACTTCTGATGCCTGCCAGCTATACTGACTTAGGACGGTACGCCGGGTATCCACTCCGCTTAATCTCGCCGTACATCCTTGGTGCGGCTCGAATCACTTCCGCGTGCTTTACCCGTCCCTGTATCGCGCGCTCCAGATGACGCTTCGCGAATACCCGGCATACCGCTTTTCCGGGCATTGTGCCAAACGCCTGCGCAGCGAACTCGGGGCGGGTGGATCAGTACTGGCGGGTGTGCCGCATCTGCTCCTTGTACAGGCGCTTCTGGTGGCGCTTGACGGCGGCGGCGGCCTTGCGTTTCCGAACCTGGGTGGGTTTCTCGTAGAATTCGCGCCGGTGAACCTCGGCGAGGATGCCGGCTTTTTCGCAGGAGCGCTTGAAGCGGCGCAGGGCGATGTCGAAGGGCTCGTTTTCTCTTACTTTAACCGAAGGCATGAACCTTGAATTCCTTAAATATGCTGGCTGACTCGTAAAAAGGGGGGAAATTGTAGTGGTAACGGCTTCAATTGCAAGATCAATCGGTCAAAACCAGGACGAAACCGGGTAAAACAATGCGCGTTTTGGGCATAGAAACTTCCTGTGACGAGACCGGGGTGGCGGTATTCGACACCCGGGCCGGTCTGCTGGCGCACGCGCTACACAGCCAGGCGGCGCTGCACCGGGATTATGGCGGCGTTGTGCCGGAACTGGCCTCGCGGGATCACGTGCAGCGGTTGCTGCCACTGGTGCGGGAGGTGCTGGAGCGGTCGGGCAGTGGCCCCAGGGACCTGAATGCCGTGGCCTATACCGCGGGCCCCGGTCTGGTCGGGGCCCTGCTGGTGGGAGTGGCAACCGGGCGCAGCCTGGCTTACGCCTGGGGTGTTCCGGCCGTGGCCGTCCATCACATGGAAGCCCATCTGCTGGCGCCCATGCTGGAGGACCCGGCGCCGGCGTTCCCGTTCGTGGCGCTGCTGGTCTCCGGCGGGCACACGCAACTGGTGCGGGTGAACGGGGTCGGTGACTATGTGCTTCTGGGGGAGTCCCTGGACGACGCGGCGGGGGAAGCCTTCGACAAAACCGCCAATCTGTTGGGCTTGGGCTATCCGGGCGGAGCCGCCCTTTCGAGACTGGCGGAACAGGGCCGACCGGGACGATTCGAGTTTCCGCGCCCCATGACGGACAGGCCCGGCCTGGATTTCAGTTTCAGCGGACTGAAAACGGCAGTCGTGAACTGCGTTCGCGGCGTGCGCCTGGACGATCAGACCCGGGCCGATCTGGCGCTTGCCTTTGTGGAGGCCGTGGTAGATACCCTGGTGATCAAGTGTTGTCGCGCCCTGGACAAAACCGGGCTGCACCGGCTGGTAGCTTCAGGAGGAGTGAGTGCTAACACACAACTCCGCGCACAGCTCCGGGAAAAGGTGACCGGCCGTGGCGGCGAGGTATTCTACCCCAGGGCGGAATTCTGCACGGACAACGGCGCCATGATTGCCCTGGCCGGGGCCATGGGCCTGCAACAGGGAACCGGAGAGCCGCTGGGGTTCGGCGCTTTTCCCCGCTGGCCACTGGTGAGGGGGGCTGATTAGCGGGTACCGAACTGCTTTTCGCTGCCGTCCAGCAGCCGGCGAATATTGGAATGGTGGCGCCAGATCAGCAGCAGGGCGAGTACACCGAACCCGATCACATAGGCGGGCTCCGGCGCCAGCAGCCACACATACAGCGGTGTCAGCGCGGCTGCGGTTACGGCCGCCAGGGATGAGTAGCGAAACAGCACGGCCATGATCAGCCAGCTCCCGGCGAATGCCGCGGCCAGCGTCCACTGGGTGCCCAACAATACGCCCACAAGGGTGGCTACGCCCTTGCCGCCGCGGAACCGAAAATACAGCGGAAAAAGGTGACCGAGGAAAGCCGCCGCTCCGGTAAGCATGATCACCGTGGGCGGCGCGCCCAGCCAGTGTGCCAGCAGCACCGGGAGCGCGCCCTTGAGCAAATCGCCGAGCAGGGTCAGCGCGCCGGCGGTTTTGCCGTGCAGGCGCAGAATATTGGTGGCGCCGGGGTTGCCGGAGCCTTCCCGGCGGGGATCGCCGGCGCCCAGCATACGGGCCACGATGATGGCGCTGGCAATGGAACCGGTCAGGTAACCCAGCACCACCAGGCATGCGTAGAGAAGCATGCGCACTATTGGACTGGCAAAGCCGTGGCCGGTCAAGGGACGGGAAGTTCATGGCGTTTGTTATTTTGCAGCGTTTCGCCGGCTGCGATGCTTACGGATAATGCGACCCTCCGGCGCATTGGGTAAACTTTCCACAACAACCGGGGGCCCTTCTGAAGATCCGTGGACATCGTATATATCAAGGAATTGCGCGTAGAGACCGTTATCGGTATCTACGAATGGGAGCGTAAAAGCCGCCAGGCCGTCGTCATGGATATCGAGGTGGCCGCGGACGCCGAAAAGGCGGCGGAACACGATCGAATCGAGGATACGGTGAATTACCGCGCCATGGTGGATCGTATCGCCGGATTCGCGGGCGCCAGCCGGTTCCAGCTGGTGGAAACGCTGGCAGTACGCATCGCCGCGATCCTGCAGGAGGAGTTTGCCGCGCCCTGGTGCCGGGTGCGGATCGGCAAGCCCGGCGTGGTGCGAGGGGTCCGCGACGTGGGTGTCGTTGTCGAACGCGGCGCGCGGACGTGAGATGGCCCGTATCTTCGTGGGGGTAGGGAGCAACATCGACCCTGAAACCAATATCCGCGGTGGCATGCTGGCGCTGCGGGAAATTTTCGGTGATTTGACCGTTTCGTCAGTCTACGAAAGTCCGGCCTTCGGCTTTGACGGCGACAATTTTCTCAATCTCGTTGTCAGTTTTGAAAGCGGCCTGGAAATCCGGGAAGTGGCCGGCCTGTTACGGGAACTGGAAGTGCGGTTCGGCCGTACGCCCGGTTTGCCGAAGTTCTCGTCGCGTACGCTGGACCTGGATTTGCTCCTGTATGATGACCTGGTCGTGGAAATCGGGGATCAGAAAATTCCACGCTCCGACATCAGGCAGTTGGGATTTGTTCTTTGTCCGTTGGCGGAGATCGCGGGCGATCTGCGGCATCCGGAAACCGGCGAGCGGTACGAAGATATGTGGCACAGGTTCGCGGGGGAAGGTCGCGATCTGCAACGTATCGAATTCCGGCCTCTGGATAATGTGTCCACATAACAACGCGGGGTTGCAGCCATGAATCGATTTTTCACCGTCCTTTTGCTGGTATGTGCGCTGACCTCCGGCTGTGGGGAAATGCAATCCAGGCGCGTCAGCCTGCTGGACGAATCCGTCGTTGCTTACGGCCAGGCGCTTCGCTGGGGCCGCTATTCGGATGCGGATCTTTTCCAGATGGACCACGACGGCACGCATCACCGGATCGACGAGGACAAACTGAAGAAAATCCGCATCACGAACTACCGCGTCGAAAACAAGGTGATGAACCCGGATGCCACCAGCGCCAAGGTCAGCGGTGAAATTGAATATTTCAATACCGATTACGCCACCGTGGAAACGGTACCGTTCAAGCAGACGTGGTGGTACAACGACAAGCTGAAGCACTGGTTCGTGGAAGGTCCGCTTCCCGCATTCAAATGACGGATTCCCGGGCGGATGCGCCCGGCGCAGGGGGGCTGCCCGTACCCGGTCCGGAGGCCCTGGCGCACAGCCGGCGGCTGTGCGGGTTGTTGCGTTCGGAGATCGATCAGGCGGGGGGAGCCATCACCTTTGAGCGTTACATGGAGCTGGTGCTGCACGCGCCTGGACTGGGCTATTACAGCGCCGGCAGCGCGAAGTTCGGACCTGAGGGAGATTTCGTAACGGCGCCGGAGATTTCGCCCTTGTTTTCGCGCTGTCTTGCGCGCCAGTGCGCGCAGATCCTGGCACAGAGCGGCGGCGTCATACTGGAGCTGGGCGCCGGTACGGGCGTCATGGCGGCGGATCTGCTCACGGAGCTCGACGCTTTGCGCGCACCGCTGGAGCAGTACCTGATACTGGAAACCAGCGCGGAACTGCGCCAGCGCCAGGAGAGCTTACTGGAGCAGCGTGCGGCGGGATACCTGGAGCGGGTCCGCTGGCTCAACGCGCTGCCGGAAGCGCCCTTGCGCGGGGTGATCCTCGCCAATGAAGTCATTGACGCGTTGCCGGTGCACCGGATCGAGATCCGGGGAGGCGAAGCGATGGAGTCGTGTGTGCGGGTACAGGGGGACGGTTTCGGCTGGGTGGCTGCGCCGGCGGGGGATGACTTGCGGGCGCGGGCCGGGACGTTGTTGCGGAGTTTGCCGGAACCCCTGCCGGCGGGTTACGTCACCGAGTTGAACACCCGGCTGGAACCCTGGGTCGCGGCCATGGCCGGGGTACTGAAACAGGGCGCGTTGCTGTGCCTGGACTACGGTTATCCGCGGCATGAGTATTACCACCCGCAACGCACGTCGGGCACGCTGCGTTGTTACTACCGGCACCGGGTTCACGAGGATCCTTTTCTTTACCCCGGCCTCCAGGATGTTACTGCGTGCGTGGATTTCAGTGCCCTGGCCGAGGCGGGTGCCGCGGCCGACCTGGAGCTCTGTGGCTTCACAAACCAGGCGCAATTCCTGTTGGGCTGCGGGCTGGAAACGCTGTTGGCCAAGTACGCCGGCGCCGACGATCGCACGCGCCTGGAGACGGCCCGGCAGGTGCGGTTGCTGACTTTGCCGGGCGAAATGGGAGAACGGATCAAGGCACTGTGCCTGGGTCGCGGCCTGACCGGGCCACTGGCGGGATTTTCTCCCGTGGACCAGCGACATCGCCTATGAGGGAGCACCGCGCGGGCCGTAGTTGCGGCATTGCCCGGTACCTGCCTTTATGGTTCGCTTTGTTTCTGTTCGGATGCGCACATTCGGGAGCGCGTCAGAAGGGACCCGATGCCGGGCCGTTTTCCCTGAAATCCCTGGGCAAAACCGACATCGATCAGGTGCTGGAGATCGGCGTGCGCCAGCAGCGCGGATACCTGAAATTGCTTATGAAAAAGCTCTACAAGCGCAATCCAAGGGAGCTGAGCAGGTCGCCGTTTCCAGACGCGGCCGAGAACATATCCAGGCTGTTCGAACGCACCAAGGACTGGCGGTTCAGAGACATGGACGGCAAATACGGAACCGTCGCCATCCGCGAGTCAATGGAGCCGGATTTCAAGGGCGACCGGGTATTTGCCTTCATGGTTGGCATGACTTCCATGATTATGGCGTCGTACAACTACCGCACCCGGTTCTACGTGCTGGACACGGTAGATCCGCAAAAACTGTACAACAGCGCCAGGAACATCGAGATCGCCGATTGGAAGCTTCGGCATGACCTGAATGCCCGGGGTGAACCGTTTCTCTACACCAATTCTCTCTCCGGCGAATCTTCAAATCTGAGCTTTGAGCGGCTGTTCGGGAAACTGATCGGAGTGCAGGATGCAATGGCCATCATCATCGCGGGTAAGACCAACAGGGTTATCAGGAAAGTACTCCAGGACATGGCGTCCGCCGTGTTTCTGCCCGTGCCCTGACCGCGGCGAAGTGGGGACTCGGGAAGTCCCTGCGGCTGACGGTCCGTCACCCGGATACCGCAATGCTCTGTGTGTGAGGGGTCGAAGCATGCGCTTCGACCCCTTATCCGCTCGCCAAGATGC
>CAZNWR010000093.1:0-3686 GCA_964576645.1 uncultured Enterobacteriaceae bacterium | reverse complement strand
GGCAAAGCAGTCTCAAAATCAAGGCTTATTTGAAACGCAAAGGAATTGACATAACTCGAAGTTCTTCAGCTATCTTGGCGCCTTGGCGAGAACATCTTTTGGTGGTGCAGGCCGTAGGCCTCGGCGGCCGTGGTCGGCCTTCAATCCCTGGCGTTGAGGCTTTTCCTGATTGCCTTGGCGCGCAGGGTGCGGATGGTGGCGCCGATCTGCTCGCCGCTCAAGTTTTCCTTCGTGACTGAAGAGGCGTCGACCTGGCGCGCCGCGGCAAGGGCTTTCTTCCACAGGGCGGCCTGGGGATAGGGTTGATCCTCGCGGCCGCTTCGCCCTCGCGCGTCCGCTTCACACGCCAGCAGAAACTGATCCAGGCGTTGCGGCCGGCGAAAGGCATCCACCGCCTCCAGGCGATCCAACATGGTGCCCGGCCGCAATTCCGCGGCGCGGTGGCAGTCCAGGTGATAACGGGCCACCAGCACCGCCAGGTCCCGGAAGCGCTTGGGAACGCGCAGGCGCACGCAAAGCGCCTCAATCAATTCAACGCCGCGCGCCTCGTGCCCATGATGACTCGGCCACTCCGTTTTCGGCGTCGTCCCCTTGCCCAGATCATGGGTCAGCGCGGCAAAGCGTACCTCGGCGTCGGTGGAAAGCAGGCAGGCCTGCCGCAGTACCATCAGGGTATGAACGCCGCTGTCGATTTCGGGATGATATTGCTCGGGTTGCGGGACGCCGAACAGGGCGGCGATTTCCGGAAAGATGATATCCAGCGCAGCGCAGCTGCGCAGCACTTCAAAAAAGCGCGCGGCATCGGGTTCCGCCAGGGCGCGTTCCGTTTCCTGCCAGACCCGCTCCGGCACCAGGTGTTGCAATTCACCCGATGCGCCGATGTCGCGCATTAACGCGAGCGTCTCGTCGGCTATCCTGAAATCCAGGCGCGCGGCGAAGCGAGCCACCCGCAGCACGCGCAGCGGGTCTTCCACGAACGCCGGCGATACATGGCGCAGTACGCGCTGTGCCAGATCGGCGCGGCCACCGAAGGGATCAATGATATTGCCATCTTCACCCTCGGCCATGGCATTGATGGTGAGATCCCGGCGCCTGAGGTCATCTTCCAGGGTGACTTCGGGTCCCGTCCACGTTTCGAAGCCAGTGTAGCCGTGTCCCTTCTTGCGCTCAGTACGTGCGAGGGCGTACTCCTCGCCGGTCTGAGGATGCAGGAAAACGGGAAAGTCGCGGCCGACAGGCTTGTATCCCAGTGCTTCCAGTTCCGACGCCGTACCGCCAACGACGACCCAGTCCTGATCCTGGGTGGCAAGTCCCAGTAGTTGATCCCGCACTGCGCCGCCGACGCGGTAAATTTTCATAACTGACTTATGCGTCGCCCGCGGGGCTGGGCATTGTCCGGATGTATCATGGCTGGTGACGAATACCGCGGCCGCGGCTCGTCAGGTGCCGGCATCGCGATGGGAATGACTGCGGAATTCCTGGTAGCGGGTCTGCTGTACTTTTCCCGAGAGGTAGGCGGGAACGCGCGACTCCAGCGACGCGGGCATGATCCCGAAAAACTCGAAATCATTACCGGCGCAGACGCTGTCCACCTGGGCCGAAAGGTAGTTGTCGGTGGAGAAGGGTTTGCCGGGAACGAAATCGAACACCGACGCCTGAAGTCGCGACAGCATATCCGGAAGCGGAATGATCCAGCGCCGCGCACCGATGCAATGGGCGGTATACGTGACCAGTTGTTCCAGCGTGTAGCTGTGCGGTCCGCACAGGTTGAAGCGTTTGCCGCAGGTGTCCGGCCGCTTCAGCGACCGTATAAAAACCTCGGCCACGTCATCTACATATACGGGTGCGAAACGCGCTTTCGGACAGGCCAGGGGAAACGCCAGCGGGAATGTGCGCAGCAGCCAGGCGAAGCGATTGAAGAATGAATCCTCCGGGCCGAATATGACGGAGGGTCGGAAAATAGTGCTGCAGATCTCCTCGGCGGCACGCACTTTCTCCTCCGCCTGACCCTTGGTACGCAGGTAATGGCTGGTGCCCTCGGTCGCATCGGCGTTAAGAGCGCTCATGTGCAGCAATCGGCGCACACCGTTGGCACGGCAAGCGGCGATGACCTTTTCCGTCAGATCCACGTGCACGCCCCGGAATCCGTCCCCTGAGCGGCCGTGCTCATTAAGAATCCCGACCAGGTTGATGACTGCGTCACAGCCGCGAAAATGTTCGTGCAGTTGTCCCGGGTCGTGGACGTTGGTCTCCACCAGGTCCAGGTTGGGCAGCAGAATCAGGCCGTGGCGATTGGCTTCGCGGTTACGTGTAAGCACGCGCAACCGGTAGCCGTCTCCGGACAGGCGGTTGCAGAGCCACTTGCCGACGAAGCCGCTTCCCCCAAGTACGCAGATGGTCTTTATCAGCATCGAATCACTTCATGGA
This sequence comes from uncultured Enterobacteriaceae bacterium, assembly GCA_964576645.1. Classification (GTDB taxonomy): domain Bacteria; phylum Pseudomonadota; class Gammaproteobacteria; order Eutrophobiales; family Eutrophobiaceae; genus CAZNWR01. The sequence goes on along the minus strand of CAZNWR010000093.1, from coordinate 1,259 downwards.
AATGGATTCACCGGAACAGGAAAGGCCTGCGACGACCTCACCCCGCCTCGGCAGAACCTGCGCCATGCGGCCGATCACCGGCGTAATCTCATGCTGCAGGCGCCAGTCATAGATGCTTGCATAATACAATATCCGGTGCACGTACTTGCGCGTTTCCGTGAGCGGGATCTCGTCCAGCCAGATGTCCGGCGCGGTGCAGCCGTCCTTGGGAAGCCAGCGCGATACCGCCCTGGGCCCCGCGTTGTAGGCCGCGGTTGCCACGATCAGGTTGTGATTAAAACGGTCATACATGCGCTTCAGGTACGCGGTGCCGATGGGAATGTTGGTGTCGGCCTCCATCAGTTCCGAGGTGCGGAAGCGGCGCCAGCCTATTTTCCGGGCGGTTTCCCGGCCGGTGTGCGGCATCACCTGCATCAGTCCCAGCGCTCCGGCAGGAGACCGGGCGTCTACCATGAAAGCACTTTCCGCCCGTACCAGGGCGTAGACCCAGGCCAGATCGAGATGACGCTTGGCGGCGTATTTCCTGAGTTCCTGCTTGAAGGGCAAGGGAAAGCGCAGATCCAGATCGTCGTAGGCCTCGGCCTTGCCCATGGTGAGTATGGCGCGATCGTACCAGCCCCAGTCGCCGGCGATGCTTGCTGCGACCTGCAACTGGTAATCGCTCATATTCTCCATGGCCCGGTACCATTCACGCCTTGCGGCATACATTCTGCCCAGCAGGAACAGTTCCCTCGCACGCACGATGCCGGGCATTGACTCCAGTCGCTGCCGCGTCTCCTGATCCCGGGGCAACGTTTTCGGGTTCATATCGTAGCTGACGCCCAGACGGTCGGCCGCCAGGAATCCGTAGTAGTCGCGCTCATCGGCCAGCGATTGGTAGAGTTGTTTGGCCTCGCCCGCGTGTCCGGTGGCGTCCAGCGCCCGTGCACGCCAGTAAGTCCAGCGTTCGTGGGTTGCCGGGTCAGACGGCGCGGGACCCGATGTCCATTTCAGCAGGATCGGCCAGTCGCGGTCCTGCAATGCCACCTGCAGCCGCCAGTTGAAGACCCGTTCGTTCACAGTTTTGGGATCCAGCCGATCCAGAAGTTGTTTGGCCTCTGGCGAGTCCTGCTTTGCCGCATAGATCGCGAGGTCACGCTGTATATCTGTTTTCTGCTCCGGCGTGAAACTGTATTTCTTCTGCAGCGCCGACCAGTGACTGAGGGCCTTGTCGGCGTCGCGGCGGGCAAGTCGCCGTATTCCGTACAGAAGAATGGCGC
>CAZNWR010000092.1:0-10613 GCA_964576645.1 uncultured Enterobacteriaceae bacterium | reverse complement strand
CGCGCGCCTGCTCCAGGTAACGCATCCGGTAGTCGTGCTCGCCATCGACGTTGACCACCTGCGTGTATTCCTTCAACAACGCAATTGCCGGAAGAAAACGTTCACGCTGACGCCCGTCGCTGTACAGCTGGTCCGGATGTTCGTTGGACGTCGCGACCAGGGTAACGCCGCGCTCGAACAGGGCCTGAAGCAATCCGCCCAACAGCATGGCGTCGGTGATATCGGATATGTGAAATTCGTCGAAACAAATCACGATTACCCGTTCTGCGAAGCGTTCCGCGATGATGCGCAATGGATCCTGGACATCGTCCAGGCCCTTCAGGGCCTGGTGAACGCCGCGCATGAACCGGTGAAAGTGCACGCGCTGCTTCCGCTGGAACGGCAAGCAATCGTAGAACGCATCCACCAGCCAGGTCTTGCCGCGCCCGACCGCGCCCCAAAGGTACAGGCCGCGCACCGGCCGCGCACGGTAACCCGGAATGCGCCGCCGCAGCCGCTCCGCGACGCCCTGGCGATTCGTTTCGGCCTGCACCAGCGCTTCGTAAAGAGACTGAAGGCGGTTCGCCGCGGCGCGCTGGGAAGGATCGTCGACAAAGCCGCGCTCCGCCATATCGCGCCGATAGCGTTCCATCGGTGTCATGATGTCTGCTGCTCCAATGCTCGGCAGTAAGGGGGCGGAGCAGGAGCCCCGATCCCGGCAAAAGGCCGATATTATCAGGATGTTGAAAAACGATTTCCCTTACAATTCCCCGATGCCCAGCACCGCCCGCCCGGAACATCGACAATGAACTGGATATCACTGACGGCGGCATTCGCCGCCGGCGCCTTTGCCGCGTGGATCATCCTGTACCGGCATGGACAACACCGGTACGAAGCTGGGCGGCACGAGGGCGACGCGGAACGGGCGCGGCTGGAGGAACGCCTGGTGCAGCAGGAAAAGCAGGCGCAGGAAAAACTGGTGCTGCTGCAGGAAGCCGAGGCGCGATTGAGCCAGGCCTTCAAGGCGCTATCGTCTGAAGCGTTGAAAAGCAACAACCAGTCGTTCATGGAGTACGCAAAACTCACGCTGGAAAAATACCAGCAGGGTGCGCGCGAGGATCTTACCGCCCGCCAGAAAGCCATCGAGCAACTCACGCAGCCGATCCGCGAACGCCTGGAAAAATTCGACGGCAAGCTGGACGAACTGGAAAAAACGCGGCATGGCGCCTACAGCGCGCTGACCGAACAGTTGAAGGGGCTGGTGGAGACCCAGATTCCCCAGCTTCGCAATGAAACCGCCAGCCTGGTGAAAGCGCTGCGCCAACCGACCGTGCGCGGGCGCTGGGGCGAGATCCAGTTGAAGCGCGTGGTGGAAATGGCGGGGATGCTGGACCACTGTGACTTCCAAGAGCAGGTGAGCGGCGCGACGGAGGACGGCGGACGGCTGCGCCCGGATCTGATCGTGCGGCTGCCCGGCGGCAAACAGATCGTTGTGGATTCCAAGGCGCCGCTGGAGGCTTACCTGCGCGCCATGGAAGCGGAGGACGATGAAACGCGGCGTACCTGCCTGGCGGATCATGCGCGCCAGGTACGCGATCATATTAAGGCCCTGGGCCGCAAGGGTTACTGGGACAACTTTGATCCGACGCCAGAGTTCGTGGTGCTGTTCCTGCCTGGCGAGATGTTTTTCAGCGCGGCGCTGCAATCGGACCCGGAGCTCATCGAATTCGGCGTCAACGAACGCGTCATCCCGGCCACACCCACCACGCTCATCGCCCTGCTGCGGGCGGTGGCCTACGGCTGGCGGCAGGAGGCCCTGGCCGACAACGCCCAGCACGTCGCCGAGCTTGGACGTGACCTTTATGAGCGCATACGGACACTGGCGGATCACTGGCGCAAAGTTGGCCAGCGGCTGGATCAGGCAGTGGGAGCCTACAACGAGTCCGTGGGAACACTTGAGCGCCGCGTGCTGCCAAGTGCACGCGGGTTCGAAAAGCTCCAGGTTACAAAGTCCGGTACGGAAATTTCACCCTTGTCCACGCTGGAGCGCAGCTCCCGTTCGCTTAACGCGCCGGAGTTATCTACACCGGACTCGTCACAACAGGATGACCAACCGGACTGAGCCGGCTCAGCGCGCGAATACCAGGCTGTAAAGCAACACGGTCAGGACGATCGAGGAAATGATCACGAACTTCCAGTCACGCCGCCGTGCGAAGCCGTAAACCGCCAGCGCCACGCGCGCCACCGGCGTCGCCACCAGTAACAGCAATCCGAACTCGATGATGCCGCGGCTACCACCCGACAGGGCCTCGCGGAGGATGCCGCCGATATTGCGCAACGCCGAGGGTTCGCCGTGAAACACCCCGTGGCGCGGTACCGCGTGGCCATAGCGCGCCAGGTAGCCCGCGGCGCCGGCCAGCACCACCAGCGACGACAGGATCACGCCCCAGCGCAGCACACCCGCCATGACCCGTTGCACCCGCTGCTCCGACCAGGACATGTTGTCGCGCACTTTACAGTCCTCCGGTCAGGCCCTTGAAGATCATTTCCGCCGCCAATACCAGCAGCGCGACGGTGAACAGCACGCGCAGCATGCCGGTGCCGGTACCGGGCATGACGCGCGAGCCAATCACCGAACCGGTCAACACGCCGAGCATGACCGGCATCACCAATCCCGGTGCGATATAGCCGCGCGACAGGTAGATGCCGGCGCTGGCGGCCGCCGTAACACCAATCATGAAGTTGCTGGTGGCGGTGGCGACTTTGAACGGGATGCGCATGACGCGATCCATGGCCAGCACCTTGACGGCGCCTCCGCCGATGCCGAGCAGGCCCGAGGCGATTCCGGCCAGGTAGGAAACGGCGAAGCCGCGGGAAGCGTGATGCGCCACGTAATCGGTCCTGCCTTCCGCCGTGCGGCAGACACCGCCCAGCTTGAGCCAGCGGGAGAGCAATTCCGGCTCTGCCGGCGGCGGGCCATCGGCCTTGGCTCTCCCGGAAGAATAGGCGGAATAAATGAGCATGCAGCCGAAAATGACGGCGATGTCTCCCGCGGGAATGCGGCTGGCGAGCAAGGCGCCGGAAATCGCGCCGAGGGTGGTGGCCACCTCCAGGAACATGCCAATGCGGATATTGGACAGCCCCTCGCCCACGTAAGCCGCCGCCGCCCCGGAAGAAGTGGCGATCACGGAAACCAGGGATGCGCCCACCGCGTAGCGGATATCCACGTGGAACACCAGGGCCAGCAGCGGCACGATGATCACACCGCCGCCGAGACCGGTCAGGGCACCGAAGAAACCCGCCAGCAGGGAGCATCCCCCGACCAGGAAAGTGAAGGTATAGGTATCCAGGTTGGCTCCGGGGTCAGTTTCAGAACATGTCCATTTGACCGTCGGCGCGGCCCGGCGGCTTAAAAAGATCCGTATTCAGGATTTCCCGATCCTTGTTGAGGCCCAGGCGCCCGCATACCGACTCGAATCGCTTGCGGATCAAATCGGCGAAGACACCGGTTCCCCGCTGACGCCGGAAAAAAGCGGAGTCGTAGTCGCGCCCGCCACGCAGGGCGCGGATGGCATTCATGACGCGTTGCGCCTTGAGCGGCTCGTGCTGTTGGAGCCAGTCCTGGAACAACTCCCTGATCTCGTTGGGCAGCCGGACGATCACGTAACCAGCCCAGCGCGCACCGGCCGCCGCTCCCTGTTCCAGCACCGCTTCCAGTTCCGCATCGTTAATAAAGGGAATGACCGGGGCGAACATGACGCCCACCGGAATTCCGGCCGCATGCAACCGGGCGATCGCTTGCAGGCGCCGGCGCGGCGCGCTGGCGCGCGGCTCCAGGCGCCGGGTCAGGCTCTGGTCCAGGCTGGTGACGGACAGAAAAACCTGTACCAGCCTGCGCTCGGCCATGGGCGCCAGCAGATCGATGTCCCTCTCCACCAGCCACGACTTGGTGACGATGGTGAGCGGATGGTTGCACTCCGACAGCACTTCGATAACGGCGCGGGTGATGCCGCGGTCCCGTTCGACGGGCTGGTAGGGATCGGTGTTGGTGCCGAGCGCGATGGGCTTGCACAGGTATCCTTTCTTGCCCAGTTCCCGCCGCAGCAGTTCCGGCGCGTCGGGCTTGGCGAACAGTTTCGTTTCGAAGTCGATGCCCGGCGACAGATCCATGTAGGCGTGGGTGGGGCGGGCGTAGCAGTTATGGCTGACGACGCCATTGGCGATGAAGTCACCCGTTGTCGTTGTGATATCGAACAGTTGAAGTGCCTTACCAAGCGACTCGACTTCTACCACCTGCAATTCGGCTTCACTCTTTACGGCCAGCCCGGTGATATCACACTTTCGCCTGATCACCGGGTCGACATGGTGGAAAAATCGAAGATGCTCTCTCAGCCCTCCAGTCACCCTGACTACAAGTAAGGGTTTTTTCCTTCCGTTGCGAACGTCCTCCAATGCAAAGCGAAATCCCAACAGCTTTAGACTTCGACCGATCCACGAGACTATTTCATGATCAGAATTACTGATCCTCAAGATTCCCCGACTGTAGCTTCCTTCTGCGTCGAATACCCCAGCAAGAAAGCCGGCACACCAGCTCTGGTGCGTCCTCTCTGGCCAGGCGATCAGACTACGAATCTTGTCCACGGATGCCCGGGCATTTGTGCGGATCGCATACATGTCCCTGCGCCCAACCATGGACGTCTGAAATTTGAAGCCGTAGACATCGATATCCCAATCCTTGAGATACTCCTCTGTTCTCTGAAGACCCTCCACATCACACAGCGCCAGGCGAAACTGGTGTTGATTGCCGTGCTTTCGACCGGGGCGCTGGTATTCGAACGTTTTAAGCAGCGCGTCTCCCCTAATCATCCCACACAGGTAGCCTGACCGGTATTCCCGGTTCTTCGACTCCGACTGGGAATACGCGCCGGTGCCCATAAGTTTGTTCGAACGGGTGAGGTGAGGCCGCCTTTGCCGACCTTGGTCGGAACCGGTGATGAACTTCCAGCCCCGTTCCGTTAGAAATCGATGATCGGGGCCTGCTATAAGTTCGGTCCCGTCAGCCAGTGTGACTCTATACGCGGGTTTTACGACGCTCCAATGAGCGAGTACTCGCGATTTTACATAACGCCGGTACCAACCCATGCGCACGGTGCCATATACCTCATCACCAACCCGCACCTCCGCCAACGCGCGCGTAGCGCCATCAGCCATGAGGATCTGCGTGTCTCCCTTCAGGCAATACACGCACCCATGCTCGCAGCCCCGGTAGGGATTGATGGACTGCTCGAACGGGATATCCGGCGAGCTGTTGCGGCTGATGATGGTGCGCGGATGTTCGTCTACCACGCTGGTGGCAATGCGGCGATCGTCCTGCGGCTGTTCCCATCCGTCATCGACATCCTCGCGCCGCCATGCCAGGTAGCGCGGATCCACCGTGGAACCGGTGCCGCGTCCTTTCATTTTTCCGCCGTCGCGCCGCATAGATCCCACAGTTTAATGAATTCTCCTTGCAACTTTATGACCGACTGCCGCCGCACGGGCGGAGGAATGCCCACCCCATCCCAAATGAGAACGGTTCTTGTGGACGAATCCGGTCAAATGTCATAGGATGTTAACCGACATGAGATTTTTCTCTTTTCAGTCAATGGGTAAGGGGAAAAACTGAAACCACCTTTTAACTCCCTGCCCCACCCCGCTCCATGAATACGCTGAAGGCGATCATTTTCGACATGGATGGGACCCTCGCCGACACGGAAGAAATCCACCGGCGGGCGTTCAATCTGGCTTTCCAGGAATACCAATTCCCGTGGCAATGGTCACCCGCGGAATACCGCAGGCTACTGTCCATTTCCGGAGGCAAGGAGCGCATTCGACGGTATCTGCAGGATAGGGGCGTGCCGGCAAGTAGCCCGGGCGCCCTGTGGCGGCTCGCCGAAGCGGTGCATACGCGCAAATCGGAAATCTACCGCGAACTGCTGGGTGCGAAATCCATGCAACTGCGCCCGGGCGTACGCCGGCTTATCGATGAAGCCGTGAAAGCACGCTTGAAGCTCGCCATCGCCACCAGCTCCTCCCGCCGCAACCTGGAAATCCTGTTCGCCAGCACCCTGGGCGTTGACGCCATCCACCAGTTCCGGGCGGTGGTAACCTGCGACATGGTGGAAGACAAAAAGCCCTCGCCCGCGGTTTATCAGTTCGCCCTGGCGGAGCTGGGCCTGGAACCGCAATATTGCGTCGCCATCGAAGATACCCGCAACGGCAACCTGGCGGCACGGGCGGCGGGTCTGAGAACCATCATTACCACCCACGACTACACTCGCAACGATGATTTCGGCGGTGCGTCGCTGGTGGCCGACAGCTTGGGTGAACCGGACCAGCCGTTCCGGGTCGCCGCCGGCGACCCCCACGGGGAAACCTGCGTGAGCGTGCGACTGTTGCGGCGGATTGTTCGAAGCCAGCCCGAACGCCAGAACCTGTCCTGGGAAACGACCGCCGCCGTTGCGGTCAAGTAACCGGGCACCACGCCCGGCAACGCCGGCTTTCCGCAACGCCGGCCGGACGTCCGCGTTAGAATGAACCTCCTGATCATGGATCCGGCGGACAGCATTCAATGACGCTCACCGAGCTCAGGTACATCGTAGCAGTCGCGCGCGCGCGCCACTTCGGCCGCGCCGCGGCCGCCTGTTTCGTCAGCCAGCCGACGCTGAGTGTCGCGATCAAGAAACTGGAAGACGAACTGGGTGTACTTATCTTCGAACGCCACCAGCATGAAGTAATGGTGACGCCCGTGGGCGAACGTATCATCAGCCAGGCGGAGTCAGTGCTTGAACAGGCGGCGCTGCTGAAGTCGGCAGCGGAAGCCGGCCGCGATCAGACCAAGGGCATACTGAGGCTGGGCGTCATCTATACGGTGGGGCCCTACCTGCTGCCGCGCCTTATTCCGGTTCTGCACGAACGCGCCCCGGACCTGAACCTGGTTATCGACGAGGACTTCACTGAAAACCTGGCGGTCAAACTGCGCCGGGGCGACCTGGACATGGCGCTGGTATCGACTCCGTTCGAGCAACCCGCCACCCGGGTGGAGATCCTCTACGACGAGCCGTTCGTGGTGGCGGTGCCGCGTGGACACCCGCTGGCACGCAAGAAACAGATCCGCGCCGGCGACCTCGTGAACGATACCCTGCTGCTGTTGCGGACGGGAAACTGCTTCCGCGACCAGGTGATCGAGGTCTGCCCGGCGTGCCGGGGCGGCGCGCTGTCTCGCAATCCCATTCAGAAGACGCTGGAAGGCAGCTCCATTGAAACCATCCGCCAGATGGTGGCCGCGGGCTCCGGGATCACGGTGCTGCCGTGCAGCGCCGCGCATGGCGAGGCCGGAATGGAGTCCATGCTGGAATACCGGAAGTTCGCGCAGCCCGCGCCCAAGCGTGAAATCGTGCTCGCCTACCGCACCACCTTCCCCAGGGAAAAGCAGATAGCGTTGCTGCGCGACGCCGTGCGAAGCGCGGCGCCGGCAGCCATCAAGCTGCGCAACCGCGCTACTTGATCACCAGGAACGCCGCCATGTCGCCGCGCAGGACGCGCAGCAGCAGCGGTCCCTTGTTCTTGTCCGCCAAGGTCAGGAACTCCTGCAGATCGGATACCCGCACGTGATTGACCGAGGTAATGATGTCACCTTTGCGCAATCCGCTCTGCCACGCGCGGCAGCCGCGTTCGATCTTGGACACCACCACGCCGCGCACCTGGTTGTAGTACGGATTGTTGACGCTGATATCCGCCACAGTCACGCCTTCGAGACGCTGATTGCGGACGCCGGCCGATCCCGCAACCTCCTTGCGCGAGCCGATCTTCACCGCAATGGTCAGGTTTTTGCCATTGCGCACGATGCCGAACTTGACCGTGGTGCCGACCGTCATCAGACCCACCTGGTTGCGAACATCACCGGCGCTTTTCACCGGCTTGCCGTTGATGGACACGATGACGTCGCCGGTTTTCAACCCCGCCTCCGCGGCCGGGGATTTCTCCAGCACGCTGTTGATCACCGCGCCGTTGTCAACTTTGATATTGAAGGCTTCCGCGAGATCCGGGTTGAGATCCTGGATCTGAACGCCGATGTAACCACGCTGCACCTTGCCGTTCTTGACGATCTGCTCCATGACGTTGAGGGCCATGTTGATCGGGATCGCAAAACCAATGCCGATGTTGCCGCCGTCCTGCGAGAATATGGCGGTATTGATCCCCACCAGTTGCCCGTCCAGGTTCACCAGCGCGCCGCCTGAATTGCCCGGATTGATCGATGCATCGGTCTGGATGAAGTCCTCGTAACCTTCTATGCCCAGCCCGCTGCGTCCCAGTGCGCTGACAATGCCGGAAGTGACCGTCTGGCCGAGGCCGAAAGGATTGCCGATGGCGACCACGAAGTCGCCGACGCGCAACTTGGACGAATCAGCCGTGGGGATCTGCGTCAGGTCGTCGGCCTTGACCTTGATCACCGCGATGTCCGTTTGCGGATCGGACCCGACGACAGTGGCCTTGAGGTGACGGCCGTCATGCAAGCCGACCGTGATCTTGTCGGCGTGCTCGATTACGTGATTGTTGGTGAGGATGAGGCCGCGCTTGGCATCCACGATCACGCCCGAACCCAGGCTCTCGAACTTGCGTTCGATGGGCCGGTCGGGCACGTTGAAAAACTGGCGGAAGAACGGATTCGCATAAAGCGGGTTGCGGACCTTCAAGTGACCCTGGGTGGCGACGTTGACCACCGCCGGCGTTACCTTCTGAAGCATGGGCGCCAGGCTCGGCAACTGTTCGCCGCCGACGCTTCGCGGCACCGTGGCCCAGGCCGCGGAACTCGCCGCCAGCATGACAATCATGAATACGCCGGTAATATGCCTGCTCAATTTCTGCATTTCTTCCTCGCTCTGTTATTGCGATTAATTCGTCTGGGGCGGGGCCTTAAACGCCAGGCTCTCCGGCCGCACCGGGGCAGTACGACCAAACTCCGGACGCTCACGCACGGGGCAACAAAAGAGGCGGAAGTCCCGTTTTTCCGCTTCCCTGTTTCTTGCAGGGCCGGTACGGCCCCGCTCGAAGTGTCCTAATTTTAGTTTTTTCGGCACGGAAAAAGTTCAGGCCGGCTTCTATCCGGCCTTTCAAAACAAGAAGGCGGGCCTTAAGCCCGCCTTCAACCGGTGTTACCCGTCAACCGTGAACGGAAATCTTTCTCGGTTGCAGTTTTTCGTGCTTGGGCAACACAATTTCCAGCACGCCGTTTTTGCCATGGGCCTCGATGCGCTCGGCATCGGCGGTGTCGGGCAGGCTGAAACGGCGATAAAATGCGCCGCGCACGCGCTCCACCCGGCGGTAACCCTGGCGGTCCTCTTCCGTCTCCTGTTTCCGCTCGCCGCGGATGGTCAGCATCCCGTTGTCCATGGTGACCTCGATGTCCTTGGGGTCCACTCCAGGTACGTCCGCGATGATCACAAACCGATCCTTGTCTTCCTTGATATCCACGGCCGGCGCCCAGTTGCTGGTGGCGATGTTGGATGTGTCTTCATCCAGGTTCTGGCCGGGGGCAAGATCCAGTGAACCCAGCCGGCCCAGTTCACGCTGGAACTGGTCCAGCAGCCGGAACGGCTCGTAACGAACAATAGCCATAATGCACCTCCTGCTAAATATTGCGGTTTCGCTGGATTTACAAGTGGGGGCGCATCGGGGTTTTTCAAGACCCGGCAATTAAAAGAATCCGAACAGTGCGGCGCTACCGGGAGGGTTTCAGAAGACCGTGTGCCGCCAGGGACGGCGGCACTCGAGCCTACAGGGACGTATTCAACAGCGTGTCTTCTGAAGCCCTCCGGGTAGCGCCCCATGTCCTTTGGATCAGGGCCGCGTGGAATTATGATTCAGATGTAATACGCGGTGCCGGTCATCACCCGGGCGCACAGGGTCATGAGCCGCGCCACAGGTCCGGGCAGCGGTGCGCCGCCCGCCCGCACTGCGGTCGTGGCATGACAGCCTTCGTCCTTTCGCATTTGCGTGAGCACGGCGCGGCTTTTGGCGTCGGCGGCGGGCAGCCGGGACAGGTGGGAATCCAGGTGGCGCACCACCTGGTGTTCGGTCTCCGCCACGAACCCCAGGCTCCATCGGTCACCGCAAGCGCCCGCCAGGGCGCCGACGGCAAACGATCCCAGGTACCAGAACGGCCGCAGCAGGCTGGTGCGGTCGTTCAATTCCCCCAGCCGGCGCTCGCACCACGCCAGGTGGTCGACTTCCTCCACCGCGGACTGCCGCATCGCCTGCCGCACGCGCGTGCTGCGGGCGGTGACCGCCTGGGCGTTATAGAGCGCCTGGGCCGCGACCTCGCCGGCATGGTCCACGCGCATCAGCCCGGCAGCATGCCGGCGCTGCGCCGGCGTCAAGGCGGGTTCCGGCAGATCCTCGGCCGGATATGGCCTGGAAGCCTGCGCGGGGCGGCCCAGGGCGGTGCCCAGCGCCCGGTCCAGGTCCATGAGAACCCCGTCCAGCCAGTCGTAGTCGCGTGTCGTTTCAGTCATGATTCATATGGGTATTTGGTTTAGGATCAGTATCTTGACAGTACCGGGAGCAGCCCGTACCATTGCCCCTCTTTTGCGTCT
>CAZNWR010000091.1:8644-10632 GCA_964576645.1 uncultured Enterobacteriaceae bacterium | reverse complement strand
CTGCCGATCCGGATTTTCAATCTCAACAACCGTTATATGGGCATGGTGCGCCAGTGGCAGGAGTTCTTTTACGACAAGCGCTATTCGCATTCCTACCTGGAAGCTTTGCCGGACTTCGTCAAATTGGCGGAGAGTTTCGGCCACGTCGGTATACGCGTTGATAAGACCGCGGATGTCGAGGGCGCGATCAAAGAGGCGCTGGCGCAGACCGGCAGACTGGTACTGCTGGACTTCATCACCGACCAGACCGAAAACGTCTATCCGATGATGGCCCAGGGAAAGGGACACAACGAGATGCACCTGTCTCCTGACCGGGAACTGGCCTGAACGGAATGCGCCACGTCCTTTCCTTGCTGGTGGAAAACGAGTCGGGCGCGTTGTCGCGAATTGCCGGGCTGTTTTCCGCGCGCGCCTACAACATTGAATCGCTGACCGTGGCACCCACCGAGGAGGCCAGCGTGTCGCGCATGACAATCGTGACCACAGGGTCGGATGAAATCATCGAGCAGATCACCAAGCAGCTCAACAAGCTTGTGGATGTAATCAAGGTGGTGGATTTGAACGAGAATGGTCATATCGAGCGTGAACTGATGTTGATCAAGGTTAACGCGAAGGGCGCGGTGCGTGAGGAAATAAAACGAATGGTGGATATCTTCCGCGGCAGGATCGTGGACGTGACGGACAACACCTATACCATTGAGATAACGGGTGCCGGCGACAAGCTGGATGCTTTTATCAAGGCGCTGGATCAGGCGCTGATAGTGGAGGTCGTGCGCTCGGGCGTGTCGGGCATCTCACGCGGCGATCGGGCGATACGCGTATAACCTTAAGGCAACATGTGGGGATATAGATGAATATTTATTACGACAAAGACGCGGACCTCTCCATAGTAAAAAGCAGGAAGGTCACTATCGTGGGTTACGGGTCCCAGGGACATGCGCATGCCAATAATCTTCATGATTCCGGCGTCGATGTATGCGTGGGATTGCGGGCCGGTTCGAGTTCGGTTGCCAAGGCGGAGAAGGCGGGCCTGAAAGTCAAGCCCGTGGCCGACGCCGTGAAGTGGGCTGACGTAGTGATGGTGCTTGCCCCCGACGAGCACCAGGCGGCCCTGTACCGCGATCACATCGCGCCGCACATCAAGCAGGGTGCCGCGCTGGCGTTCGCCCACGGATTCAATATCCATTTTCGCCAGATCGAACCCAGATCCGATCTGGACGTGATCATGATCGCGCCCAAAGGACCGGGGCACCTGGTACGCTCGACCTATACTCAGGGTGGGGGCGTGCCGGCGCTCATCGCGGTGCATCAGGACAGCTCCGGCCAGGCGCGGGAGCTCGCCCTTTCTTATGCCAGTGCCATCGGTGCGGGTCGGGCGGGCATTATCGAAACCAATTTCCGTGAAGAAACGGAGACAGACCTGTTTGGTGAACAGAGCGTTCTCTGCGGTGGCTTAACCGCGCTCATCATGGCAGGCTTTGAAACGCTGGTTGAAGCCGGCTATGCACCGGAAATGGCCTACTTCGAATGCCTCCACGAAACCAAGCTCATTGTCGATCTCATTTATGAAGGCGGTATCGCCAACATGCGGTATTCCATTTCCAATACCGCCGAATACGGAGACTTTACCCGCGGTCCACGAGTGATAGGTGAAGAGTCGCGCCGGGCCATGAAGGCGATTCTGAAAGAGATCCAGAGCGGCCGCTTCGCCCGTGAGTTCATCCTGGAAAACCAGGCCGGAACGCCGGTCATGAAGGCCGAGAGGAGACTCTGCGCCGAGCATCCCATCGAGCAGGTGGGTGAGCGGCTGCGCTCCATGATGCCCTGGATCAAGGCCAACAAGCTGGTTGATCAGGAGAAGAACTGAAACATTCGCGGTCTATTCTTCAAACGTGCCGGAAATTCCGAAACTGAGGCCGTCGCGGCGCCCGGGGGGGGGGGCGGGGGCCGCCCGGGCGGGGGGCGAGTGCCGAAAGGGCATGAATGAA
>CAZNWR010000091.1:0-8634 GCA_964576645.1 uncultured Enterobacteriaceae bacterium | reverse complement strand
GTGGGGGCCGGGCTGCCCTCGTTTGTTTTTTTTTACCCCGGGGGGCGGCCCCCCCCGGCCGCCCCCACGGCCGTGTATTGCCGTGGAGTGAGGTAGGTCGATCCATGAGAATGCGCCGAAGGGGCATCTACCTGCTGCCCAACCTGTTCACGACGGCCGCCCTGTTCGCGGGCTTTTACGCCGTCGTTTCCGCCATGAACGGCCACTTCGAACCGGCCGCCATCGGCATTTTCGTTGCCATGATCCTCGACGGCATGGACGGCCGCATCGCGCGCATCACCAATACCGCCACGGATTTCGGCGTCCAGTACGACAGCCTGTCGGACATGGCGTCCTTCGGGCTGGCACCGGCGCTGGTCATGTACCAGTGGTCGCTGTTCGGTTTCGGAAAACTGGGTTGGCTGGCGTGCTTCATCTACGCTGCCGGCGCGGCCCTGCGTCTGGCGCGTTTCAATACCCAGGCCGGTAGCGCGGACAAGCGTTTTTTCCAGGGACTGCCCAGTCCGGCGGCGGCGGCCCTCATCGCGGGCATTGTCTGGCTGGGCACCTCCAAGGGTCTGTTGGACGGTACCACGATGCTGTTGTTCACGTTGCCCCTGACCGTGTGCGCCGGTTTGCTCATGGTGAGCAATATCCGTTACCACAGCTTCAAGCAACTGGACCTGCACGGCAAAGTGCCGTTTGTGGCGGTGATGGTGGTGGTACTCATCTTCGCGTTCATCGCCAGCGATGCGCCACTGGTTCTGTTCCTTCTGGCGCTGTTCTACGCCATATCCGGACCGGTGTTCACCTTGTGGCAGGTGCGCCGCCGCCGTGCTGCCAGGCACAAGGCCGAGGAGCGAGACAACTCGGCCCGGGACGCATAGTCATTTCTGGATGGATGCCCCCAGTTGTGAAACAAACGCTCACGGCCGTGTTTATCACATACTGTTTGCAAAAGCGCCTTTTGCGGATATAGTTATGACTTATGACAAATCTTCCTTCCAGTCTGTCATTGCCCTATACCTGTCGCCGCGCGCTGACGGGTGCCTGCCTGCTTCTGCTGCTGCCCTGACGGGCAGACAGCACTACTCCACATATTCACCATATTTGCACCTCTAAGGGGGCGTCATCGCTGTGCTTGCGATGATGTCCTGAGTCTGACAGCAGCAGGAGTACAGCAATGCGTACCGATACGTTGATTGTTTTTGATACAACCTTGCGCGACGGCGAGCAAAGTCCGGGGGCGTCCATGACCCGTGACGAAAAGATCCGGGTAGCGAAGGCGCTGGAAAAAATGCGGGTCGATGTCATCGAGGCCGGTTTCCCCATCGCCAGTCCGGGCGATTTCGAGGCGGTTCAGGCGGTGGCGCGCGCGGTCCGCGACAGTACGGTGTGCGGTCTTGCCCGTACCGGGGACGAGGATGTCGACGCGGCGGCGGAGGCCCTGAAGCCGGCGGCCCGGGCGCGCATACACACTTTTATCGCCACGTCGCCCATTCACATGGAGCGTAAGCTCCGCATGCAGCCGGATGAAGTGGTGGCGGCGGCGGTACGGGCGGTCCGGCGCGCGCGTGGCTATTGTGACGATGTTGAATTTTCACCGGAGGATGCGGGCCGTTCCGACCTGGATTTTCTGTGCCGGGTAATCGAACAGGTCATCGATGCGGGCGCGGGCACGGTGAATATTCCCGATACCGTCGGCTACAGCATGCCCGCCCAGTTCGGCGAAACCATACGGCAGTTGATCGAACGCGTGCCGAACTCGGATAAGGCGGTGTTTTCCGTGCACTGTCACAACGACTTGGGCCTGGCGGTGGCCAATTCCCTGGCAGCGGTATTGAACGGCGCGCGCCAGGTGGAATGCACCATCAACGGCCTGGGCGAGCGCGCAGGCAACGCGGCGCTAGAAGAGATCGTTATGGCGGTGCGCACGCGCCGTGATGTATTTTCCTGTGATACAAACATCGACACGCGGGAGATAGTGCATTGCTCGCGCCTGGTATCCAACATCACCGGATTCCCGGTGCAGCCCAACAAGGCGATAGTGGGAGCGAACGCCTTTGCCCATGAGGCTGGCATACATCAGGACGGCGTCATCAAGAGCCGCGAGACCTACGAGATCATGCGCGCGGAGGACGTGGGCTGGCAGACCAACCGGCTGGTGCTGGGCAAGCACTCCGGGCGTAACGCGTTCCGCAAGCGGTTGCACGAACTGGGATTGGAATATGACAGCGAAGACGCCCTTAACGAAGCGTTCCGCCGCTTTAAGGTGCTGGCCGATAAAAAGCACGAGATTTTCGACGAGGATCTGGAAGCCCTGGTGACGGACAGCCTGCAGAAATCGGCCAGTGAACGCATTAAACTGGTCTCCATGAAGGTCGTCAGTGAAACCGGCGCGGTGCCGCACGCGGAAGTCGTGCTGGACGTGGATGGGGTGGCTTCGCCCGGGCACGGTGAGGGTGACGGTCCGGTGGACGCGATATTTACGGCTATTGAGTCGGTGGTTGACAGCGGCTGTCAGCTGCAGCTCTACTCGGTGAACAACATTACCGGGGGTACCGACGCCCAGGGTGAGGTCACGGTGCGGGTGCGTCGTAACGGCCGCGTGGTCAACGGGCGCGGTTCGGATACGGATATCGTCACGGCTTCCGCCAAGGCCTATATCAATGCGGTCAACCGGGCCATGGACACTACCGAGCGGGCCCATCCACAGGTGTAAGCCGATGCAGGCAGCTATTCGCCTCGTTTGCGGGCAGTCTCTCTCGCCAAGTCGCCAAGAACGCGAAGTGCGCCAAGCCGTCCATGGCGCTGTACTATTTGAGTTTTCTTGGCGGGCTTGGCGGCCTTCGCGCGCTTGGCGAGAACCCTTTTTGATTTCAACCGGTTGAACTGAGGCATGAACATTTCACCGCGGCAGCGGCAGTGCCTGAAGTTGATGGGGATCGACCTGTGGGTCGACCGCAAGGCGCCGCCCGTTGAAGCGCCTGCGGAGACCGTGGTTGCCGCAGCTCCGCCGGTGGCCCAGGACGAGGACGCCTGGCAGGCGCTGCAGCGCGATGTGGCCGGTTGCACCCTGTGCGACCTGCACCGGGGCCGCACTCAGACCGTTTTCGGCGTGGGCAACCCCGACGCCGACTGGCTGCTCGTGGGTGAAGCGCCGGGGGCGGAGGAGGACCGCCGCGGCGAACCGTTCGTGGGCCGGGCCGGGCAGCTGCTCAACGCCATGCTCGAAGCCACGGGGCTTGCCCGCGAGCAAGTCTTCATCGCCAACATATTAAAGTGCCGGCCGCCAAAAAACCGGGATCCGAGCCCGGACGAAGTAGCTTGCTGCGAGCCGTACCTGAAACGCCAGATCCGGCTGATCAGGCCCAAGATCATCCTGGCTTTGGGTAGAATTGCGGCACAGAACCTTTTGAAGGTGGATACGCCCATTGGACGCATGCGCGGCCGTTGCTACGAATACCCCGATCCGAAGGTGCCGGTGGTGGTGACCTATCATCCGGCGTACCTGCTGCGTTCGCCCAGGGAAAAGAGCAAATCCTGGCAGGATCTCAGGTATGCGATGAAAATTTACCGGGACATGGCATGAGCGCCGTCGTACAGGAACCGCTTCTCAATTTCCGCCCCATGTTGGAAGACGATCTGGGGCGCGTGCTGCAGATAGAGTGCTCGGCTTACGAATTTCCGTGGAGCCGCCGCATATTTCAGGACTGCCTGCGCGTGGGCTATTGCTGCTGGGTGCTGGAACAGGGCGCCTCGGTCGCCGGTTATGGCATCATGGCGGTGGCGTCGGGTGAATCCCATGTCCTGAATCTCTGCATCGCGCCCGAGTGGCAGAGTTCGGGGCGCGGGCGGATATTACTGGACTTTCTCATGGACGTGGCACGCAAGCACAAGGCGGATACGGCATTCCTGGAGGTGCGGCCCTCCAACCGTGCGGCCATACAGTTGTACCAGGGCGCAGGGTTCGACGAAGTCGGTATGCGCCGCAACTATTATCCCGCCCGCGGCGGCCGCGAAGACGCCATCATCATGGCGCGCACCCTGTTGCAGGAAAGGTCTTGAGCATGGGCCGCATCCCGGTGAACGCGCGCGACTCCGGGGCATCGTTTCCCACGGTTGAATCGTGCGTGGGGGAAACGCCGCTGGTGCGCCTGCAGCGACTGGGCGTCGAAACCGGGAACGTGCTGCTGGCAAAGCTGGAAGGCGATAATCCGGCGGGGTCGGTGAAGGATCGGCCGGCCATGAGCATGATCGGTCACGCCGAGGAGCGCGGTGAGATCCGTCCCGGCGATACGCTGATCGAGGCCACCAGCGGCAACACGGGCATTGCATTGGCCATGGCCGCCGCCATACGCGGGTTTCACATGATTCTTATCATGCCGGAACATATGAGCGCCGAACGCCGTGCCGCCATGCGTGCCTACGGGGCGGAGATCATCCTGGTGAGCCGCCAGGAGGGCATGGA
The DNA here is from genome assembly GCA_964576645.1 of uncultured Enterobacteriaceae bacterium. Taxonomy (GTDB): domain Bacteria; phylum Pseudomonadota; class Gammaproteobacteria; order Eutrophobiales; family Eutrophobiaceae; genus CAZNWR01. The sequence continues at coordinate 4,184 of CAZNWR010000091.1, read as the reverse complement.
AGGCGCGCGCGACCTGGCACAGCAAATGGAGCGCGAAGGACGTGGCCGGGTGCTGGACCAGTTCGCCAATCCGGATAACCCGCGGGCGCACTACGAAAGCACCGGGCCGGAGATCTGGCGCGACACGCATGGGCGCGTTACTCATTTCGTCAGCGCCATGGGCACCACCGGCACCATAATGGGGGTATCCCGTTACCTGAAGGAAAAGAACCCCGAGGTGCGGATCATCGGGGTACAGCCCGCAGGCGACGAGAGCATTCCCGGCATTCGCCGCTGGCCCGCCGAGTATCTTCCCAGGATCTACGATCCCCAACGCGTGGACAGAGTCATAGATATCATGCCGGCGGAAGCCGAGGAAATGACGCGCCGGCTGGCGGCGGAAGAAGGCATTTTTGCCGGGATCTCCTCCGGCGGCGCCGTTCACGCCGCCCTGAAAGTGGCCACCGAAGTCAACGATGCGGTAATCGCCGTCATCATCTGCGATCGGGGCGACCGCTACCTTTCGAGCAACGTGTTTCCAGCCTGACACGCTGCTCCCCGGCGCGGGGCATTTTCGAATCGTAATGAACGTCCTGGTTTTCGACATAGAAACCGTTCCGGATACCGCCGCCGGGGCCAGGCTCTACGATCTGCAGGACCTGGACGACCGTGAAGTCGCCGAGATCATGTTCACGCGGCGCTGGCGCGAGACCGGCGGCACCACGGACTTCCTGCGTCACCACCTGCACAAGGTCGTGGCCATTTCGGTGCTGCTGGCCGGCGCTGACCGGCTCAACCTCTGGTCCCTGGGAAATATCGACTCCACGGAAGCGGAGCTGGTGCAACGCTTTTTCGAAGGCATTGAGAAATACACGCCGCAGCTGGTGTCCTGGAACGGCCGCGGATTCGACCTGCCGGTGCTGCACTACCGCGCCCTGCTGCACGGGATCCCGGCGCCACGCTACTGGGAAACCGGGGCGGATGACCAGGCGTTCCGCTGGAACAATTATCTCAGCCGTTATCACGAGCGGCACACCGACCTGATGGACGTGCTGGCGGGCTACGAGTACCGCGCCGTCGCTTCGCTCCAGGATATTTCGCTGTTGCTGGGACTGCCCGGGAAGATGGGCATGTCGGGCGCGCGCGTCTGGGAGGCGTTTCAGGACGGCGACCGTGCGTCCATTCGCAATTACTGCGAAACCGACGTATTAAATACCTACCTGGTCTTCTTGAAATTCCAACTCATGCGTGGCCGACTGACCCCCGACACCTGGCAAGGTGAATGCGAGCGCGTACGGCGCATGCTCGAAGCGGAATCGGCGCCGCATCTGCACGAATTCCTGGAGGCCTGGCCGGAATGATCAGATCGTGAACCTGTTTTTACGTGAACCCCGGCACTCCGGCGCCGCGCCGGGAAGTCGCCACCCGAAGGATCATGTGGAGTCGGTGCGGGTAACGGGACTGTCGCACGAGGGACGCGGAATTGCGCGAGTCGACGGCAAGACGGTGTTTCTTGACGGTGCGCTGCCGGGCGAAACCGTACGTTTCCGGTATCTGCAGCGTCACGGCAGCTACGATGAAGGGGAGGTACTGGAAGTGGAGTGCCGGGCTTCCGAAAGAATTGAACCGGCATGTCGTTACTTCTCACGTTGTGGCGGTTGCAGTTTGCAGCACGTGGATGCCGGCTACCAGTTAAAGCACAAGGAATCGGTGTTGCTGGATCACTTGAAGCGATCGGCTGGCCTGGAGCCCCGAACACTACTGCCTGCGATCCCGGGGCCCGCATTCGGCTATCGGCGTAAAGCCAGGCTAAGCGTCCGGTATGCGGGAGGCAGGGCGGTTGTCGGTTTCAGGGGGCGGAGGAGCGGTCACATCACCCAACTGGAAAGCTGCGAGGTGTTGCACCCGCGGGCTTCGGCTCTGTTGCCGGATTTGTCCCGATTGGTCGGTACGCTGAGTGTCAGGCGACGGGTGCCGCAGATAGAAGTTGCGGTCGATGAAGACGGCTGCGACCTCGTGTTCCGGCATTTGCGGCCGCTGACGCCGGAGGACCTGGACAGCTTGCGCAGCTTCGAGCGACGCCTGGGGGCACGGATCTTTCTGCAGCCGGGCTCCGACGACACGGTACACCCCCTTTCCGGATGCGCCGCGCCGCTTCGCCATTACCGGCTTGATAGTTTCGATATCGACCTGGAGTTCGGTCCGGTGGATTTCACCCAGGTGAATTTTGAAATCAACGGCCGCATGGTGGACACGGTGATGGATCTGCTGCAGCCCGCGGGATCCGATCGTGTTCTGGACCTGTTCTGCGGCATCGGCAATTTCTCTCTGCCGCTGGCGCGCCGCGCCGGGACGGTTACGGGGTTGGAGGGGAGTGCGTCTCTCGTGGCGCGCGCACGGGCCAACGCGCAACGCAATCAACTCGACAACGTGGACTTTCACAGTGTCGACCTCGGGCGTGGCGGGGAGCCGGTGGAGCCCCTGCGGCGGACATATGAGAAGGTACTGATCGATCCGCCCCGGGCCGGTGCCTTGACCGCTATCCTGGCGCTGGATCTGTCCGAGACTTCGCGGCTTGCCTATGTTTCCTGTAATCCCGCCACGCTGGCGCGCGACGCGGCGGTGCTGGTCAATGAGCGGGGGCTGGTGCTGTCGGCGGCGGGCGTAATCGACATGTTTCCGCAGACCGCCCACGTGGAGTCGGTAGCGCTGTTTGAAAATCCCCATCTCGGGGAAGGGTTGTGAGCATCCCTGTCAAGCTGGAAGTTTGCCTGGGCCGACAGTGCCTGAAAGTCATCGCCGGCGCCGGCACGGTCGCTGAATATTCCGTTTCCGGCAGCCGCAAAGGACCCGGCGAAAGGCGCGACAGCGGTTGTACGCCGCGCGGCGCCCACGTTATTGCGGAAAAGATCGGGGCCGGGAGCCCCGCCGGGACGGTATTCGTAGGACGGGTGCCGACCGGCGAGATCTATTCACCCGGGCTGCGGCAAACCTGCCCGGATCGGGACTGGATTCTCACCCGCATACTGTGGCTGGCAGGTACCGAACCCGGCAGGAACCAGGGCGGCGAGGTCGACACCTTCGAACGCTATATATACATCCATGGAGCACCCGACGACGTGCAAATGGGTATGCCGGGATCCGGCGGCTGTATCCGTATGCGCAACGGGGATGTCATCGAGCTGTTTAACCGGGTCGAAGTGGGTACACCCGTTCTCATCACAGAGTAGGCCACGCTTTGTCACTGGGACCCATAATGCTGGACCTGGAAGGTCCGGATCTGTCGGCGCAGGAGCGGGAAATGTTGCTCCATCCCATGGTGGGGGGCGTCATCCTGTTCTCGCGCAATTACGCCGATCTGCAACAGCTGCTTGAACTGACGCGGACCATCCACGAACTACGGCGGCCGCCCCTGCTCATCGCCGTCGATCAGGAGGGCGGGCGCGTACAGCGATTTCACCAGGATTTTTCCAGCCTGCCGGCCTGCAGAACCTACGGGCGGCTGTACGACCAAGACAGCTCGGCGGCGCTGGCGCTGGCCCGGCAGGGCGGCTGGCTCATGGCGGCGGAGCTTCTTGCCGCGGGGGTGGACATGAGCTTTGCTCCGGTGCTCGATCTTGCAAGGGGCGTCAGCAAGGTTATCGGGGACCGCGCCTTTCACCGCGACCCGGACACGGTGGCGGTGCTTGGCAAGGCGTTCATCCAGGGAATGAAATCAGCCGGTATGGCTGCCGTGGGCAAGCACTTTCCGGGTCATGGAGGGGTCGCCGCGGACTCGCATCACGAAGTGCCGGTGGACGGTCGGCGCTACACGGACCTTTTGATGGAGGATGTCGTACCATTCGAGAGACTCATCAGCGCGGAACTGCTACCCGCCGTGATGCCCGCCCACGTGATTTACAGCGATGTGGACGACATGCCGGCGGGCTTTTCGTCGCGCTGGCTGGTAGAAATTCTCAGGAAGCGTCTTGGATTCAAAGGCGCGATTTTCAGCGATGATCTGAACATGGCCGGCGCCGGTGTCGCGGGAAGTCACGAGCAGCGTGCGCTGGCCGCGTTCGCGGCCGGCTGTGATATGGTATTGATCTGCAATAATCGGCCTGCGGCATTGAACTTGCTGGAGGCGCTCAAACTGGATCCGGATCCAGCCTCCCAGGTAAGACTCATGAGATTACACGGCGCGGCTGCGACAGCCGACTGGTCGC
>CAZNWR010000090.1:7988-10645 GCA_964576645.1 uncultured Enterobacteriaceae bacterium | reverse complement strand
CTGAGCCCGTGCCTCCGGTTAAGGGAAACCGGGGGAGCAGCGCATGATCCCAATCCTCAGTGTCTTCAGAACAGGACCAGCGCCTTGTCTATGGCTATCCACAGGCCGATGAGGAAGGGAATGCCGACGGCAAGCCAGACCAGAGTGCCGATGCCGCCAAAGGCGCCCCGCGCCACCGCATGTACGTCCCCGCCGGCTTCATGCTGGAGTCCTCGCTCCGCTGCCAACTCCTCGTCCGTCATGTGATGCGCTTCATGTACCGGTTTGATCAGGGCGTTGCAAATCAACCCGACGAACAGCAGGCCCGCCAGGATGTATAGCGTGCGATCGTATACCAGGTTGTGAGCCACGCCGTGGTTGAGTTGGAACTGGCGCAAATTCGCGATCAGAACCGGGCCGATGACACCGGCGATGGACCAGGCGGTAATGAGCCGCCCGTGTATGGCGCCCACCATCTGCGTGCCGAATATGTCGGCAAGATAGGCCGGTACCGTCGAAAAGCCGCCGCCGTACATGGTGAGGATGATGCAAACCGCGATCACGAACGCGCCGGCAAGTCCATGGTGGCCCAGCGTGGGCATCAGGCTGTAGAGAATGATGCCGAGCACGAAGAACGCGAAATAGGTGTTCTTGCGTCCGATATAGTCCGACAGGGAAGCCCAGAACAGGCGACCCAGGCTGTTGAACAGGCTGATAAGACCCACCAGGCCGGCGGCCGCGGCGACGACCGCCGCTTTCTGGGCGGCAGTCAGGCCACCGGCGGTATTGAGCCCGATGAGACGTCCACCGAAGACGTCCTGGAGCATGGGGCTGGCCATGGAGATGACGCCGATACCGGCTGTGACGTTCAGGCACAGCACCGCCCAGATCAACCAGAACTGGCGGGTTTTCCAGGCCTTGTCCAAATGCACGTGGGCGCTGGTGATCATGGCCTTGGCCTCGCTATCGTCCGGTGGCGTCCAGTCCTTGGGGTGCCATCCCGTTGGCGGCGTGCGAAAACCGAAGGCGCCAGCCGACATGGCGATAACGTATATGATGCCCATGACCATCAGCGTCTGCGCCACGCCTTCTCCTCCCGAGGCTGAAAAATGGCGCATCAGGGCCACTGCAATGGGTGCGCCAATCATGGCGCCGCCGCCATAGCCCATGATGGCGAATCCGGTGGCCATGCCGCGCCTGTCCGGGAACCATTTGATCAAGGTGGATACCGGCGTGATGTAGCCCAGTCCCTGGCCGATGCCGCCGATAATGCCGCAGCCCAGCCACAACAGCCAGAGCTGGTGCACGGCCACGCCGATGCCGCCGATGAACATGCCACCGCCCCAGCACAGCGCGGCGATGAATCCGGCCCTGCGCGGGCCGGCGTGTTCCAGCCAACCGCCCCAAATGGCCGCGGCAAAACCGAGCACGAATATGAACAGCGTAAAGGTGAGGCTGACCCAGGGAACAGTCCAGTTGCAACTCGTGGTAAACAGTCCCGAAACCCAACTCATGCCGGGGCTGCAATTGGCGCCTGGATTCTGCACCAGCCTGGTCATGGGCAGCCAGAACACGGAAAAACCGTAGGCCATGCCGATGCTGAGATGAATCGCCAGCGCCGCGGGCGGGACCAGCCAGCGGTTGAATTGCGGGCCGGCGACGGTACGTTCCTTTGACAGCAGACCATTCATAAGCACCCCCCTGCCTGACAGCTGCATTATTATCGTGAAACGACCCGAAAGGCAGAGTGGCCAAACTGCGGTATCAAGTCAAGCCTGACGGCCCCGAAGCGCCTGAATTATGACAGTTTCAAGACTGGCGCTGTGGCTTGCCTATAATTGGAAGGATGTTGAACTGACCCCTGGATTGCCCTATGAGGATTCTGTTCATAGAGGACAGTGAGGACGACCTGGCGCTTATCAGCCGCTTACTGTTTAAGAGTATGCGGCGGTTGCACATGGATGTGTGCCAATCCCTGAGCTCCGCCGCCCGGCGCTTGGATGAATCCGCGGGTTCACCCTACGACCTGATTCTCACCGATTTGAATCTGCCTGACGGCAACGGACTGAAAGTCCTGGGCATGCTGCGTGAAAACGGATTGACCGCTCCGGTAGTCGTGCTTACGGGGTCGGGGGATCAGGATGCCGTGATCGCCGCGCTGAGGATGGGTGTCGCGGATTATGTCCGTAAGGATGAGAGTTACGTCCAGCAGCTACCGGTGGTGCTGCTTCGCGCGGTGGACCGGCATCATAGGATAGGGCGGCGCAGGTTGGAGCACATCCGCGTTTTGTACCTGGAACACGATCCGCACGACATCGAACTCACGCTGCAGCACATGGGTCGGCATGCCCAGCACATTACCATTGAAATTGCCGAAACCAGCGACGCAGCGCTGGAATTACTGCGCCAGCGGGATCGCGATCACTACGATGTGCTGATGCTCGACTATCGGCTCCCGGACCGCACGGGTCTGGACGTATTCAAGGAGATCCAGGTCGGGATGGGGCTTCAGGTTCCCGTCATTATCGTCACCGGCATCGGTGACGAACAGGCGGCGGTGGAAGCGTTGCGCCTGGGTGCGTCAAAGTTCGTTATCAAGGACGAGGGATACCTGCGCAGGTTGCCCGCGGAAATTGAAAGCGCGCTGGTAGCTCACCCTGCAGTTGCGGAAGCGGCGG
>CAZNWR010000090.1:0-7978 GCA_964576645.1 uncultured Enterobacteriaceae bacterium | reverse complement strand
GACCGGGATGAAATGCATCTTCGCGAGCAGGCCCTGGAGGCGGCGGGCAACGGCATTCTGATTACCGATCACAGGCTGCCGGATGATCCGGTTGTCTACGTGAACGCGGCCTTTGAGCGCATGACGGGCTATTCACGCGACGAAATTATCGGGCGCAACTGCCGATTCCTGCAGGGAGAGGACAGGGATCAAGCCGGACTGGAAAGGTTGCGTACCTCAATCCAAAAAGGCGAGGCGACCCGCGTCGAGTTGGTGAACTATCGCAAGGACGGTGCCGCCTACTGGGTAAATCTCTACGTGACGCCGGTGAACGATGCGGCTGGAAACATCACACATCATGTCGGCGTTGTGGAGGACATTTCCGAACGCAAGCGGCAAGAGAATGCCTTATGGCTCGCGGCAAAAGTCTTTGAAAGTTTCAACGAGGCAGTGTTCATTACCGATGAGAATCGCAAGGTGGTGCAAATCAACCGCGCCTTTACCGCGCTCACCGGCTATGCCCGGGAATCCGTGGTCGGCTTTCGTACGCCGCTGCTTGAGGACCTGGCCGCCGACGATCAGGAACGCCGTAAATTCTGGCAGGAAATAAAATCCAAGGGCTATTGGCACGGCGAGTCGTTGGCCCGCAGAAGTGACGGGACACCGTATCCCGTCTGGCTGTCCATTTCCAGTGCTCGAGACGGAGACGGCAACATCCTCAATTACATCGTCTGTTTCTATGACATCACGGAATTCAAGCAGTCACAGAAACGCCTGCTGGACCTGGCCAATTATGACAGTCTCACCGGACTGCTCAACAGAACCCTGTTCGATGATCGCTTGCTCAATACCATCGATCATGCGCGCAGGCACGACCAGCGCCTTGCAGTGCTGTTCATCGATCTCGATGATTTCAAAGTGGTTAACGATACGCTCGGCCACCAGGCGGGGGACGGGCTTTTAAAGGTGACCGCCGATCGAATACGAAGCGCCGTGCGTAGCGATGATTCCGTCTGCCGCGTGGGTGGCGACGAGTTCATGGTGCTGTTGACGGCGCTGGAGACGCCGGAGCAGGCCGCGCGCACCGCAACGCGCATTCTCGAATCCATGGCGCCGCCCGTGGAGGTGGAGGGGCATCAAATCGTTCTCAGCGGCAGCATCGGTATTGCGTTGTACCCTGACGACGGGGCCGACGGCGCAACCCTTGTCCGCAAGGCGGACACGGCCATGTTCAAGGCCAAGGAACAGGGACGCAACCTGTACAAGTACTTCACCGAGGAAATGAATGACGAGGTATATGAGCGCCTGGTCATCGAGCAATCTCTCAGGAAAGCCGTGGACAAGGAACAGTTGTTCCTGGAATTCCAGCCCAGGGTCCGGCTTTCCGATAATGCGCTGACCGGCCTGGAGGCGCTGCTGCGCTGGCGCCACCCCCGCAAGGGGCTCATCAGTCCGGGCCGATTCATCCCCGTGGCCGAAGCGACCGGTCTGATTTTGCCCATCGGCAAATGGGTGTTGCGGATGCTGGCCGATTGCCTGAAGCGGTGGTTAGACGCGGGCCTGCGGCCGGTACCGGTGTCATTCAACCTTTCCCCGGTGCAGCTCCGCCAGCGCGATGTCGACGAATACATTCATCGCATCCTGGCCGAGTCCGGCGTTCCGCCGAGGCTGTTGGAAGCCGAGATCACCGAGGGTGCGGTTATGGAGGAGCCCAGGCAGGCCGTCTCCACACTGCGGCGCCTCAAGGACACGGGAATTTCCATTGCTATCGACGACTTTGGCGTAGGCTATTCCTCGCTGTCCTATCTCAAGCGCTTTCCGGCGGACCGCCTGAAAATTGATCAGAGTTTCGTGCGCGGTATCAACGAAGACGATCAGGGCACCGGGCTGGTGCTTGCTGTTATCATGATCGCACACAGTATGGGCCTCAAGGTGGTGGCGGAGGGCGTCGAGACGCCGGAGCAGCTTGAGCAATTGGTGGAAATGGGATGTGAAGAGGCGCAGGGTTACCTTTTTTCAGTTCCGGTGTCGGAGCAGGACGTTCCGGCACTGCTGAGTTCCCGGATCATTCATCCTCCCGGATCATCCACAATGTGAAACCTGTGCGGGCCGTAGCTTTGCACAGAGCTTGCCGGTGCGGGTAATTTAGGCGAAAGCGGAGCCAACAAATATGACTTTTCGACTGACCTATTCCACGATGTTTGATCCGCCGGAGGAACTGCACCGGCGCTTCGAGGCTGCACTGCAGCGGGTGCGCGGTGAACTGGGCGGAACCCATATGAATTTTGTAAACGGACAGGACTTGCCGTCTTCCCAGTTCGTGGAAAGCCGTACTCCCATCGATACGGACTGCGTGCTGGGAAAATTCGCCGCGGGATCGGCCGCGGACGCCGGAGCGGCCATGAGCGCCGCGCAGGCGGCGTTCCCGGCCTGGCGTGCAATGGACCCCGCCGCACGCAACCGGATCCTGCGCCGGGCGTCTGCGCTCATCGAAGAGCGTGTCTACGATATCGGCGCGGCCGTTGCGTTGGAAGTGGGCAAGAACCGCATGGAGGCGCTTGGCGAGGTGCAGGAGACCGCGGACTTCTTCAAGGTCTATTGTGACGACTTCGAGCGCCAGAATGGTTTCGATCAGGTCCTGCCGGATGACCCGTTGCCGGGCTTCAAAAGTCACAATCGCTCGATCATGAAGCCGCACGGTGCCTGGATCGTCATCACTCCGTTTAACTATCCGTTCGCGCTTGCCGGCGGTCCGGTTGCCGCCGCCCTGGCGACCGGCAACACCGTGGTTCTGAAAGGTTCCACGGATACGCCGTGGGCGGGACGGCTGCTGGCGGAGTGCCTGCGCGATGCCGGTGTGCCTGCAGGCGTGTTCAACTATGTCTGGGGCAGCGGCAAAGTCGTTGGCGAAGCGCTGTTGAATCATCCGGCCGCGGCGGGCGTTACCTTCACCGGCTCCCATGAAGTGGGCATGAAGATCCTCCGGCGTTTCACCGGCGGCGAGTGGCCGCGGCCCTGCATTGCTGAAATGGGCGGCAAGAACCCGGTGATCGTCACGGAAAATGCCGACCTGGATCGGGCGGCGCTGGGAATAATGCGCTCGGCCTTCGGCATGGGCGGGCAGAAATGCTCCGCGCTGTCACGTATTTACGTTGTTGACAGTGTTGCCGATGCCCTGTTGCAGAAACTGGTGCCGTTGACCCAGAAAATTACAGTGGGTGACCCGGTGCTGCGCGAAAACTGGCTGGGTCCGGTGATTAACCGGCGTGCGCGTAACAGTTTCCGCCGTTACGCGAGACGGCTCGGCGCCGACGGCGCGCGCCTGGTCACGGGCGGGCGCGCGTTGACGCGGGGTGTGCTTAAGCGTGGTTTTTACTGCGAGCCGACTGTCGCGGAGGCGCCGCTGGACCATCCCCTCTGGCGGGAAGAGATGTTCGTGCCCATTGTCATGCTCGGACGTGTTCCCGATAAAGAGGCCGCCATGGAACAATGCAACGCCTCGAAGCTGGGACTTACCGCCGGCTTCTACGGCGCGGACAGCGAGGTGCAATGGTTCCTGGACAACATCGAGTCCGGCGTCGTCTATGCCAACCGGCCTCAGGGCGCCACCACCGGTGCCTGGCCCGGTTACCAGCCATTCGGTGGCTGGAAAGGATCCGGCAGCACCGGCAAAGCCATCGCTTCGTTTTATTACCTGGCGCAGTACCTGCGCGAACAATCCCAGACAGTGGTGGAGTGAACTGACGATACGTACACCGGAACAAAATTCATTGTGCTCTCGCCAAGACGCAAAGCACGCCAAGGGACCAGGACGGAATGCGACGGACCGTGTATCGGGGAACATACTATGGTGACTGTGATCCATTGATGTCTCCGAATTCAGGCCTGATTGCCTTTGCGGTCTTCGCGTTCCTGGCGCCTTGGCGAGAGGAATGGAAGTAAAAAACTTTCCCTTAACTGTTAAAAATGAAAAATCCGCACATAAAGACTGACCTGCCCGGACCGAAAGCCCGCGCACTGATCGAACGCGATCGCCAGGTTGTGGCGCGCTGTTACCCGCGCGACTACCCCTTTGTCATGGACCACGGTGAGGGTGTGGAAGTCTGGGACGTGGATGGCAACCGGTTCCTGGATTTCATGGCCGGCATCGCCGTGTGTTCCACGGGTCACGCACACCCGGAGGTCGTGGATGTCATTCGCGATGCGGCGGGCCGATTTCTGCATATCTCCTCGGACTACTGGCACGAGGGCCAGGTACGGCTGGGGGAACTGGTAAACGAGCTGGCGCCGGTGGACGGCCCCGCCATGACCTTCTTCACCAATTCCGGCACCGAGGCGGTGGAAGGCGCGCTGAAGCTGGCGCGCTTCGTTACCGGCCGCTCGCGCTTCATCGGCTTCCTGGGCGGCTTTCACGGCCGCACCATGGGGTCGCTTGCATTCACCTCCAGCAAATATACTCAGCAGAGCGGTTATTTCCCGACCATGCCGGGCGTCACCCACGTGCCTTATCCCAACAACTATCGCCCGCTGCTGGCCGGCGCCGATCAGGGACGCGCGGTTCTGGATTACATCGAGTTGCTGTTCCGCAGCAACCTGCCGCCCAGGGAAGTGGCGGGGATCCTGGTGGAGCCGGTACTGGGGGAGGGCGGCTACATCGTGCCCCCGGATTCCTTTCTGCCGGGTTTGCGCGAACTGTGCGACAGGCACGGCATTCTGCTCATCGCCGACGAGGTGCAGTGCGGCGCCGGCCGCACCGGCCGCATGTTCGCCTGTGAGCACAGCGGCATAAAACCCGACATCGTTACCATGGCCAAGGGGCTTGGATCGGGGATGCCCATCGGCCTGGTGACGGCGCGCAGGGAACTTATGGAGCGCTGGCCCAACGGCGCCCACGGCAACACCTACGGCGGCAACCCGGTATGCTGCGCCGCTGCCTCGAAGACCCTGGAGCTGGTGCGTGACCGGTACCTGGCCAATGCCGGAGAAACCGGCGCGTGGTTCATGGACAGGCTGAAGGACTTGATGAAATCCTACGAATGCATCGGTGAGGTGCGCGGATTGGGGTTCATGATCGGTATGGAACTGGTGCGCAACCGCAAGAGCCGGGAGCCCGCGCCGGACCTGTGCACCAACCTGATCCGGCGCGCGTTTCAAAACGGGTTGCTGCTGCTGTCCTGCGGCACCAGCACCGTGCGCTTCATGCCGCCGCTGGTACTGGAGCGGGCGCAGGTTGACGAGGCAATGGAGATCCTTAAGGGTTCATTGGACGAAGCGCTCTCCAGCGCGGCCGCCGCCTGAACATCCGCGGCGTCGCCGCGAATTTGCCGTTTATCAATGCCGGCAGCAAGGTTCTGACAGCCTGGCGCCCGGCGAATCGGCCTGCGGCGGTGGTTTCTTCAGCAGGACCGTGATGCTCGCCAACCGCTTTGCCAGCGGCAACGTCGCCATTTCCAGCATGCCGTGGTGCTTGTATTTGTACGCGCGCTTCCCGGCCCAGGACAGGAGTTTTGCGGCATAGAAATCCTTGGTATAGCTATAGTCGATTTCCAGTCCCGCCAGGTTTGCCAGATCTTTCAGCTCCTTTGCCGTGATGTAGTTCGTCTGCATCTCGAGCACGTGGGAAAATTCTCTCGCAAAGTCCCGTAGGGATCCCCATTGCCGTTCATGCCTGTCGCTCTGATAGCGCCCCCGGAATCCCATGGCTGCCAGTATCCACATGACGCGCGCCCGAGCGGTCTCGTCCGAAATGCGATGCACGAACGGCATCAGGGCGTGTCCCTCCCAGAGCACTTCGCGCACCGGGAACAGATTAATGCCCAGTCCATCCGTCCTCAGACATCGCCGGATCTCGCCCAGGACAAATGCATGGTCGTCGACATGCTCCATGACCTGGTTGCTTACGATGAAATCAAAAAAATCGGCGGAATACGGCCATATTTCCTCCGTGCCGATGATGGCTAGCCTGCCGTCCCAATCGATTTCCGGGTGGCGTTCCGCCAGATATTTTCTGCCTTTCCGCTCCGCCAGTTGCCACGGCGTTACATCCAGCCCGAAGACCTCGAACTGCAGGTCAGGCTGAAGGATCGGGAAGGTCTCAAGCAGGTAGGACAGGAAATTTCCGCCTCCAAATCCGAGGTCAAGAATGCGCACGCGGCGACTCGGTCGAGCCCGATGCCCAACAACTGTATTCAGTACGGCGACCAGATGCTGGTAAGTGATCGACGACGCAACGGGGATGGAACCGGGGAGACGGGTCAAGAGCAGTCAACCGTGGAGGAATGGGCGCAGTATACTGACTCCTGATCCGTTGTTCCAAACAGCTGCGGCCGGCGGTTCGCGTGGGGCGGGATCCGGGGTTTTGCCTTCCTGGGCCCCCTCATGAATCTCGTCCGGGCTTTGCGCGGCATTGCGTCGGGCACCGCCGCCGCGTGTCGATCACGGGCTTCGTCTGACGCGGCTTTCGATAACCTCTGATAAACTCGTGATCGGTTTCCTCACCCGTGAGTATCAAGGCAGACGCGATTGTCCTTCACGAGCGAACCCTGGGTCCTGGGACTCAGCGCCTCCCACAACGGCGCCGCCTGCCTGCTGCACGGCAATCGCATTGTGGCGGCGATCCAGGAAGAACGGCTTGCCGGGAAGAAGCGCGCGCGTCTCTACGGAGCACGTCCGTCACTGGCGGTGCAATATTGCCTTGACCAGGGCGGGATCGCCGCGGCAGACCTGGACATGGTTGTTCTTTGCGCGCAAAAGGAAGCGCACCTGCCGGAAAACGAGATAACCGCGAACCCGATGCTCGATGTCCGGGCCAACGGTATCCCGACCCTGATAATTTCGCATCACGCCGGTCACGCCGTCAGCGCATTTGCTACCAGCGGCTTTGACGAAGCCGCGGTGTTGATCGTCGATGGCATGGGCTCGCCGACGTCGGATCTCTCTGACGATGAAAAGAGCGCCGTGATAGATCCCGGTGTACCGGGCGGCGAGACCAATTCCATCTATTACGCACAAGGGACAACTGTAAAGGCTTTGGAGAAGCACATGGTCTACCAGGGCCGGTGGCTGAACCCGCCGCCGGCGGGCGCCTCGATGCCGGGTTTCGGCAGTCTCGGCGGGATCTTTTCGGCGGCAGCCGAGCAGATCTTCGGCAATCCCATGGATGCGGGGAAGGTAATGGGACTCGCACCTTATGGCTCGCCGACCATTGCGCCGGAGGAATTTTTCGAGATCCGCGATGGGCGCTTCGTGTTTTTCGAACATGTTCCTAAACGCTTCAGAAGCTCAGAACGATGGCCGCACGCGCAGCGCGAATATGAAAATCTGGCCTGCTCGGCTCAGAACGCCCTCGAGAATGCACTGCTCTATCTGGCGGGCAGGGTGCGCGAGCTGTGTCCGAGCCGGCACCTGGTTTACGCCGGCGGCGTCGCCCTTAACAGCGTGGCCAATGAACGCCTCATCCGCGAGGCGGGCTTCGATCACGTTTACATCATGCCGGCTGCTGAGGATTCCGGTCCCGCGGTGGGCGCCGCCTATCATGGTCTGTGGCACTTGACCGGCCAATACGTACCGCGGGCCTTGCAACGTGACGGCTTCGGCAGAGTCTACGGCCCCGGAGAAGTTTCAGACGCCGTCGCTGCGACGCCCGCCGTGGAAGCGCGCGATACCAATGATACGGTCGGCGCGGCCGCCGATCTGCTTGTGGAGGGCAAGATCATCGCCTGGTTTACGGGGCCTTCCGAGCTGGGGCCGCGTGCACTCGGGCAGCGAAGCATCCTTTGCGATCCGCGCCGGTCCGATGCCAAGGAGAAGCTCAACGCGCGCGTCAAACACCGCGAAGCATTCCGGCCGTTCGCGCCGGTAATCCTGCTGGAGGAAGTCGAGAACTGGTTCGTCCTGGATGGCGCTGATCCGGGCAGCCCGTTCATGATGCGAGTGATGCGTTTCAGGGAAGACCGGCGCGACCTTGTGCCGGCGGTCGTGCACGTGGATGGCACCGGGC
>CAZNWR010000089.1:0-10674 GCA_964576645.1 uncultured Enterobacteriaceae bacterium | reverse complement strand
GCGCACCTGAATGGGGTTCAGGTGGTCGGAGGTTCAAATCCTCTCGCCCCGACCATATTTTGTCCTTCCCCAGAAGTTGAAGATTGTATAAATCCGTTCCGCAATCCATGTCCATTGATCGTAACTTTCACGACTTGCGCCGACTTGATATTGACCGGTCGCGGGGTCGCGGTACCGCTTCGGGCACAGCGTAAATGTGCGGCATCATAGGCGCCACGGCGGGCCGGGACATCGCGGCGGTTCTGCTTGATGGCCTCCGGCGATTGGAATACCGGGGTTATGACTCGGCCGGGATGGCTGTGCTGAATGCCGGCGGTGATCTTGAGCGGGTTCGGGTCGTCGGCAAAGTCCGCGATTTGGAAGAGGTACTGAACCGCGCCCCCCTGGAAGGGCATACCGGCATCGCGCACACGCGCTGGGCGACGCACGGCAAACCCAGTTCCGAAAACGCACACCCGCACGTGTGCGACGGCATTGCCGTCGTTCACAACGGTATCGTTGAAAATCATGGTCGGCTGCGTAGTCTGCAACAGCAAGCCGGTTACGATTTTGACTCCGAGACCGACACCGAGGTGGTCGTACATCAGATCCATTTACACGTGGCGGCGGGGCGCGATCTTCTGGAAGCCGTGCAGGCGACGGTCAGTGAGTTGGAGGGCGCCTACGCGCTGGCGGTTATCAGCGCCGCTGAGCCGGGGCGGCTGGTAGCTGCGCGTTCGGGCAGCCCTCTCGTGGTCGGTATCGGCGCCGGCGAACATTTCGTGGCGTCGGATGTGTTTGCGCTTCTGCCGGTAACAAGCGAGTTCATTATCATGGAGGAGGGCGATATCGCGGACCTGCGCCGGGACGGCGTCACCATCTATGATTGCTCCGGAGCGGAAGTGCGCAGGAAGACGCTGAATCCCGGGCATTGCGCGGATGACGTCGACAAGGGCGGCTTCCGCCATTACATGATCAAGGAAATTTTCGCCCAGCCTCAAGCCGTGGCGGATACGCTGCGAGACTGCATCAAAGAAGGGCGGGTGCTGGAAAGCCAGTTCGGGTTTGAATCTGAAGACCTGCTTGGCACCATAGCCGCCGTGCAGATTGTCGCCTGCGGGACCAGCTACCATGCCGGGCTGGTAGCGCGCCAATGGATCGAGTCGCTGGCTGGCATCCCCTGCTCGGTGGAGGTGGCGAGTGAATATCGCCATCGCCGGGCGGTGATCCTTCCAAACACATTGCTGGTAGTCATCTCGCAGTCAGGCGAAACCCTGGATACATTGGAAGCCCTGCGCCGGGCGCGCTCAGCGGGTTACCTGAGGACGCTCGCCATCTGCAATGTTCCGTGGAGTTCGCTCACGCGCGAAGCGGACCTGGTGTTCCTTACCCGGGCCGGACAGGAGATCGGCGTCGCCTCCACCAAGGCATTCACGACCCAGTTGACCGCCCTGTTGCTGCTGACGGTGCTGCTGGCCCGCGGGCGCGGCCTGGATGCCGCCGCGGAGACGCGACTGGTTGAGCAGATCGAGAGTCTGCCGGGGCGGATCAATCACGTCCTTGACCTGGATGAACAACTTGCCGGGTTGGCGCAGCGATTCGCTCAGAGACATCACGCCCTGTACCTTGGGCGCGGCGCCATGTTGCCGGTCGCCATGGAAGGCGCGCTGAAGTTGAAGGAAATCTCCTACATTCACGCCGAGGCCTATCCGGCGGGTGAATTAAAGCATGGTCCGCTGGCGCTGGTAGACACCGACATGCCGGTGATTGCAGTGGCGCCCAACAATGATCTACTGGGAAAATTACAGTCCAATCTTCATGAAGTGCGTGCCCGCGGCGGCGAGCTTTACGTGTTCGCGGATTCGCGTTGTCACATGGAGGCTGATGACGGTGTTCACATCATAGAAATCGCGCCGGTCGACGACTGGATCGCACCCGTTATTTACACCATACCGCTGCAGTTGCTGGCCTATCATGTCGCGGTGCTCAAAGGCGCTGACGTGGATCAGCCCAGGAACCTTGCCAAGTCGGTGACCGTCGAATAGGAACGGTGGTAGAACCAATGCCAAAGTCGTCCGATGCTTCCCGCAAGGTACTGGTCGTCGACGACGACACTGACTTTCTGGCGCTGATGCGAACCTGGTTGGGGGGAGAAGGATTTGAGGTGATCACGGCAGAGTCCGGTGCTCAGGCCCTGTCTAAACTTGCCGCGTCACAGCCGCGCGTAGTGGTAACCGATTTGCTGATGGAAGGGATGTCGGGGCTTGACCTGCTGTCCGAAATCCACAAGGAAAATCCCCTGTTGCCGGTAATCATGCTCAGTGGTCAGGCGCAGATCCCGGACGCCGTCAAGGCGATGCACCTGGGATCCGCGGCGTTCCTGACCAAGCCGGTGGATCGGGGCGAACTCGTAGCCAGTGTCAGCAGGGCGCTGGACCTGTCTCCCGATGCCGCGCGTTCGGAACAGATAGTTTCCCGTGCCATGGTGTACCAGAGCGCCGCCATGAACGAAGTGGTGGAACTGGCATGGCTGGTGGCCAAAAGCGATGTGACCGTATTCATAAGCGGAGCAACGGGTACCGGCAAGGAAGTGATGGCGCGTGCCATACATGAGGCCAGCGCCCGCTGCGACGCGCCCTTTATCGCCGTTAATTGCGCGGCGATACCGGAGCAGCTATTGGAGTCGGAGCTTTTCGGGCATGAGAAAGGCGCGTTTACCGGCGCCAATACGCGCTATGAAGGACTGTTCAAGGCGGCGGACGGGGGAACCCTGTTTCTTGATGAAATCGGCGACATGCCTCCGGCGCTGCAGGTGAAGCTTCTGCGGGTACTGGAGGAGTTTGCCGTGCGCCCGGTAGGCTCGACGCGCGCGACCCCCATTAATGTCAGGGTAATCTCGGCGACCCATCGCGACCTGGATCAGGCGGTGGAGAAGGGGGAGTTCCGGGCGGACCTGTATTACCGCCTCAAGGTGGTGCCGATGCACATGCCGGCATTGAGCGAACGGCGCGAGGATATCCCGTTGCTGACCAACCATTTTCTGCAGCGTTTCGCGCAACGTAACAACTCGCCTATCAAGTCCTTTGCTCCGCAAGCGATGGATTTCCTCGTTGCCGCCCCCTGGCCGGGCAACATCAGGCATCTGAACAACGTTGTGGATTTGTGTGCTACGCTTTGCAGAACACGGAATATACCCTTGAGTCTCGCGAGGACCGCGCTTCAGGATCGGCCCGGTAAACTGCAAACCTTGAAGGAAGCGAGGAATGCCTTTGAAAGGAACTACCTGGTTACCGTGTTGCGCATCGCGAACGGAAGGGTCTCCGACGCGGCGAGAATGGCAGGACGAAATCGCACCGAATTCTACAAGTTGCTCAGCCAGCACGATATCGACCCGGCCGATTTCCGCTGAAGCAACCCAACGGAACATCCGGAATGATGCCTGGAGCCAAACTGACATGAGCGAGCTCAGAATTACCGTGAACATCGACCCGGACCTGGAAGAACTGATCCCGGGATTTCTGGACAACCGGTCCAAGGATCTGCAGGCCCTGCGTACGGCATTGTCGGCCTCTGACTTCAAGACGGTGCAGTCCTTGGGACACGGCCTCAAAGGCGTAGGCGGAGGCTACGGATTCGACAGGATCTCGGAATTGGGATCAAAAATTGAAACGGCGGTGAAGTCCGGCGCCCTCGACACCTTACCTGGGCTCATCGACGAGCTTGCCGATTACCTGGATCGTGTCGAGGTGAAGTTCGAGTAGCCGGCGGTTCCTGCAATGTTCGATGCACCGGAGGGGCGCGCGGCGCGCTGGTCGATCTACGGTGTCGCCATTACGCTCGGGGCGGCTTTTACGTTCGTTCTGTTGTCGATGGCGTGGAACAATGCGCTGGAAACCAACGAGCGGGAGTTCGCCCTGGAAACCGCGTCGCTCAAGAACACCGTCTTTGATAACGCGCGGGCCGCTCACAGCGCCGTTAACAGTCTCGCCGTGTTTCTGTTGGCCAAGCCGGATCTCAGCCGCAACGAGTTCACAACCATCGTCCAGCAACTGCTGAACCAACACGCCTACGTCGACGCAGTGGTGTACTGTCCGCGTCTGGTGCGCTACACGGCCTCTCCGGAATGCCCCACAAGATATACCAGGACGCGGGCCGGCGCGGGCGCCGGGGACAATCTCGACCTGTCTTCCTCGGGACCTTTTGGCGCGGCTTTCGGTGGCGGAAAGCCGCTGCCTGCCGTCATGGCGGCAGTTTCCAGATCACCCGGGTCCCAGGCGCGCAATTTCTGGATTCTCCAGTTCGTTGGGCCCGGCAACGGATCGGCCGGCGGTGACCGCAGCCAGGGCGGACTGGTGGCGGTGCTGATTAATACGCACAGGCTGGTCGGCAGGAACAGTCATCGAGACGCGCTGGAACTGGCCCTGTACAACAACATAGTCAGCCTGGGCGGACGCCAGCCGTTGTTTGAATCGGTTCCTTCGGCCGCGGGGGGGTGGCGTGTAACCAGGCTCGAGGATGACGGGTTCGCCGAGTTTCCGACGTTCTCAATCAAGCTGCACGTCAGCCGCAACGTCGTGTGGGATAACGTGGACAAGGAGATGGTTTATACGGCCGGTCTTATCGGACTGGGCGTGACCTTGCTGCTGATTGCCCTGGTTCGTGCAAAAGATCTGCAGGCGCAGCAGTTGCGTGAGCGGAACAAGCTGATTGAACGCAAGGTGGAAGAGCAGACCCAGGAACTGGCGCTGGCCAGGGACCAGGCATTGAATGCATCAAAGGTGAAATCGGACTTTCTGGCCAGTATGAGTCATGAAATTCGTACGCCGTTGAATGCCATCATCGGCATGTCCAGTCTGCTGTCTGAAACCCGGCTGGATGCTGAACAAAAAAATTACCTTGAAGTGTTCCGGAAAGCAGGGGACACGCTGCTCAGTCTCGTCAATGACATTCTTGACCTGTCCAAGATCGAGGCGCACCAGGTAACTCTGGAAACGATTGAGTTCAACGTCATCGACGTCGTTGAGGAGTCGCTGGAAATTTACGGGCTGAAGGCGGCCGAGAAGGAGCTGGAGTTGCTGGGCTGGGTGGATCCCTCCCTTACCCCGCTACGGATCGGCGACCCGGCCAGGCTCAGGCAGATACTCCTCAACCTGGTCAGTAATGCGCTCAAATTTACCGACCGGGGCGAAATTGTGGTCCGGGTGGAGCCGGCATCCGCCAAGGGGCCGGATTATATGCAGTTTTCCGTTAGTGACACGGGGATCGGAATTCCGCCCGACAAGCAGAACGCCATTTTCACCAGCTTTACCCAGGTTGATTCCTCGACAACGCGAAAATACGGCGGTACCGGCCTTGGGCTCACCATCTGTCGCAGCCTGGTGGAAATGATGGAGGGGAGTATCGGCGTGCAAAGTGAACCGGGCGCGGGCAGCGTATTTTCGTTTTACGCACGGCTCAAGCCGGTGGAACCCGCGCCGCAGCGGATCCTGCTCCCGCTTGACGGCCGGCGCATTCTCTTGATCGAAGATAGTCCCACCGCTACGGAAATTCTCGCCGGTTACCTGCGTGTCGCCGGTGCAGAGGTGGAATGTGCCCGTGGCATGCAGGAAGCTCTCTCCCTGCTGGAACGGTCTCAGGGTTTTGAGACGGTGCTGGTGGAGTGCCGCGCCCCGGACAAAGGCGGCATGGAACTCGTCGCCGGCATCAGGCACCGCGGCGTACGGGGTAATGTCATCGTGATGATGAATGCCGTGGATGTAAATCGGTATCTCCCCGATCTCAGGGAACTGGGAGTCAACGGCTATCTGGTCAAACCGATCAAGCAGGGCGAATTAATTCGACGAGTCGGCGAGGTGGCGGGTGGCCGCGCCGGGCCCGAACTGACACAGGCAGCCGAGGAAAAGCCGGAAGCTGCCGTGCGGCCTCTGAACATCCTGCTGGTGGAAGACAATGCGGACAATCGGCTGCTCATCCGCGCGTATCTCAAAAAGTTGCCGTACAGGCTGACCGAAGCGGAGAACGGGCAGCTTGGGGTGGAGAAATTCCAGGCGGGCGATTTCGATCTGGTGTTGATGGACATCCAGATGCCGGTCATGGATGGTCATGTGGCGACACGCACAATCCGCGACTGGGAGAGTCAGATGGAGCGCGAGCCGATACCGATAATCGCCCTGACGGCGCACGCGCTGAAGGAGGAGATAGACCGTTGCCTGGCGGACGGCTGCGATGCACACTTAACCAAGCCGGTGAAGAAGGCCACGCTGCTGGAGGCGATCCGGAAATATACAGCGTCGGCGAACCAAGCTGGTGCTTAGTGCCTGGTGCACTGTGCACCAGGCACCACGTACCAAGTACCGTTTCTAACGGATCAGGCTCTGCAATTGCTTGAACTGGGGATGGCGGGCGTCGCGCATCCATTCGAATATGACCGACTCGGCGTCCGAGATGACCACGCCCGCCTGGCGCATGCGCTCCAGAGCCGTTTCGTAACTTTCACGGTGTCTTGAGCAGACTGCATCCGCGACGACAAACACCGTATAGCCGGCCTGCAGCAGCAAAAATGCTGTCTGCAGCACGCAGATATGCGCCTCGATGCCCGCCAGTATGATCTGTTTGCGGCCACTGGAGGAGAGGTTCTCCAGAAACCCATCGGCCCCCGTGACTGAAAAGCATGTTTTCTCGTAACGCATGGCGGTATCAGGAAGCAGCTTGGCGATATCGGGTTCGAGGTTTCCAAGCCCCTGTGGATACTGTTCGCTCGCGAACACGGGGACGTTTAAAGCCCCCGCGGCCTTGATCAGCAAGCCGGCATTGCGCTGCAGGCGCGCCAGAACCTTTGCCGGCATGACGGCCGTCAGATGGGTCTGAATATCGACAATTCCCAACGCGGAGGTCTCCACGTCGCACAAGGCAGCGGCTTCGCTTTTGTCCATTAGTTTTTTCCTTAAAATATATCCTGCTACTTGAGCCAGGCGTTCACCTGGGCGAGATCCTTGTCGGACAGGGTTCCCGCCGCCTGTTTCAGCTTCAGGGTATTGAGGATGTAGGTGTATTTCGCCTGAGCGTAGTTGCGCTTTGCCTGCGAGGTACCCCGCTCCGCGGTTACCACGTCGACGGCGGTTCTCGTTCCCACTTCGAATCCGGCCTCGGTTGCCTTGAGGGCGGTTTCGCTGGATACCACCGCCTGTTTCAGGGCCTTTACCTGACTGATGCCCGAGATGACGCCCAGGTAGGCTTCCCGTGTCTGCTCGTGAGCATTGCGCCGGGCCAATTCCAGGCTTTGCAGTTGTTCATCCAGCATTTGATGTGCTTCACGCGTCTTGGCGCTGACATAGCCGCCCGAGAACAGGGGCACGTCGAGTTGCAGGCCGACGCTGGTGGCATGTTGTAAAGTGCTGCCGAAGCGCCCGCCGGTGTTTTCATATCCCTGGGACGCGACAATATCCAGGGTCGGCAGATGCCCTGCCCATTGCACTTTCACTGCAGCCCGCGCTGTTTCGACCCCGTATTGCGCGGCGATGACATTCAGGTTCTGTTGCATGGCCTTATCCGTCCAGTCGTCGATCTGGTCCGGCTCCGGGCGTACCAGTGGCACGGTCCCGCTGAGTGGTGCCAATCCCGTCAGATACTGGCCGGTAATGGCGCGCAAGGCTTCACGGGCATTGTTCACCTGGTTCTCCGCCGCTATTTCCTGTGCCACGGCGCTGTCATAGCCGGCCTTGGCCTCCTGGATGTCGGTTATCGCGGTCAGGCCCACGTCGAAACGCTGCTGGGCCTGGTCCAGTTGTCGTTTGAGGGACCGTTTCTCCGCCTGGGCGAAGTTCAGGTTGTCAATGGCGGATAACACGTTGAAGTAGGCTTGCGCCACACGGATCATAAGGTCCTGCTGCGCGGCCGAAAGTTGCGCGTCGGCCTGCTTGATGTTGCTGTCCGCTTCCTTGAGTTTCATCAGGAGGTCGCCGTGGAACAGCGGCTGCGTGAGGTTGAGAGAATAACCGTGGCTGTCAAACGCAATATTGCCGGAAGACCCGAACAGAAAGGCGGAGCTGATATCCTGGTAATTGCGTTGGTAGTTGGCACTGAGGTTGATTTGGGGCAGCAACTGTGCAATTGCTTCCGGTCGCTGTTCCAGCGTGGCGCGTTTTGTGGCGGCGACGCGCAGAAACTGCGGATCGCTGTTCAGCGCGAGGTTGTAGACGTCGAGAAGGTTTTCCGCGTGGGCCGTCTGTATCGCAACCGCGAACAGAAAAGCCGACACCAGTGCTTGTACTAACGTGGATGTAAGGCGGCGACGCATGGCTGTCACTGATACTCCGGTTGTTCGAATTTATTGGTAAAGCGCCCGTGGCCGTTTCGCAAAGGGTCGATGCTAATCGATCATTCGTCAACCCCGGCCGGGAGGCTCATCGTTGTGGCGCCTTGATTAAGTGCGCTAGAAGCTGAACCGGGGCGGTGCCGCTGCGCCGATAAGCGGCGGCAGATCCGTTTCAAACAGAGATTCCCTGGACCATTCATTTTCACTCAGCCTGGTGATCAGCAGGGCTTCCATTACCGGCGGCTGTCCGACGATGACAAACAGCCGGCCGTTTATGTTCAGGTGCCGCTGGAATTCCCCGGTCAGCACCGGCACTGAGCCGGTGACCGCGATTACGTCGTACGGCTGATCGGGAGCCCATCCGCGCGCGGCGTCACCTGTATGCAGCACTACATTGGTCAGGCCATAGCGGCTCAGCTTGGTCGCGGCGGTTCCGGTGAACTCCGGATAAATGTCCACGCTGTGCACTTCCCTGGCCGCACACGCCAGCAGCGAGGTCAGAAAGGCGCATCCGGTGCCGATTTCCAGCGCCTTGTCCTTGCGGCTGACAGCGAGGCTCTGCAACAGCCGCGCCTCCACCTTGGGCGTCATGGTGACTTCCCCGTGCGCCAGCGGAATGTTGAGATCCGCAAGGGCCAGCCGCCTGAACTGTTCCGGCACGAAGTCTTCCCGGTGGATTGTATGGAACAGGTCCAGTGTCTGCTGGTCCAGCACATCCCAGGGCCGGATCTGCTGTTCGATCATGTTCTGGCGGGCCAGATTGAAGTCCATGGTAATTTGATGCCGGAAATGTGCCGCGGGTTGGTATGAGAGCATGCTATTATACAGCATATTCGAGTGCGGCTAGGGGCGCCCGCCAACGGGCTGAGAGCCACCCTTCGAACCTGATCCGGGTAATTCCGGCGTAGGGAAGCAAGCACCGGCGGACGACGTCCGACGCGCTCATTACCAGTGCCGAGTAGGAGGTAGCTATGAGCGCAATTCCCTTGTCATTCAGCAGCGATACTGCCCGGGTTGATCCGGAGGTCAGAGAGCCAATTGCCGGGTCCCGCAAGGTATACGTGCGCGGTAACCGCGACGATCTGGCCGTGCCGATGCGGGAGATCGAGTGCCGTCCCACCCCTGCTGCCTTCGGTGCGGAGAACAATGCCCCGGTCACGGTATATGACACCTCCGGTCCCTATACCGACCCCGATGCCGATATAGATATCCGGCGGGGGTTGTCCCGCATCCGTGCGCCATGGATTGAATCAAGGGATGACACGGTCCAGCTTGCCCAGCCCAGTTCGGCTGCCGGCCGCGCCCGCCTCGACGATCCGGCGGTGCGCCAGTTCCGGTTCCGGCATTCACCGCCGCCGCGCAGGGCCGCTGGAGACGGCAATGTCACCCAGATGCATTACGCCCGCAGGGGGATCATTACGCCGGAAATGGAATTCGTGGCGATCAGGGAGAACATGCGTATGCAGGCGGCCCGTGACGACATCCCCGGCCGAAGGCATCCGGGAGTCAATTTCGGCGCTGACCTGCCGGACCGGGTCACGCCGGAATTTGTCCGCGACGAAGTAGCCCGGGGCCGCGCCATCATTCCGGCCAACATCAATCATGCCGAACTGGAGCCGATGATCATCGGGCGCAATTTCCTGGTCAAGATTAACGCCAATATCGGTAATTCAGCCGTGACCTCGTCCATATCCGAGGAAGTTCAGAAAATGACCTGGGCAATCCGCTGGGGCGCCGACACGGTCATGGACCTGTCCACCGGCAAGCACATACACGAGACCCGGGAGTGGATCATCCGCAACTCACCGGTTCCCATCGGCACCGTGCCGATTTACCAGGCCCTGGAAAAGGTCGAGGGGCGTGCCGAGGAACTTACCTGGGACCTGTTCCGGGACACGCTGGTGGAGCAGGCGGAGCAGGGGGTGGACTACTTCACCATCCATGCGGGTGTGCGGCTTGCGTATATCCCGCTAACGGCAAAGCGGGTGACGGGGATCGTGTCCCGGGGAGGCTCGATCCTGGCCAAGTGGTGTCTTGCACATCACCAGGAGAATTTCCTGTACACGCATTTCCAGGAAATCTGCGAAATCATGCGCGCCTACGATGTCTCGTTTTCGCTCGGCGACGGTTTGCGGCCCGGCTCCATCGCCGATGCCAACGACGAGGCGCAGTTCGCCGAGCTGCATACGCTGGGCGAATTGACTCGCATCGCCTGGCAGCAGGACGTGCAGGTCATGATTGAAGGTCCCGGTCATGTACCCATGCAGCTGATACGCGAGAACATGGAAAAAGAGTTGCAGGAGTGCAGCGAGGCGGCGTTTTACACGCTCGGTCCGTTGACGACCGATATCGCTCCCGGCTATGACCATATCTCTTCGGCC
>CAZNWR010000088.1:0-10746 GCA_964576645.1 uncultured Enterobacteriaceae bacterium | reverse complement strand
AGTAGCCGCGCAAGGAATGGCGCTCCTATTGAACACATTGATCAGATCCAGGGACCGGTTGGCTTTCATCCTCACCTCGGAAATCATATATCCCCGGACCTGGTGGGCATACCAGGACCTGCGTTCCCTGCGAGCATTCCACGCGTCGATGGTCTGCCGCATCAGAATGGGATGCTTGCGGGCAAAGTAGATCAGTCGTTCAATGATCATCACCCACATAACAGTCATGAGAATTCCGATAACGATCAATATATCGCCGCCAAGCTCGAGGAAGTCCCTGGTAGCCTCCCAGGTGGTGATGAAACCATGCTGCAGACCTATCAGTCCGGCAAGATACTTGAGAGCCGAATAAATGAACTCAGTCATGGCAAACCCAATTACACATCAATTCGCACTTTCTCCACGGTGCTTGCGCTCCGAGGCCTCCGCGACCACACCGGTGGCCTGCTCCTCCAATATCTCGATGAGGTGACGGCTGCGTCCGGCGACCAGGGTGTGAAGCAGCACGATAGGTATGGCCACGCACAACCCCTCAACGGTTGTCACCAGCGCCGTGGAAATGCCGCCGGCCATCAATTTTGGATTGCCCGTACCGTACAGGGTGATGGTTTGGAATGTGATGATCATACCCACCAGCGTGCCCAGCAGCCCCAATAACGGAGTAACCACGGCAATGACCTTGAGCAGGTTATTGAATCGGGTAAGGCGCGGCGTTTCCCTGAGCACCGCTTCACCCATCTTCAGCTCCAGCGATTCTATGTCTATGTCACGGTTCTGATGGTATGCCTGCAGCACCCTGCCGAGTGGATTATCGGTACTGGGCTTCTCCGGATTGCGCTTCTGGGCGGCAACCCGAACCGATACCAGGATCAGCCAGAAAAGGCGCAACATCGCAATGACAAATCCAACAATGCCCAGTGCCACCGCGGCATAACCTACCACCCCGCCCTGCTCCAGCCTCTCCTTGAATGTCGGTTCCTGAATCAACAAGTGCAAAACCTGGCCACGCGTCGGGTCCAAGCCGAATGTCACCACTCCGCTCCGGGCTTTACTGAGCGCCTCCGCCGTTTGCACGTAACGACTCGCCGGCTGCCTGCCAAGAACAGCAAGTTTGCCGGTTCGCTGAACGTACTTCAGATACTTGCCGCCGGATACCAGGTTAAATTCACCGACGCGTATCACCTGCTTCTCGACCTCGTCCCCGTTGGCCATGATCACTTTTGCAGGGAATCGCACTACCTTCCCCGATTCCGTCATCTCGCGCTGCAACTCGTACCAGAGCCGCCGGATCTGGTCCATGGACGCAAATTTGGAGGTCGAATTCATTTCCTGCGAGAAGTGGGTCAGCCACTCGTCTCGACCGGGGAATTGGGCATTGGTGACGGATTTGTCAAACTGGCTGCGTGCAGCTCCAGCCGCATCCTGCAAAACCCCAAACAGCTCCTTCAAGCCACCGAGACGATTGTTGAATGCCTTGACCTGATCTGCAATTTTGCGCTTGTTGGCATTGAATTCGTCTTCCAGCCTGGAACTTGTCCTTTCAAGTGCCGCCTGTTCCTTCCTGGCATTGGCAAGCATCTGCGCCTGCTGTGCCTTGTTTTCCCTGAATTCTCTTTCCCGGGCCACATCCTGTTGGGACTCCGCCAGTCTGCCCTGTCTTACCTGGTCCAGAAGTTGATCGAGGCTGACTGCTTTATCATTCGCAAACGCGTTGGCGACAACGCAGGCCCATATGCAGAAAGCAACCGTAAGAGTTACGGGTTTGTTCATTGCGTCGCTTCCGGTGCGCTGACCGGGATCATGATCAGATCCGGAGCAAGTTGCTTGTCGGCGATCTGAATACCCTTCCTGATGTAGTTCCAGTATTCAGGTTGCTGCAGCTGTTTCCAGGAGCGGGTTTCCCTGTCCCAGAATCCGTTGTACCTGCCGTTCTCGGATTGGTACAACAAAGCAACGCGTCCAATCCTGAGAAAATCCACCTGGCGTTCCTTGCCGTCGACCACGAGCGAGCCCTTGTAGGTTCCTATGGTTCGACCATACTGATTTTCTATCTCGTAGGCGTGCAGCACCGCCTTGAATTTCTGCGCTGGGGTCACGCCGGAGTCAGTCAGCGTGGCCTTGAGTCTGTTTACGCGGGCGCGCCGTTCCTTCAACAGAAAGGGCACGTCCATATTTATGAACTGCGATAGTGAATCCACCATGCGCAGCATGAGGGGAGTAATTTGCCGCTGGATTATCGCCACGTGCTTGATGGAAGATGCGATTTGTCCGAGTCTGGCTTTCTGGTCGTCGATCTGACCCTGCAGCAGTTTGTTGTAGACCTTCAGACCGTTGTTTGCTTTCAGTTCCTTCTTGTATTCCTGGACCAGCTTGTCGGTTTCACCAGTAAGCTGGTCAATACGTTTTTGGGAAGCTTTTGCGTCGGCATTTCGCTGAACGCCGACATCAACGATCTTGTCGACCTTGTCCAGGGCAAATACGGGGGAGCTCAAGACGCAGGCAAGACCGATTACCAATAATTGCGCGGATCTTCCTGGACTGAAGAATTGCATAAGCAAAGCGGACCTCCACCCGAGCGGCGCTTTTTAATTAACTTATGGATCTCAAGAACTACACGCCCAGCCGCACGGCCAAGTCGCGATTCTGAACTCAGTGTCTCTTTCTACTCGAAGCTTATAATATTGTGTACCGCCCAACTTGGCCGGCAACTGCGCGATACCGCATCCGGAGGGGATCCGAACCTGGCACCCTCAACAGCGCACACCAGATTGAACCGATTGCCTACATCTTGGCAGCGTCATAGTCTACGTTGACATTCCAATGAGTGCAAACACCGGCCTTCCCGGTTCCCGGGACCTCCATTCCAATATTATGCAGGCGTTCTTTCAAGTTCCACAATACAGAACATGCTTGTGGAAGCATCATGATGCGGTGCAGCGTTCGCGCATAAAATCCGCTTCGGAATTGCATATTTGACCAACCCGGCGGACTATACTGCCGGCCTGAATGATCCATCCCTGGTCAGCGAGGTCACGATGCAAATGGTTATGAGCTTCAGACGGATACTCCCGGTAGCCCTTTTTCTTGCCTGTAGCGGAGCGAAGGCGACCACAACTGGAACCGCTCACAATCCGGCGGACCTGGTGTTGACGCATGCTGCCGTGTACACGGTAAATTCCGCCCGACCATGGGCGCAGGCAGTTGCGGTTTCCGGCGGGGTGATTCGCTACGTGGGGACGGACGCGGGTGCGCGCAAGTGGATCGGTCCATCCACCCGGGTCGTGGATCTGCACGGCAAGATGCTGCTGCCGGGCTTCGAGGATGGTCATGTGCATCCACTTTATGCGGGAATCGATCATGAGCAATGCCTGCTGTCCAGTTTCAAGACAGCGCAGCAATATGCATCCGCGGTAAAGGCCTGCGCGGCCAAGCATCCGGATGCACCCTGGATCGTCGGCGATGGATGGGAGCTTTCCGCGTTCGGACCAGAGGGCATTCCGAACAAAGCGATTCTTGACGCTGTTGTCCCTGACCGCCCGGTCGCATTGACCTCCGCGGACGGGCACAGTCTCTGGACCAATTCCAAGGCGCTGGAGATCGCGGGAATAACCAGGGACACGAAAGATCCGCCAAAAGGGCGTATCGACCGGGACCCTGCGACCGGGGAACCTGTTGGAAGTTTCCAGGAAGACACGGCGATGAGTCTCGTTACCAGCCATGTTCCTGCGCCCAGCACCAAAATGCTCGGGGACGCGCTACTGTATTCCGTGCACTACCTGAACAGTCTGGGCATCACCGCCTGGCAGGACGCAAGCGTTAACCCGGCGCCCGACGACCCGGATCAGATGCTGGAAACCTACCGGCGTATCGACGAATCCGGGAAACTCACCGTTCACGTGGAAGAGGACCTTCACTGGAACGACAAGAAAGGCGTGGAACAGATCCCTCACCTGGAAGCGCTGCGCAAAAAGTACACGGAAGGCAATATCAGGACCAAGACGGTCAAGATCTTCATCGACGGGATCATAGAACCGCGCACCGCCGCGCTGCTTCAGGATTATTCCGACAAGCCGGGGTACCGGGGCCCGCTGCTGCTGACGCCGGAAGCGTTGAAAACCGCCGTCGTGCACCTGGACGCCGCGGGCTTCCAGGTGCACATGCACGTTATCGGTGACCGGGCGGTGCGCGTGGCGCTGGACGCCATCGAGGCGGCGCGCCGGGCCAATGGTCCCAATGACAATCGTCACCACCTGGCGCACCTGGAGGTTGTCGAGCCACAGGATATCCCGCGCTTCGCGAAGCTCGGTGTAACCGCCAACTTCCAGCCGCTATGGGCATTCGCGGACGATTACATCAAAAAACTCACCTATCCCCGGCTGGGGCCGAAACGTTCACGCTGGATTTATCCCATCAACAGCATCCTGCGCACCGGCGCCATGGTGGCCTTCGGATCGGACTGGGACGTATCGTCACCGGATCCGCTGCAGGGAATCGAAGTCGCGGTTACCCGCATGGGCCCGAACGGTGAAACGAAGACGCCGTTCATACCGCAGGAACGGATACCACTGAAGGACGCCATCGCCGCGTACACGCTGCACGCGGCGTACGTGAATCACATCGACGGCCGTACCGGCTCAATCCAGGAGGGCAAGCTCGCGGACTTGATCGTGCTGAAATGGAACATGTTCAAGATCGATCCGTCCCGGATTTCCGATGACAAGGTGCTGTTAACGCTGTTCGGCGGCAAGCCGGTATACGGGACCTTCGACGCGGTCGGCACAGTTCGCTTTGGATCGTGAAACCGGCCCTGGTCCTGCAACACCTTGATGAAGGCGGGCCGGGCCTGTTCGCGGACTACGCCGAAGAACTCGGCATGCCCCTGCAGGTCGTGCGTCACGATCTGGGTGAACCGTTGCCGGGGCATGACCGGCTCGGAGGCTATTCGGTCCTCTGCATCTGCGGCGGCATCCAGGGCGTCAATGATCCGGATCCCTGGATAGCCCGCGAGGTGGAACTGGTGAAAGCGGCGGCGAAAATAAACCTGCCGGTAATCGGCCACTGTCTCGGCGGCCAGATGATCAGCAAGGCGCTCGGCGGCGAGGTGTTTGCAGACGCGGTCACCGAGTTCGGCTGGCAAAAGCTGTTCCCGGCGGACAATCCGACGGCACGCACCTGGCTGAGCGCTGAAGCCGAACCCTTTGTGGCAATGCAGTGGCACCACGATGTATGCACGCTGCCACCCGGCGCCACACCCTTGCTGTCGGGAGAACACTGGACCAACCAGGCTTTCGTCGCCGGCAACATGCTGGCGATGCAATTTCACATTGAGCTTACCGAACACCTGATCGATCACTGGACGACCAGGCTGCACCACCTGGCTCCGCCACCCTCCCACAGCGTACAGTCGGTGCAGGACGTCATAGACCAGACGCCGAACCATTTCCCAATCAGCCGCAAGCTCGCCTTGCGTCTCTACCAGACCTGCCTCGCCAACGCTCGGCTGAATTCTGCGTAACTTCCAGACCCTCGGGCAACGGGCCTACTCCTTTCGTGTTCACGCTATCCAACGCGGGTTGCGGGTCCGTGCTCCGCGATTAGAGACCCATATCGCTGCGCGCGAACCCGCAACCCGCGCGTGCCCCGAACGCGGCGGGCTCAGGTCCTGCAAGGAGGAATATGGGTCTCTAATTCCGGATTGCAGGACCTGAGCCCTTCACCGCCGGCAAACCCCGTTGCCCGCGGGTCAGGAGAGCGGGTGTTGTGGAAACGCAGTGTCCTGTGAAACAGTCCGGACGTTAAAGCAAATCCTTGAGGCGGTAATACATCATGCCGAAAGCGAGTGCCGGGCCGCCGAGCCATTTTCCGCCCGGCATGCGCCAGTGCTTGATGCGGGACAACAGATCGAACCGTTCCGCCTGGCCGGCGATCACCTCGGCCAGCAAGCGGCCCGCCATGTGGGTGGGAACCACGCCGTGTCCCGTGTAACCCTGGGCATAAAATACATTGCCGTGCAGGCGCCCGAACTGTGGAATACGATTGAGACTCACGGCAACGTTGCCTCCCCATTCATAATCGATACGCACGCCCCGCAACTGCGGAAACACCTTCAACATGCGCGGCATCAACACGCCCTGGATGTTGTGCGGCCGCCTCCCGGAAAAGTTGCATCGGCCTCCGAATAACAGTCGGCGATCGGCGGACAGGCGGTAATAATCCAGCAGCGTATTCAAATCACACACGGCATGGTTGCCGGGCAACAGGCTGTGCGCGACCTCCTCCGACAGCGGTTCGGTGGCAATGATGTAACTGCCGGCGGGAAGCACGTAACCACGCAGCCCGGGAACGATCCCTTCCAGATAGGCGTTGCCTGCAATTACCACGAACTTCGCGCGGAGCGTGCCATGCGCGGTTACCAGGGCCGGCGCGTTACCCGATTGCACCTTCGTTACCGGACTGCATTCGTAAATGCGCACCCCCAATTCCGCTGCAGCCTGTGCTTCTCCCAGGCACAGGTTCAGCGGGTGCAGATGGCCACACCCGGTATCGGAAAGACCGCCCACGTATGCCTGCGAACTGATGACAGAAGCGAGTTCGTCGCGCGGCACCAATCTGACCTGGTGCGGATAGCCCAGCGTTTTGCGCTGTTCCAGTTCCTCCAGCACGTCTCGATACTGCCGTCGGTTGCAGGCCGCTTCGAAGTAGCCCCGTGCAAGATCACATTGAATATCGAACTTTTGCACACGGTCATAAATAATATCCATGCCTTCCACGCCCATGCGCCAGACTTCGCGGGCTGAGTCTTCCCCGAGGTTTCTGCGCAACCGCGAATAATTGGCCATCCCGATGATCACCTGTCCGCCGTTGCGCCCACTGCAACCCCATCCGACGCGCCGGGCCTCCAGCAGCGCCACCGAGTAGCCGCGGCCGGCCAGTTCCAGGGCAGCGTTAACGCCGGTGAAACCGCCTCCCAGGATCGCCACATCCGCCTGCGCCTCGCCCTCCAACCGCGGATAGCGGCGTTGGTATTGCACGGAAGCCGCGTAATAGGAGGCGACGTATTCCGCGTCCGGTTGGCCGTCCACTGTGTTCAGATCTGCGCGGCTCATAGAATTCCCCATGAATATTCAATGAATTGAATGACTATTCAAATACTTAAACGCCTGTTGAACGAGCAGTTAATCTATTGTAATATATACATATTTCAGAAACCAGGAGGATGCTTCATGGCCCAGCCCAGCGCCCAAATCACGCATGCGCTTCAGGATGAACGCCGGCGCCTGCTTATCGACGCCACCGTCAGCGCTATCTTCGAACACGGCCTGTCCAACCTGACCCTGGCCAAGGTGGGCGGACTCGCGGGGCTGACCGCCGGCTCGGTCAGCTTTCATTTTTCCAGCAAGGAAGCCTTGCTGCTGGCGACCCTGAAATCCCTGGCGGAAGAATTCGATCAGGCCATGAAACTGGCGGTCAGCGGTGCCGGGGAAGATCCGGCGTTGCGGCTGCAGGCCCTGGTGGACGCGCACCTGCACCCAGGCCTGTCGGATCCGCGCAAGATTGGAGTGTGGTACGCGTTCATGTCGGAAGCCGGGGCCAGAAAGGATTATCAGAAAATCTGCGCCGACCGCGACGAGGCGTACTACTCCCTGTTGCTGGGGTTGTTCCGGGAATTGGCCACCGGCCGTCAGGTTGATGCCGAAGCACTCGCCTACGGTCTCGCCGGACTGCTGGATCAGATCTGGCAGGATATTCTGTTCGAGGGAGCGGAATATGACAGGCATGCCGCCCGGCGCCGCTGCCAGGCGTACCTGGCAAGCGTCTTTCCTGGCGCGTTCACTCTGCCCGGCCCGGTTCCGGCAGCGGATGCTCCGGCCGGGACCACGCCGCTTCTCATGCCCCTGGAGCAGGACGGTCTCAAGTTCACCCTGCCCTCCTGGACCTACAGGAATGAGGAATTCACGGCACTGGAGAAAGAATTCCTGTTCATGCGCAACT
Source organism: uncultured Enterobacteriaceae bacterium (assembly GCA_964576645.1). Lineage (GTDB taxonomy): Bacteria > Pseudomonadota > Gammaproteobacteria > Eutrophobiales > Eutrophobiaceae > CAZNWR01. The sequence continues at coordinate 2,754 of CAZNWR010000088.1, read as the reverse complement.
GGCAGCTGGTCTGCCATATCAGCGACTTGCCTGCGACCGGATCCTACGTCACCTACAACATCATGAATGAACGCGCGTTCGTGGTGCGCGACAAGGACGGCGCCATCCGGGCCTTCCACAACGTCTGCCCCCATCGCGCCCATATGCTGGTGCAAGGCAGCACTGGAAAATGCTCGGCCCGCCTCACCTGCCCCTATCACGGCTGGACCTTTGCTCTCGACGGACGCCGCATGGGCGTTTCCTCACCGAAAACGTTCCGGCCCCACGATCGCAGCCAGTTCGGACTGAACCAGATCGACTGCGAAGTGCTGCTGGGTTTCGTGTTTATCCGGTTCCGCGCCGGAGGACCAAGCGTCGCGGATCGGATGTCGCCGGTGCTCGAAGAGTTTTCCAAGTACCGCACCGAGGACATGGTGCCGGACTCGCAGTGGCCTGATACCGAAGGTTTCTGGGAAGAATACGTGGACGTGGACTGGAAGAATGCCGTGGAAAATTACGTGGAGGATTACCATTTCCCCACCGGTCACAAGGGTCTGGCCGCGCTCATGAACCAACAATATGATCGCGATCCCCTGCCAGACGGAGTGGTCCGCCTGAGTCACAGTATGCGCGAGACGCCGCTTCCCAACTGGAGCGTCCAGAAATACCACAAGCTGTTGCCGCGGTTCGAGCACCTGCCGGAATCGATGCAGCGCAGCTGGACGTATTTCGGTTTGTTCCCCAACAACTATTTTGACCTGTTTCCGGACAAGATGGACTTCATGCAGATGGTTCCGGTGGCGCCGGGGAAAATGATGTTGCGCGGCCGCACTTATGCATTGCCTGATGATCGTCGCGAGGTGCGCGCGCTGCGCTATCTCAACGATCGCATCAACACCCGCGTGCAGGATGAAGACAACGATCTGACATTGGCGGTGCAGAAGGGCCTGAATACCAGCGGCTACAAATACGGCATCCTTTCCGATAAGGAAGTCCTGGTTAAGCATTTCCAGGACTGGGTTCGGGAACAGCTTCCCGTCTCGCGGCTTGCCGAGGAACCGCCCGCAGGCCAGCTCGCCGCCCTGAATGAGTCCATGAAGCGAACTGATTGAGCCTTGTGCAACGACGACCAATACTCGTGCGCGCCCTCAGAAAACAAGTAGAGCCGCTCTTATGAAGGTTCAGCAATTGTGCAGCAGTCAATAGCTGCGGCATGTGTGGAAACAACCGCGAACAATGCGGTAATCGCGGAGCGCATGGCATGTAGTTACCTGGAAGTCGTACCGGCGCCCGGCATGGCGGATTGCCTGGCAGTGCTTCCCGATCAGGCCTATGTTGCGATTACCTGCTCACCCACCAAGGGCGTCGAGCCGACCCTGGATCTGATGGAACAGTTGGCGCACCGGCGCTTGCGGCTGGTGCCGCACATTGCCGCACGCATGGTACGGGACAGCGGCCATCTGCGGGAGATTCTGCAGAGGCTGAAGTCGGCACGGATTGAAAGCGTATTCATACCCGGCGGCGACGCTCCTGAACCTCTCGGTATTTACCGGTGTGCCCTGGACCTGCTGCATGCGATAGCGGAGAGCGGGTACAAAATTGAAGACATCGGGGTGGCGACCTACCCTGAAGGACATCCCCGGGCCAGCGATGCAACGCTGCTGCAGGCGCTACTGGACAAGCAGGCTTACGCCACTTATCTGGTTACACAGATGTGCTTCGATTCGGAAGTGATCGTTCGCTGGCTGCGCCTGATACGTACCGCCGGAGTGCACCTGCCGGCGTGGATCGGCCTGCCCGGCGTTGCGGATTACAGCCGCCTGTTCAAGCTGTCGATGCGCATCGGGGTCGGCCAATCAGCCAGAGTGCTGTTGCGGCAAAAGGGCTTGTTGAAAAAACTGATCGGGTTCAAGCCTTATCAGCCGGATAAATTGCTTAAAGGCCTGCTGCCGTGCCTCGGCGATCCCTCCATCGATGTACCCGGGTTTCATCTTTTCAGCTTCAATGACATCGAGCGTACGGAACGCTGGCGCTGCACCACGCTGAGACGCTATCAACATGCAGCCTGAGCGGCATTGACCTGGTGAAAACCCTATGCGCCGGGGCAGAAAATTACGATCTGAACAGCCGCTAAGCCCTGCCGTCCGGGCCGGCTTTACCGGCGGCCGCTACCAGCCGCTGACCGGGCACGAAATATCCCGGATCCACCACACCGTGCTGGACGTGCTGGAAAATATCGGCATGGGTGATCCCGTGCCCGCGTTGAAGGAACATGCACTGCAACGCGGCTGCCACATCAATGAGCATGGCCGCCTGTGCTTTCCGGCCGCACTGGTGGAGGATGTCATTGCCGCGTCGCCCAAACAGTTGACGTACTTTGGACAGGAGTCACGTTTCGACCTGGCCATCGGCGACACTGCCGTGCATACCTATGGCGGCGGTGAAGCGGTCAATATGCTCGATGTCGGCGCCTCGGCATATCGGCCTTCGACCCTGCTGGATATCTACGACCTGGCACGGCTTGTCGACCGAATGCAGAACATCCACGCCTTTTCCCGCCTGGTGGTGGCCACTGAATTCAGCGACCAGTTTTCCTGCGACATTAATACCGCGTATGCCAGCGCCGCAGGCACCGCCAAGCACACTGCGTTGACCTTCAATAATGCGGCGCACGTGCAGCCGACACTGGACATGCTCTACATGATCGCCGGCGGTGAGAAGAAGTTCCGTGAAAGGCCATTCATGCATGGTGGTGGCTGCCAGGTGATTTCTCCC
>CAZNWR010000087.1:0-10820 GCA_964576645.1 uncultured Enterobacteriaceae bacterium | reverse complement strand
TGGGACAACCCCCGGAGCCGTCCTGCACCACCTCCGGGTGCATGGGGCAGGTGTATTGCATGGTCGCGCTATGCGGATGCGAAGCATCTGTAGTGCGCTTCAGCGTTCCATTTTCCTGCTTGTCATTCATCATCTATGACCTCCGGCAGGTCCAAGATGTTGAAGTGCCTTTCCTCAAAGCATAGTACAAGACCGTAGACCGCGGGCAACGATCGAGATCAGGGAGTTTCCTGTGGCCGTGGCCGGATGCAGTCTCAGGCTTCACCCACGATGGCGTTGTAAATCCAGGCGAAGATGGCACCGCCGATGGCGCCGTCGACCAGCCCGTAGAGGGTGCCGAACAGAACGCTGGGTGCGCCGGTGCCGGCATGGTAGCCCGGATATACGGAACTCACCATTTCCAGGAACGCGCGACCGTACGGCGGCCAGATGACATCGGCTGCGCCCACCACGAAGATCATGCCGCCCCAGAGTACGGCGGAGGTTATTGCCATTGCCTTGACGGATAGTTTCATCTGTCCTGCCCTCGCAGTGTTAAAATTGCATAATTGCGGCGATTGCTAACGATCTACCCTCGTCATTCTGGCCGAAGGCCAGAATCCAGTAAATATGAGTGTCCGCACAGCGGACTCTTTAATGTGCTGGATTCCGGACTGCCGCCGCCGGCTGACGCCGGCTCTGTTGCCCGGAATGACGGCCAAGCAGCGTTCGCCGGAATGACAAAGTTACCTACGTTGTCTTCCCCGCGATATACGCCACACAGCCGTCCAGGTTATTCAGTTCCCCGTAGTCGGCTTCGGGTATGTCAATGCCGAATTGTTTGTGCAGCGCGGTGACGAAGTTGAGAAAATCCATGGAGTCGAAGTCGAACTGGTCGCGGAAGTTCACGCCCGGCTCGATCGAATCCGGCTCCACGTCCGGCGCGACGCCGGTGAGCGCGGTGACCACCGCTTCCCTGATCTCCTGTTCTGTCATTGGCCCGGTATCTCCAGCAGGTGTTTTTGGATCGTGCGTACAAACAGACCGCCGAGGTGGCCATCCGTGACCCGGTGATCAGCGCCCAGTGAGATGGTGACTACCGGGCGCGGGATAACGCGCCCGTCCACGCACGAGGGCCGCTCCAGGACGCTGCCGAATCCGACAATGGCCACCTGCGGCGGATAAATAATGGGAAACACGCTGTCGACGCCACGCTCCCCAAGACTGGTAATGGTGATGGTGCCGTCGGCCAGCTCCGAACTTTTCAACCTGGCTGTTCTGGCCCGTTGAACCAGATCCTGGAAGTCGCGCATGAGGGTGCCAAGGTCTTTTTCATCGGCATCGTGCAGAGCCGGCACCACCAGGCCGCCGCTGCGCAGTGAGATCGCGATTCCCGGATGAATGCCGCTCGCCGGTACGAACGCACCGTCCTTCCAGAAGCCGTTGAATTGCGGCATGTCGCGCAACGCCATGGCCGTGGCCTTGATGAACAGGACGCCCATGATCATGCGTTCGGTTACGGGCCGGGCGGCGTTTTCCTTTTCCAGCCAGGCGCTCACCTCACCGAGGTCTACTTGCCCGGCTAGATAGTAATGGGGGATTTCTTTTTTGGAACGCGCCATGGCCGCGCCGATGGCCCGCCGCATTTCCTCGGCGGGAGAGCGGGTTTTCGCCGCCGGCGCTTTGGCCGCCCCGCCGGCCGCCGCCTCGACGTCTTCGGATGTCACGCTGCCGCCGGGGCCGGTGCCGGTTAGGGTTTCCGGATCGATGTTCAGTTCCCGCGCGCGCCTGCGCGCGGCCGGGGAAATGCGGTGACTCCTGCCGGCCGGGGGTGGGGGAGCAGATACCGCAGCTGGCGCCGGAGCGGACGCCGGGGCAGCGGATTTCGGCTCCGGGGTAGGCGGGGCCGCGGGTTCGGCTTCCCCGCCTTTGCCTTTGACGTGGGCAAGCACGGTGCCGACCGGTACCTTCTGTCCTTCCGGCACCACGATCTCCGCTATCTCGCCGTCTTCGAAGATCTCCACGTCGATGGCGCCCTTCTGGGTGTCCACCACCGCGACAATGTCGCCCCGATGCACCTGGTCTCCCGGTTTGACTTTCCATTCCAGCAGGGTGCCGTCTTCCATGTCGGCACCCATGGAGGGCATGCGGAACTCAGACATGTTGGCCCAGCACCGCGTGTACCGCCTGGATAATACCCGGCACCTGGGGCAGCGCCGCTTCCTCCAGGTGTTTGGCGTAGGGGATGGGAACTTCAAGGGAGCAGACGCGCTGTACCGGCGCATCCATGTCATAGAAGCCCTGTTCCATGATGCGCGCGCTGATCTCGGCGGAGATGCCGCCGCTCTTCCAGCCCTCGTCCACGATCACGGCCCGGCGCGTGCGCTTCACGGACTCCATGATGGCCGCGTTGTCCAGGGGTCTCAGGGTACGCAGGTCCAGTACCTCCGCTTCGATATTTTCCTTCGCCAGCGTTTCAGCCGCCTCCAGCGCCTTGGGCAGGCTGCCGCCATACGTGATGAGGGTGACGTCGCGTCCCGGCCGGCGCACGGCGGCGTGGTCGATATCCACAGGTCCGGCATCGGCAGGAAGGCTGCCTTTCACGTTGTACAACATGACGTGTTCGAAGATCAGGACCGGATCCGGATCTTCCAATGCGGTCAATATCATGCCGTAGGCGTCCTCCATGGTTGCCGGGGTGACGATGCGTAAGCCGGGAATGTGGGCATACCAGCCTTCCAGGCTGTGAGAGTGCTGGGCGGCCAGTTGTTTACCCGCGCCGGTGGCCATGCGGATAACCACGGGTACGTTAAACTGGCCGCCGGACATGTGCAGGATAGTGGCGGCGTTGTTGACGATCTGGTCCAGCGCCAGCAGGCTGAAATTGACGGTCATGATCTCAACGATGGGGCGCATGCCCCCCAGTGCCGCGCCGATGCCGGCGCCCACGAACGCCGATTCCGACAGGGGCGTATCGCGTATCCGCTCCGGGCCGTAATCGTCCAGCATGCCCATGCTGACCGCGTAACAGCCGCCGTAGCGGCCCACGTCCTCGCCCATGAGAAATACTCTGGGATCCTTGTCCATGGCGGCGCGGATCCCGGCGCGTACCGCTTCACGATAAGTTTCCGCCAGCACCTTGCCGTTCATGACGCTACCTCGCGTGCGTACACCTGGTGCAAAAGATCCTCCACCGGCTCCCAGGTGCCGTTCTCGGCAAAATCCACCGCCTGCGCGATTTCCCGATCGATGTCCCGCACCATCCCGTCGATATCGTCCTGGTGCAGGATGTCGTAGTCCAGAAGACGCGCCGTGAACGTGGTAATGGGATCGCGTTTCTTCCATTCCTCGATCTCGCTCTTCTCGCGGTACCGTTCCGCGTCGAACATGGAATGGGCGCGGAACCGGTAGGTGTGCAGCTCCAGGAAGTGAGGCATAGAGGTTTCGCGCACGGCGTCCAGGGCCTCGCGCACGGCGGTGCGCACCGCCAGCACGTCCATGCCGTCCACGGATTTGGCCGGCATGGCGTAGCTTTCCACCTTCTTGGTGATATCGGTGACTGCCTCTGAGCGATCCAGCGCGGTGCCCATGGCATAAAGGTTGTTTTCGCACAGGAACAGCACCGGCAGTTGCCACAGGTCGGCCAGGTTCATCGATTCGTGAAATTCTCCTTCCGCGACGGCTCCCTCGCCGAAGAAGCACGCCGTCACGTTGGGACGTTGCTGCATCTTGTCGGCCAGGCCCAGTCCCACCGCCAGCGGCAGACCGCCGCCGACGATGGCGTTGCCGCCGTAGAAGCGGGTTGTCTTGTCATAGACGTGCATGGAGCCGCCGTGGCCGCCGCTGCAGCCTTCGCGCTTGCCGTACATTTCCGCCATGAGCAGCGGCATGGGTACGCCGCGGGTCAATGCGTGGCCGTGTTCACGGTAGGTGGCGACGATGGCGTCCTCGGGTTCCAGCATCGTGATTGCGCCCACGGCATTGGCTTCCTCGCCGACGTAAAGATGCAAAAAGCCGCGTATTTTTCCGGCGCTGTAGAGTTCCGCGCATTTCTCCTCGAAGTGCCGGATGCGCAGCATGGCGTGTAGCAGTTCTTTCGCCTCGACCTTGTCCAGGCCCGGATGGGAATGGGCGGGCGTTTTCATGCGCTGGTCTCCAGGGTGGAGATATCGCCCTCGGGCAGGCCCAGCTCCTGCGCCTTCAGCAGCCGGCGCATGATTTTGCCGCTTCGCGTTTTGGGCAGGGAGGCGCGCATTTCGATATCGCGCGGCGCTACCGCCGCGCCCAGATGCTTGCGCGCATGCGCCATGAGCTGACGCTTGAGATCCTCGGACCACTTGAAGCCCGGTTTCAGGGCGACGAAGGCTTTGACCACTTCCATGGCGACCGGATCCGGTATGCCGATGACGCCGGCTTCCGCTACGGCCTCGTGCTCCATGAGCACGTTTTCCACTTCAAACGGCCCGATAAGGTGGCCCGATGACTTGATAACGTCGTCGCCGCGGCCGACGAACCAGAAGTAGCCGTCGCCGTCGCGCTTGGCCAGGTCGCCGGTCAGGTACCAGTCGCCGGCGAAGCACTTCTTGTAGCGTGCTTCTTCGTGCAGGTAGCCGCGGAACATGGACGGCCAGCCCTTCTTCAGGGCCAGTTCCCCCTGCTCGTCTTCGGATTCGACCATGTCCACGCCGCCGTCGGGCCGGCGCCTGACGATGGCGGCTTCTATGCCCGGCAGCGGTCTTCCCATGGAGCCCGGGCGGATGTCCATGGCAGCGAAATTGGCGATCATGATCCCGCCGGTTTCCGTCTGCCACCAGTTGTCATGAAACGGCAGGCCGAACGCCTCCATGCCCCACATGACGGCTTCCGGATTGAGCGGTTCACCGACGCTGGCGAGAAAGCGCAGTTTGGGGAATTGGCGGCTGCGTACCGGCTCCAGGCCGTATTTCATGAGCATCCGAATGGCCGTCGGCGCCGTGTACCAGACACTGATTTGCTGATCCTCAAGTATCCCATACCAGCGCTCCGCGTCGAAATCCTCCTCGTCGACCAGCATCGTCACGCCATTGCACAGCGGCGCGATAATGCCGTAGGAGGTGCCCGTCACCCAGCCCGGATCCGCCGTGCACCAGTACATGTCGTTGTCATGAAGATCCAGGGCCAGCCGGCCGGTGGCCTGGTGGGCCGCTACTGCCGCGTGCACGTGGATGGCGCCCTTGGGCGTCCCGGTGGTGCCGCTGGTGAAGTGCAGGAGCGCCGGATCTTCCGGTTGCGTCGGGTGAACGCCGAAAGAGTCGGAAGCCGCTTGCATGCGCTTGCGCAGATCGATCAGGTCCTGCTGTTCCTTGATGCCGTCACCGACCAGCAATATGTGCTGCAGGCTCGGTAGTTGTTCCCGCAGTGACGCCGCCTTGCGCTTGTACAGGTTGGGCGTGGTGACCAGCACCCGCGCTTCACCGATGGACATGCGCGCATGGATGGGTTCGGGTCCGAATGCCGAGAACAGTGGCGAAAACACGCTGCCGTTCTTGAGCGTGCCGAGCGCGGCGATATAGAGCTCGGGCACGCGGCCCATGAGCGCGAACACCGTGTCGCCTTTGCCTACGCCAAGACTTTTCAGCACGTTGGCGAAGCGGTTGCTTTCACCGGCCAGGGCTGAGTAGCTGAAATCGCGGGTAGTGCCGTCCTTGGCCATCCAGCGGATGGCGGTGCGCTCCCCGAGGCCCGCCGTTACCTGCCGGTCTACCGCCTCGTGGGCGATGTTAAGACCGCCGCCGGGCAGGCCTTCCAGATCCGCGCGGGCCTCGTCCCAACTGAAGCGGATGCGCGCCTGTTCGTAATCCTTGAGGTTGGGCGGCACCTTGAAAGATGCCGGATCCTTGGTAATAGGTTCCCACTGCATGGACGATTTCCCCTCGCGGTCTCCTGTGTTGCGGGAGTCGGAACAGCCGCTCCGGTTCTTTGAACTGTTTGACTGAAACTTAACGGGAAGGTGGCAAAGCCCTGTTGATCTGGGTCAAGCGATGTGGGAACGGGGCGAGCGCTTTTGCCCATGAACCAGATCAGTGTGATTTGTTACCCGGTGTACGGCGCATGACGCGGGCTTCCGGCGGCGCCGGGTGGGGAACGGGATCAGACTCCGGGGGCATTTCTTCCGGCTCGCCCGGCGGTATTTCCCCCGGCTCTTCGCCGGGGACCTCTTCGGGCACCGGTGCCGGCGGCACGTCGGCGGGGGGACGCCATTCGGCCCGGCAGTGCCAATATGCAATGGAATCGTCGTTCAGCATGTTCATTCTCCGTTCAGCCAGCGTTCTGAAGTATAAGATTCACCGCTTACGGCACTCGCACCCCGGTGGCGGACACGCTGTAAATACGTCCCTGTACGCTCGATCGCCGCGTCCCTGCGGCTCACGGTCCGCCACCGGGGTGCGAGTGCCGTCTTACCGGATATTCGGCACACTTTATTTAAGCCTCGCTAAACAGCACCGCCACGGGGAAATTCCGCAGCAGCGCGGAAGCTTGCCAACTACGTGCGCCGTCCCTTTCCTGTACTTGGCAGTGTTCGCCCGTGAGCAGGTTTCTGAACCTCCCCACCGGCAGTTCCGGCGGTAACAGCACGCGGGTATCGGCCCATGCATCGCCATCGATCAAATCATTGTCCGATTCGCGGAGCCGCCGGGCGTACCAGCGCGGGGCAATGATCATGACCGCCGAGCCCGCCAGTTCGCGTGCGAAGGCGCATATTTCTTCGGCGCGCGACCCCTCACAGCTCACTGCAAGGTAATTGCCTTCCCTGAACAGGTTTGCCCTGCTCTTCCTGAAGTTAAGCACTTTCCAGATAAGGTACAACTTGGCGCGGCCATCGTGCGGATGCTCCAACAGACCGCGGGCATAGGCTCCCGGGTTGCCGCCATCCGCTGTTTCCTTCTGCATGTCGCGCAGCAGTTCCATGCGCTGCTGAAAATCCACGGGCCGCCGGTTGTCGGGGTCCATCAGGTTGAACTGCCAGAGTTCGTTGCCCTGAAAGACATCGGGTACGCCGGGGCAAGTCAGTTTCAGCAGGGTCTGGGTGAGACTGTTGAGCAGGCCGAGCCTGGCGACGTAGCCGGCAAACGGCATGAAATCGGCGAGAAATGCATTTTTCCCGGGGCTGCGGAGCAGGGCGCGGACGAATTCCAGCACACCCTGTTCGTACTCCGGATTGGGATTGATCCAGGACGTGTTCACCTTCGCCTCGCGCATGGCCTTGAGCATGCAGCCCTCCATGCGTTCGCGGAACGAATCGATAGTGGCGTCCGTCAACGGTTCCAGGGGCAGGGCGCCCAGCAGGGTCTGATACAGAAAATATTCGTCGTTGCGCGCCGGGACCCGGGATCCGTTCAACTCCCGGCGCCGGCTGCGGTTCAGCCGCGCCCAGGTCCCCAGGTGTTTGCGCCACAGGTCCGGAATTTCCGACAATATCGCGAGACGCGCGCGTACGTCTTCGCTGCGTTTGCTGTCGTGGGTGGAAGTGTTCAACATGGTTCCCGGCCAGTGCTTGAGCCTGACTGTATTGACGTGATGGAAGGCAGGTATGGACAGCGACCAGCGTCGTGGATCGGCACCCACTTCATTGAGTGACAGCAAGCGGTTGTAGATGTAGAACGCGGTATCCTCGAGTCCCTTGGCCATGACAGGCGAGGTGTACTGTTGAAAGCGCATGACGAAGTGGGTGGACTGTTGCCGTCTGTCCGCTGATGCAGTCGCGTTGCCCTCCAGCAGCACGCTTTGCAGAAAGTCGTAAATGCCCACATCAGCCGCGGGACTGCGTTTCTTGGCATGGGCTACGGCCCATTCCACGTATTTGCGATCTTCCTCGGACACCTGCCCGGCGGTGATGTAGGTCCGGTAGACGGGAAAGCAGGCCACAATTTCCGTCAGCGCATCACGCAGACCGTTGAGGGTAAAGTCACGGATTGTGCGGTCGCGCTGGGCTATCCGGTTGATCTGGTTTGCCAGGACCGTCAGTTCACTGGACTGCTGAACTTTGATAATGAGTTTCTTGCAATCGTATACCAGTTCGTCGAAATTGATGCGCCGGTCGACAAACCTGCGATAGGTCCGGTCCAGGGCGTGTTCCCCGTTCGGATCCATCAGCACACCACCGGCTTCCGCGGCGAACTCGTAGCCGGTCGTGCCCGCCACCGGCCAGTCTTCGCGCAGGTGCTCGTAGGACGCAAGGATTTTTTCCACGGCCAGGTACGGCGAGCGCCCATTGCCGGCCTGTTCCAGCGCCTGCCGCAGTGAAGTGAGATAACCGCGGGGGTCATACAAACCATCGGGATGATCGATGCGCAAGCCGTCAATCTTTCCCTCGGCGAACAGGCTCAGCACCAGCCGGTGCGTTGCGTCGAATACCGGCTGGTGCTCCATGCGCAGGCCGGCCAGGTGGTTGATGTCGAAAAAACGCCGGTAGTTGATTTCATCCGCTGCCACGCGCCAATAGGCGAGACGGTAGGCCTGGCTCTCCAGCAGGCGGTGCAGCAGATCGAAGCTTGGCGCGTCACCGCCTTGACCGTTGCAGAAGTCCACGGCCGACTGGACATGCCGCAAGATCAAGGGTGATTGGCGGCATAACTCCGCCAGGCGGCGCTTCTGTACTTCCTTCTCGCGCTGTCGATGTTCGCGGTCGGCCGGGCCCATGCTTTCCCGGGCCGGCAGCAATTTCAGCGCCGTAATGATGCTTTGCAGCACTTCGATCATGGGCGTCTGTTCACCCGGTTCACGGTCGAGGCGTTCCAGGCCCTGCTCCAGTATCTGCGGGAAAGTGCCGGGATCGATGGGGAAACGGTGTTCGTAATAGTGAATGCAGAAGGCGCCCTGTTCCTCTTCAAATTGAAGTTTCAGTTCTCCCGACTCCAGTACGTTGCCGTATTGCTCGCCCAGCACCGGCAACAGCACTTTGTTGCGAAGCTCCTCCTTGAGCGGCCGCCAATCGATATCGAAGTAGTCTGAATAATCCGATGATGGTCCGTTTTCCAGGACATCCAGCCACCAGGCGTTATCGTCATTCAGCACTCCCATGTGATTGGAAACGAAATCCAGGATCTGCCCCATGCCGTGCTCGTGCAGGGAAGACACCAAGGCGTCGAGGCTGGTGTCATCGCCTATTTCCGGGTTAAGCGAATTGTGGTCAACGATGTCGTAGCCGTGACTGCTGCCCGCGCGGGCCATCAGGTAAGGGGAGGCGTACACGTGACTGATCCCCAATTCAGACAGGTAGGGCACGATGCGAAGCGCATCGGCGAACGTGAAGTTGGCGTTGAATTGCAGCCGGTATGTCGCCGTGGGTGTGAGATTCGCGCTCATGGCGTGGCCTTGTGGCGATCCAGGAACCACGCCGCGCACCATGGCGGCATGGATTGCGCAGCCAGCACGTGTTTGTCGATGGGTGGCGTGGCGTAGAGGAGAGGAACGTCGGGAAAGGGTACGTCATCCGCGCCATGATCGCAGGCATTGAACACCAGAGTCTGGCGTGCGCCGTGGTCGAGGTCCCAGTTTACGATCAACAGCCCCGGCGAGAGACACTGCCACGAGCCGCAACCGCCCTTGACGTTGGTTAGCAACGGTACGATTCTCGAGTGCCGGATTGCCAGCAGATCCCTGTAGAAAGCCCGCCATTCGCGGTGGGCCCCGTTATCCTTCTCATCCCAGTCGAGCCGCGCTTTGAGAAAGGTTTTGGGGTCACTGGGATCAGGGATGCGCAATACCGCCTCAGGACTGCTGAACTCGGGAAAGCGGGCGAATTCCCGGCGTCGCCCTTCGGTGACCTTTGCGGCCAAGTCCCCGCCGAAGTCACAAAAAAACGGGAACAGCGATGACGCTCCCCAGTCGTCGCCCATGAACATCAGCGGCGGTGACGGCGCCAGCAACAGTATCGCCAGTGCGGCGCGCAGCTTGTCCGGCGAGGTCAGAGTGTGCAGCCGTTCGCCGAGCGCGCGGTTGCCGATCTGGTCGTGGTTCTGGAGGAAGGAAACGAATGCCGCGGGCGGCAGGTTCGCGCTGGGTTCGCCGCGAGCCTGTCCGTCACGATAGGGGGACGGTTCCCCTTGCCAGGCGAAGCCCTCGGCCAGTGCGCGTCCCAGGTGCCGGAGCGGATCGTCGGCATAATCGCCGTAATAGCCCTGGGATTCCCCGGTCAGCAGCAGGTGCAGGGCATGATGCACGTCATCGTTCCACTGGGCGGTGTACAGGGCCGGGCCGCCGGCCGTATTCCGTTCCAGGTAGTGGGCGGCGTTGTAGTCGTTTTCCAGGACCAGGTGCACCCGCCGGACTTCATCGAACCGCTCATGTACGGCAGTCGCAAGTTCCGTAAGAAAGTCCGGCCTGGAGTCGTCCTTCAGGGCGTGTACAGCGTCGATGCGCAGGCCGTCGAAATGAAATTCCTCGAGCCAGTAGAGCGCATTGTGTACGTAAAAAGCACGAACCCAGCGGCTGTCCGGACCGTCCAGATTGACGGCCGCGCCCCAGGGCGTGTGGTGACGTTCGGTGAAGAATTGCGGAGCGTAATGATGAAGGTAATTGCCTTCGGGGCCGAAGTGATTGTAGACCACGTCCAGCAGCACCATCATGCCGCGGGCGTGGGCGCACTGGATGAGATCCTTGAGTTGATCCGGCGTGCCGTAGCTGCTGTCTGGAGCGAACAGCAGGGTGCCGTCATAACCCCAGTTGCGACGCCCGGGAAAATCCGCCACGGGCATGATTTCCAGCGCCGTGATACCGAGGTCCCCAAGTTCATCCAGGCGATCCTTGACGCCGGTAAAGGTGCCGGCCCGGCTGAAGGCGCCCACGTGGATCTCATAGAT
>CAZNWR010000086.1:0-10831 GCA_964576645.1 uncultured Enterobacteriaceae bacterium | reverse complement strand
ATGAAGGCCATCTACGCCCGCACCGCTACCATGCTCGCAACGGAGGCCCTCTGTATCCTGGCGGGGCGCGGCACCAACGACGGCATGGCTGACTTCCTGGCTCGGCGCCTGTTGTCCGAGCTGGCATCCGGCGGGCATGACGGTCGTCCCCGGGTAACGGTCCTGGGCTTCACGTTCAAGGAGAACGTGCCGGACACGCGCAACACCCAGGCGGCGGATCTGGTACGCGCTTTGGAGCAGGGTGGCGCCGGGGTGCAGGTGCACGATCCACTGGCGGATCCCGAAGAGTCCCTGAAGGAGTACGGCATCCGGCTGCAGCAACTGGAGCAACTGCAGCCGGCCGACGCCGTCATGGTTGCGGTACCGCATCACCTGTACCGGAACGGGAGCTGGGCGCTGGTGACCGGATTGCTGCGCGGCGGTAGCGGTATCGTCTATGACGTAAAAGGAATTCTTGACCGCAATGCATGCCCGGACGGCGTTAAGCTGCTGCGCTTGTGAAGGGATGACGAGTTCGCTGCGCGAACGGCTTTCTTACTGGATTCCGGCGTTCGCCGGAATGACGGATCTGAATCAGGGGTCGGAGCGTGTGCTCCGACTCGCCGAGGTGATCGTCATTCCGGGCGCGCAGCGCCCGGAATCCAGTTAAATTAATATGCCCACTTTGCGGGCCCATTTTTATCTGGAATAAAGCCTTATGAAAGTCGCAATGATCGGAACGGGCTACGTGGGGCTGGTGTCGGGCGCCTGCTTCGCGGAGTTTGGCGCCGAGGTGATCTGCATTGATATTGATGCCGCCAGGCTCGAATGTCTGCGGCGCGGCGAAGTACCCATTTACGAGCCGGGACTGGACGCGTTGATTGCCAAGAATGTGTCGGAGGGCCGGCTGCAATTCCAGGAAAACCTGGACGCCGTGGGTGACAGCGACCTGACGTTCATTGCAGTGGGTACGCCGTCCCGGCACGGGGACGGCCATGCGGATCTGAGCTACGTTTACCAGGCGGCGCGGGATATCGCCCCGCACCTGCGCGGTTACACCGTGATAGTCGACAAGTCCACCGTGCCGGTGGGCACGGCGCGCAAGGTCAGGGAAATCATCGCCGGAGAAAATCCGGCAGCGGATTTCGACGTGGCGTCCAATCCCGAGTTTCTTCGCGAGGGTGCGGCCATCGCGGATTTCATGCGCCCCGATCGGGTGATCATAGGCGTGGAAAGCGAACGCGCGGAACATTGTCTGCGCGAGCTTTACCGTCCCTTGAACCTTATCGAGACCCCCATCATTACCACCGGATTGGAAAGCGCGGAACTGACCAAGTATGCAGCCAATGCCTTTCTCGCCACCAAGATCAGCTTCATCAACGAGATCGCCGCCCTGTGCGAGGCGGTCGGCGCCGATGTGCACGCCATCGCCCGCGGCATGGGTTTGGACGGGCGCATAGGCCGCAAGTTTCTGCATCCGGGGCCCGGCTTCGGTGGCTCCTGCTTTCCCAAGGACACGCGGGCGCTGGTGCGTATCGCGCAGGAGTGCGGCGCGGCGACCCGTATCGTGGAGGCGGTCATTGCGGTGAACGAGGCGCAGAAACTGCGCATGATCGACAAGATCAGTGCAGCCCTGGACGGCAAGCTGGCGGGCAGGACTGTCGCCGTTCTCGGCCTCACCTTCAAGCCGGAGACCGACGACATGCGCGAGGCGCCTTCGCTGGCCATCGTGCCGCCGTTGCTGGAAGCAGGAGCGGCTGTGCGGGCGCACGATCCGCGCGGCATGGAGGCGGCCAGAACCCTGTTGCCGGATGCCGTCACCTACTGCGAACGTATCTACGATACATTCCAGGGAGCGGACGCGGTGGTGCTCATGACTGAGTGGAATGCATACCGCGGCCTGGACCTGCAGCGGGTGCTGTCCACCATGTCCGGTGACGTGTTCGTCGACATGCGTAACGTTTATGAAGCCGCACGCATGCGCGCCGCCGGCTTCCGGTATCATGGGGTTGGTAGAGGATATTGAGGAAAGGGGAGCGGCATACATGCAAGAGACCGGCAAATTGACCAATGAGAATACCGTCTGGCACGAGCCCAACATATTCCGGGCGGATCGGGAGAAACTGAACGGCCATCGCAGCGTCATCCTGTGGTTTACCGGCTTGTCGGGCTCGGGCAAGTCGACCCTGGCCCACGCGGTCGAGGACGAGTTGCACCGGCTCGGCGTGCGTACCTTTGTGCTGGACGGCGATAACGTGCGCCGGGGTCTGTGCAACGACCTGGGGTTCAGCGATGAGGACAGAACCGAAAATATCCGGCGCATCGGCGAAGTTGCCAAACTGATGCTGGACGGCGGCCTGATCGTCATGACGGCGTTTATTTCGCCGTTTCGCCAGGATCGCCAGATCGCCCGCGACCTGGTCGAGCAGGGGGATTTTGTTGAAATCTTCTGTGACGCCGAACTCGGCGTGTGTGAATCCCGGGATCCCAAGGGGCTGTACCGGAAAGCGCGGGCCGGCCAGATCCCCGAGTTCACCGGCATTTCCTCGCCCTACGAAGCACCGCAGGATCCGGAGGTGGTGCTCAAGACCGGGGATCGTTCCGTGGAGCAGTGCGTTGAAGACGTGCTCGCCTATCTCCGCGCCGAGGGATACATTCAGCGCGCCTGATCCGGAATCGCGATCGTGTGCGGCATAGCCGGCCTGTTGAGTCCCGTACGAGGGGAGGCATTCAACGCGAGGGTCGATACGGTGCGCAACATGGCCGCCGCGCTGGTACATCGAGGTCCCGATGATCGCGGGGACTGGCACGATGCCGGAAACGGCGTGGCGCTGGGACATACCCGTCTTGCCATTGTTGACCTGAGCGAGCAGGGTCGCCAACCGAGGCAGTCGCGGGACGGCCGTTATGTGCTGTGCTACAACGGCGAAATCTACAATTACCCGGCACTGCGCAGCGAGTTGAGCAAGGAGGGCGCGGCATTCGCCGGCCACTCGGATACGGAAGTGCTGGTGGAGGCCATCGCCCGTTGGGGCCTGTTGCCGGCGCTGGAGCGGGTGCACGGCATGTTCGCATTTGCGCTTTGGGACCGGGTGGAGCGCACATTGTCACTGGCCTGTGACCGGCTGGGCGAGAAGCCCCTGTATTACGGCTATGCCGGCAGGGACCTGGTGTTCGCTTCCGAATTGAAGGCGGTGGTCAGGCATCCACAGTTCGCGCCGGGCATCGACGCCTGCGCATTGGCGCATTACTTCCACCTCAACTACATTCCCGCACCCCATTGCATCTATCCCGGTTTTCGAAAACTGGAGCCGGGACACTGGGTCAGGTTCAAAGCCGCCGCCGACGGCGTCGGCAGCGGCGGCGCCGGGCGCTACTGGACCCTGCCGGTGCCGGAACCGGAACGCGAGGGAGTGCGCCAGCCGCAATCCCGGGTCGTGGATGAACTGCATGACGTACTGCTGGAGGCGGTCGGGCAGCGCCTGCACAGCGACGTGCCGCTTGGGGCGTTTCTGTCCGGCGGGATCGATTCATCCCTGGTTGTCGCGTTGATGCAGGCCGCGGGCGCCGGCAAGGTGCGCACCTTCGCGGTCGGCTTCGAGGATGCGGCGCTGGACGAATCGCGCCACGCCAGCCGTATCGCCGCGCATCTGGGCACGGAGCATACCGAGCTGCGCGTCAAGGCCGCCGAGGCCCTGGACCTGGTGCCGCGGCTGCCGGAAATATACGACGAACCGTTTGCCGATTCCTCGCAAATTCCGATGCATCTCATCTGCCGGGCGACCGCCGGCAGCGTGCGTGTGGCCCTGTCCGGGGACGGCGGCGACGAAATGTTCGCCGGCTACTTCCGCTACGCTTACGCAAGATTCCTGGCCGACCGGTTAATGCGCCTTCCGGCGCCCCTGCGCCGTGGGCTGGCGGCAACCTTGCGCGCTATTCCGCCGGATAGTGCCGCGTCGCCCGGGGCTTTTCTTGGTCTGCCGGCAGCCGGGCAGAAGTTGCAGAGACTGGGCGCGATGCTGGCCGGACGGCGCGAGATGATTTACTGGAACCTGGTGGACCAATGGAACGACCTGGCGGCGTTGATGCCCGGCGCTCCGCCGGACTGCCCGGACCGGTCCCGCTTTCAACTGAACGCACACGCGCCGGCCATGGAACAGATGCAGTTTCTGGACGCGGCCGGCTACCTGCCCGGAGATATTCTCACCAAAGTGGATAGGGCCAGCATGGCCGTGGGACTGGAGGTGCGCGTACCGTTCCTGGACCACACCGTGGTGGAGCACGCCGGGCGCCTGCCGTGCCGGTACAAGGTGCGCGGCCGCGCCGGGAAATGGATCCTCAGGCGTATCCTCGAGCGCTACGTTCCCGCTCCCCTGTTCGAGCGTCCCAAGCAGGGTTTCGTGGCGCCGGTGTCCGGCTGGCTGCGCGGTCCGTTGCGCGACTGGGCGGATTCGCTGATCTCCGCGGAGCGGCTCGGATCGCACGGCTTGTTGGCGCCGGATACGGTGCAGCGGCTTTGGCGCGAACACCAGTCCCGCCGCCGCGACTGGAGCGCGCGGCTGTGGGCCATACTCATGTTTCAGGCGTGGCATGAACACTGGTTCGGCTGAACGGCGCCTGGTGCTGTTCATCGCCGAGTACCGGTACTTTCTGTCGCACCGGCTGGAGCTGGCGCGAGCAGCCCTGCGCCAGGGCTACCGGGTATGGGTTCTCACCCGGGTCCCCGAAGGAACGCTGCCGCCCGAGCATAACGGCCTGGAAGTCGTGCACGTTCCGACAGTGCGTTCCCTGCGTCCGCTGGCGGATCTGCGCCTGATGTGGCGGGTGTCGGGCGAATTGCGGCGCATCCGCCCGCACATTCTGCACAACGTCTCCATCAAGCTGGCGCTGTTGGGCTCGCTGTGCGGACTGCGGGCCGGAGTGCCCTGCATTCTCAATGCGTTTACCGGTCTCGGCTACAGCTTTCGCGCCGGCGGCAGGGCACCGGGCCTGATGCGGCTGATGCTGCGTCCCCTTCTGCGCTGGATAGCCGGGCGGCGCGCCTGCTGGTCCCTTTTCCAGAACAGCGATGACAGGGATTGTTTCCAGCGCATGGGTCTGCTGGTGGAATCGCGGACGGCGCTGATTGCCGGCACCGGCGTCGACCTGGACGCGTTCGCGCCGGTGCCGGATCCGGGCGGTATCCCGACGGTTTTATTCGTCGGGCGCCTGCTGCTGGATAAGGGCATCGGCGAATTCGTGGCCGCCGCGGAGCAACTGAAGGCGCGCGGGGTGGCGGCCCGTTTCGTGGCGGTCGGGGACCGTGACGCGCAGAACCCGCGGTCGGTGAAGGCGGAAACACTTGCGGCCTGGCGCGCCGGTGGGGCGGT
Organism: uncultured Enterobacteriaceae bacterium; assembly: GCA_964576645.1. Classification (GTDB taxonomy): domain Bacteria; phylum Pseudomonadota; class Gammaproteobacteria; order Eutrophobiales; family Eutrophobiaceae; genus CAZNWR01. The sequence goes on along the minus strand of CAZNWR010000086.1, from coordinate 5,483 downwards.
GGAATGGTGGGGATATCGCGCCGACATGCCCGCGGTCTACCGGCAGGCCCAGGTGGTGTGCCTGCCCAGCTATCACGAGGGACTGCCCAAGGTGCTGCTGGAAGGCGGCGCGGCGGGGCTGCCGCTGGTGGCCAGCGATATTGCCGCCTGCCGGCTGGTGGTGGAGAAAGGGGTGAACGGCCTGCTGGTGCCCCCCGGAGATCCGGAGCGGCTCGCGCAAGCCATCGAAAAAATTATACTAAACAAAGAGTTGCGTGTTAAAATGGGGCGGGAAAGCAGGCGCATCGTCACACAGCACTTCAGTGCCGATCGGATTAACGGGCAGATCCTTGAGCTGTACCAGCGCATGGCGTCCCAAATTCCGCCGGGAGGGCCGAGATAAATGGTTGAGGTAGTGCCGGTAATCATCGCCGGCGGCAGCGGTACGCGCCTGTGGCCGCTGTCGCGCGAGTTGTATCCCAAGCAGTTCCTGTCGCTGGACGGTGATCACTCAATCCTGCAGCAGACTCTGGTGCGCCTCGCCGGTACCGGGTTCGGCGCGCCTACCGTCGTTTCCAACGAAGAGCATCGTTTCCTGATCCTGGAACAGGCGGAACAGGTCGGGCAGCGCCTGAGGCAGCTGGTCCTGGAGCCGGAAGGGCGCAATACCGCGCCGGCGCTTACGGTGGCCGCGCTATTGTTGCAAGAGGCAAACCCGATCCTGCTCATGACCCCGGCCGATCACTATATCGCCGACAAGGACCGTTTCCATGCCTGTCTCGCGCGTGCCTGCGACCAGGCCGCGGAGGGTCGCATCGTAACCCTGGGCGTAAAGCCGACGCGGCCGGAAACGGGCTATGGATATATTCGCGTCGAAGCGGGCGGCGACGTCCGCAATGCCGGCGCCCTGACTGTGCTGGGTTTCACCGAGAAGCCCGACATGCAGACGGCGGAAGAATACGTTTCCTCGGGCGCCTATTTGTGGAACAGCGGTATGTTCGTGATGCACGCCGAAGTATGGCTGCGCGCCATGCGGCGTTTCCGCGAGGACATATTGAATGCCTGCACGCGGGCGGTGGACTCCGGCCGCGTGGATGGCGCCTTTTTCCGCGCAGGGCGCGATGCCTTTCTGAACTGTCCCGCCGATTCCATAGATTATGCAGTCATGGAGAAGGCGGCCGGGGATCCGGGCTTTGAGTGCGTGGTCGTGCCGTTCGACGGCGGCTGGTCGGATATCGGATCCTGGAAGTCGGTGTGGGAACTGGCGGACAAGGATCTTGACGGCAACTGCGTGATCGGCAATGCCGCCCTGCAGGACACCAGTGATTCCATGGTGATATCGCAGGATCGGCTGGTAAGCGTGCTCGGTGTCCACGGCGTGGTGGTGGCGGAAACCGCCGATGCGGTGCTGGTGGCGGACCTGGGCAAATCCCAGGAATTGGGGAACATGGTGAAGGCGTTGAAACAACGGGGCGGAGAGGAAACCTCGGTGCACCGCCGCGTGTACCGGCCCTGGGGCAGCTACGAGAACATCGTCGGAAGCGACGGCTACCAGGTAAAGCGCCTGACGGTGAAGCCCGGCCACCAGTTGTCCCTGCAGATGCATCACCGGCGCGCCGAACACTGGGTGGTGGTGCGCGGAACGGCGACCGTCGTGCGGGGTGATACACAATTGAGCCTGAGCGCCAACGAGTCCATATATATACCCAGCGGAACCAGGCACCGGCTCGGTAATGAGTCAGATGTGCCCCTGGAAGTCATCGAAGTGCAGACCGGGGACTACCTCGGGGAAGACGATATCGTACGCTTCGAAGACGATTTCGGACGGGTGGAGTGAGGGTCGCTTGTGCCGGGGCTCGATATCGACATTCTGGCCAGATGGCCAGAATCCGGTAGCCCAAAGTGTCCGCGAAGCGGACCCATTAAATTTACCGGGTGCTGGACGCTACGCGTCCAGGAAGACGTGCCGTGTAGTTCCAGGATCGCGCTTGGTATTGTCGGTGAATAACGAAGGCGAATGGTGAGCAGAATACTCGTAACCGGCGCCGGCGGATTCATCGGAAGCCGATTGATTCCGGCGTTGCTTCGTGACGGCCACAGGGTTGTAGCCGCATCACGGCATGGCCCCCCTGACGTGGGCACAGGGTCGAGCACGGGCTCCGAACACTGCAAGCCAAGTCTGCAATGGCTTGACCTTTACCTGGAGGATCGGGAAATCGATCTGGCGCCGCTGGTTCGTGATGTGGATGCGGTCATCCATCTTGCGGCGCATGTTCACGTGGCGGGTATTCAGCGTTGTTTGTCCGGCGCGCGCTTTCACCGGGTTAATGCGGACGGCACAAGGCGGCTGGCCGCGGCCGCCGCGGCCGCCGGAGTGCGCCGTTTCATTTTGCTGAGCAGTATCGGCGTCAATGGACCGTTCAGCGGTGACGGCGACAGGCCGGAACCGTTTCGCGAGGGCGATGCGCCGCGTCCCGTCAACGCCTATACCCGCAGCAAGCTTGCGGCGGAAGAGCAGTTGCGTGCCATCTGCCGCAGTGAAGGCATGGAACACGTGATCCTTCGCGCGCCGTTGGTATTCGGACCCGGCAACGGGGCTAATTTTCTGCGCTTGATGCGCGCGCTGCATGCGGGGATTCCGCTGCCGCTGGCCGACACGGATGTTCGGCGCGGCCTTATGTATGTGGACAACCTGGTTGAAGTGATCAAACTTTGCCTGTTCGCGACGGCGGCGGGCGATAGTCTGTTTCTGGCCGCCGACGATAATATTGAAGTACGGGATCTGGCGCGGCGGCTCGCGGCGGTCCTGGGCCGCCGCGCCCGGTTCTGGCGATGCCCGCAATGGTTGATCGCGATGGGCCGTCGTTTGCCCCTGGTGGGAACCGCCCTGACCAGTCTTAACATGCCGCTGATGGTGGACAGCAGCCGTATGCGCGACGTGCTGAAATGGGAGCCGCAAGTCGGTCTTGATGAAGCGCTTGCCGAAACCGGCCGCTGGTTCCTGGCCCGGCGCGGAGTTGCCACGTGAGCGTGCAGTTTGTATCGCTGCTGACGGCGGGGCCCCTGGTGGTCCTGATTTCCGCGCTGATGACCGGCATGCTGCGGCGTCTCGCGCTGCGCGCCGGAATGATGGATGTGCCCAATGAACGCAGTTCTCATAGCCAGCCGACGCCGCGCGGAGGCGGACTGTCCATCTGCCTGTGCGTGTTGGGCGCGTTGCCGGTGTTGTATGCGGCGGGGTGGCTGTCGCGCGGTTCAGCATTGGCGATCGGTTGCGGCGGGATTTTGGTTAGCGTCATCGGCTGGCTGGAAGACCGGCATGGCGTGGCGCTCATTTGGCGCGCGCTGGGCTATCTGGCCGCGGCGGCGCTGGCGTTGTATTTTCTGCTGCATGCCGGCGCCTCATCCGGCGGCGTAAACTTCCGGCCGCGTTATCTCCTCTATGTGCTCGGCATACCGGCCATGGGCTGGCTGATCAACCTTTACAATTTCATGGATGGCACCGATGCGCTGGCGGGAGTGGAGACGGTTACCGCGGCAACCTGGGCGGCGCTGTTTTTCTTTTATGCCGGCCAGACAGGGCCCGCCTGGATATGCATCGTTCTCAGCGCGGCCAGCATCGGCTTCCTGTATTGGAACTGGCCGCCCGCAAGGATCTTCATGGGTGACAGCGGGAGCTGTTTCGTCGGTTTCACCTTCGGTGTTCTCGCCGTGATCGGGTGGCGCAGCGGCGCGGTCCCGCTGTCCGCCTGGTGCATCCTGCTTGCCGTGTTCATCTGTGACTCTTCACTGACGCTGCTGAAGAGGGTTGTGGCGGGGGAAAAGTGGTACACTCCGCACCGGTCTCACGCGTATCAGATTCTCGTGCAGTCGGGTATGACGCACCGCCGCCTCGCGCTTTACACGGCAGGGATCAATTTCCTGCTGCTGGGCCCGCTGGCCGGAATTGCCCTGTATATTCATGCATTGCCCGCGGCGGCGGGTACCGTGTTCGCGGCGGCATCCGTCACCTGGGCCATCGTGCAGCACAACACTCCCGGAGGGCAGAAAACGCCTTCATGATCGTGAACAAGCGCACCATAATCATCATCCATGATCTCTTGATGGCTGCCATAGCCTGGGAATTTGCCTGGCTGGCGCGCTTCAATTTCGAATTCCCGTACCCCTACCTGCACACCAGCCTGTATACCCTCCCCCTGGTAGTGGCTATCCAGGGCGCAGTGTTCGCCTGGTTCCGCCTGTATCGCGGCATGTGGCGCTTCGCCAGTGTTCCGGATCTGTGGAACATTCTCCGTTCGGCGGTGCTGGGCGCGCTTTGCATCATGCTGGCCTGCTTCATCATATTCCGACTGCAGCACATCCCGCGCTCGATCCTGGTCCTGTATCCGATATTCCTGATCTTCTGCCTGGGCGGTCCGCGCCTGACCTATCGTTTCTGGAAGGATCGCAGGTTGAGCCTGGCATCCGTCAGTACGGCGCGGCGGGTGCTGGTGGTGGGCGCCGGGCGCGCCGCTGAAATGGTGGCGCGCGAAATGCTGCGGGAAAGGAAATACCTGCCCATCGGCTTCGTCGATGACCGGCTGGAGTTGAAAAACGCGGAGATCCACGGCATCCGCGTACTCGGCTCTCTCGATGATTTGAACGACATCTGTCAGCACCTCAATCCCGACATTCTCGCCATCGCCATCCCCTCCGCGTCCACGGAGCAAATGCAGCGTATCGTGCAGATTTGCGAAGACACGGGCGTTCCCATGCGCACGCTTCCCGGGATCAATGAATTGGTTACCGGCAGCACCATACTCAACGAGTTGCGCAGCGTATCCATCGAAGATCTCCTGGGTCGGGAGAAGGTGGAGTTGGACTGGCACGCCATCCAGTCGGGACTGGCGGGCAAGGCGGTGCTGGTGACGGGCGGCGGTGGCTCCATCGGAGCGGAACTGTGCCGGCAGATTGCGCGGTTGGCGCCGGCCAAGCTCATTGTTCTGGAGCGAAGCGAGTTCAATCTTTACCGCATTCATCGGGACCTGGCCGGGGCGCACCCGCAATTGCCGCTGGTGCCGATCCTTGCCGACGTGGGCGATGCCGCGGTGATGCACCGGGTGTTTACCGAAAATCGCCCGCAAGTGGTATTTCATACGGCGGCGTACAAGCATGTGCCGATCCTGCAGCAACACGTGCGCGAGGCGGTCGTTAACAACGTGTTCGGAACGGTGACCGTGGCGGACGTGGCGGTGAAGGCGGGCTGCGAAAAATTCGTGCTTATCTCCACCGACAAGGCGGTCAACCCGGCCAATGTTCTGGGCGCCAGCAAGCGCGTAGCCGAACTGGTCTGTGAAAGCCGGAACGCCGGACCGGGTACCCGCTTCATCACTGTTCGATTCGGCAACGTGCTGGGCTCGGACGGCAGTGCAATTCCGTTGTTTCGCGAGCAGATTGAGCGCGGCGGCCCGATTACCGTGACGCACCCCGAAGTGACCCGCTATTTCATGACCAAGCGCGAAGCC
>CAZNWR010000085.1:0-10867 GCA_964576645.1 uncultured Enterobacteriaceae bacterium | reverse complement strand
TGCTTCGCGCGGCAGGTTTTTGCGGAACAGGGCACATCCGCGCCATGGGAGCAGATCCCCATGGCGGCGACAAGTGACTTACTCAATCAATCTTTCTTGTGCTTCCCGGTATTTGGCCGCGGTATTCGCTATGACTTCGGCCGGCAACGACGGCCCCGGGGCCTGTTTGTTCCAGTCCAGCGTCTCCAGGTAATCGCGGACGTACTGCTTGTCGAAGCTGGGCGGACTGATCCCGACGCGGTAGGAATCACCGGGCCAGAAGCGCGAGGAATCGGGGGTCAACACCTCGTCTATAAGATACAGATCGCCATTGCTATCGGTGCCGAATTCAAACTTGGTATCGGCGATGATGATGCCCCGGTCACGCGCGTAGGCGGCGGCGGAGGAATAAATTTCCAGGCTGACGCTGCGCACCCGTTCCGCCAGCTCCCGGCCCAGCAGATCGGCCGCCTTTTCGAAGCTGATATTTTCATCATGGGCGCCGAGTTCGGCCTTGGTCGAGGGAGTGAATATGGGCTCCGGCAGCTGTTCCGCCTGGCGCAATCCCGCCGGCAGGGGAATACCACAGACCGATCCGCTGCGCTGGTAGTCTTTCCAGCCGGAACCGATGATGTAACCTCGCACAATGGCTTCGATGGGAAGCGGCTTTAACCGGCGTACGACGATACTGCGGCCGTCCAGCCCGGCGCGCTCGTCCGCGTCGGGCAGAACCTGCTCCAGAGACAGATCGGTAAGGTGGTTGGGTATGAGATCCGTGGTCCGGCCGAACCAGAAATTTGAAAGCGAAGTCAATACCTCGCCCTTGCCCGGAATGGGATCCGGCAGGATCACGTCAAATGCGGAAATTCTGTCGCTGGTCACGATGAGCATATGCTCCTCGTCGACGGCGTAAATGTCGCGGACCTTGCCGCTGTTCAGGAGTTGAAGCGTCTTAACCTGGGAACGGTACAGCGAATCGGGATTCTTATTCATGTTCTTAAACCACGGTTCGGTTTCAATGTGTTGGAAGAAATAATCGTACCACTACTGCTGCATTATCCTGGCCCAGGTATCGCGCAATGTTACCGTACGGTTGAATACGGGCTTATCCCGTGACCAGTCGCGTGGATCGGCGCAGAAATAGCCCAGGCGTTCGAACTGAAAGCACTCGCCGCCCGCGGCCGCGGCAAGCCCCGGCTCGATGCGGCAGTCGGTGAGCGTTCGCATGGAATCCGGATTCAGGGACTGCATCCAGTCGCCGCCAGACTGGTCCGGATTGGCAACCTGGAACAGACGATCGTACAGCCTTACCTCGGCAGTGCAAGCGTGGGCGGCGGAAACCCAATGCAGCGTGCCCTTTACCTTCCTGCCGTCGGGAGCGTCGCCGCCCCGGGTGGCCGGATCATAAGTGCAGCGAAGTTCGCAAATCTCGCCGCTGTCGGGATCGCGCACGACCTCGCGGCAGGTGATGAAGTAAGCGTAACGCAGGCGCACCTCCCGCCCGGGAGCGAGGCGGAAAAATTTCCTGGGCGGGTCTTCCATGAAATCATCCCGCTCTATGAACACGACGCGGCTGAAGGGCACGGTGCGCCGGCCCATTTCCGGCTTCTGCGGGTGATTGGGCGCGTCCAGCTCTTCCTGGCTGTCCTCCGGATAGTTCTCGATAACCACGCGCAATGGGTTAAGTACCGCCATGAAACGCGGCGCGGTTTCGCCCAGATCCTCACGCACGCAGTTTTCCAGGACCCCCATGTCGATGCGGGTATCGTTGCGGGTCACACCTATGCGTTCGCAGAAATCGCGTATCGCCGCCGGGGAGAACCCGCGCCGGCGCATCCCGGAAATGGTGGGCAGCCGCGGGTCGTCCCAGCCGGACACAAAGCCGCCGTTGACCAGTTCTATTAACCTCCGCTTGCTCAATACCGTGTAGTCCAGGGTAAGACGCGCGAACTCGTACTGGTGCGGGCGCGAGGGCGTATCGAGATTGTCCAGAACCCAGTCGTACAGCGGGCGGTGATCCTCAAACTCCAGCGTGCAGATGGAATGCGTGATGTGCTCCAGGGCATCTGAAAGACAGTGGGCGAAATCGTAGGTGGGATAGATACACCAGCGCTTGCCGCTGCGATGATGGTCCGCGTGCCGGATCCGGTAAATGACCGGGTCGCGCATATTGATGTTGGGCGAGGCCATGTCGATCCTGGCTCTCAGCACGTGCGCGCCGTTGGCAAATTCGCCCTGGCGCATGCGCTCGAAAAGATCCAGGTTGTCCTCGACGCTGCGGCCGCGCCACGGGCTGTCGCGCCCCGGTTCCGTCAGGGTACCGCGATACTCCCGGATCTGTTCGCCGCTGAGACTGTCCACGTAGGCCTTGCCGGCCTGGATCAACTCCACCGCGAACTGATGCAGCCTGTCGAAATAATCGGACGCGAAGTACAGCCGATCTTCCCAGTCAAAGCCCAACCAGCGCACATCGTCCTTGATGGACTGTACGTATTCCTCGTTTTCCTTCTCCGGGTTGGTATCGTCGAAGCGCAGGTTGCACTGGCCGCGATATTCCTCGGCCAGGCCGAAATTAAGACAGATGGACTTGGCGTGCCCGATATGCAGGTAGCCGTTGGGCTCCGGGGGGAAACGGGTATGCACGCGGCCGCCATGGGTATCGCGCTGCAGGTCCTGTTCGATAATGCGGCGTATGAAATTCGGCGCCCGCGTCTTCTCCTGGTCCGTCATTCCGTCAACGCCGTTCCCAAGTCAGCACGAGTCATATTCCTCCGCGAACCAGCGCGGGCACATCCCCTTCTATGCCCGAGGCACGCCGAATGACGGCGCGTTTCAACGGCACGCAGGCGTCCACAAGGTCCATGCCCAGGCCGCGCAGCCTGGGTAATGGGCCGGCTGCGCCGGCATAAATCCGCCAGAGTCCGTCAAGCAAGCGCAGCATTATGGCATTTTCGGATCGACGCCAGCGCTCGTAGCGGCGCAGCGTCTGCAGCAGGCCGATATCGCGCCTTGCAGACTGCGCCGCCTGCAGGACTTCAGCCAGGCTGGCGGCGTCCAGCAGTCCCAGGTTGGCACCCATGCCCGCCAGTGGATGCACCACATGCGCGGCATCCCCGACCAGTACCAGGCGCTCCCGGCAATAACGCTCGGCATGCGCGCGGCGCAGGGGGAAAGCCCGGCGCATCCCGCTGTCCCTGATGCCCCCCAGGGCGCTCTCGAAGGCTTCGGTCAAGCTATGGTGAAAGGAGTCCTGATCCATATCCAGAAGCTGCCGGGCGTGTTCCGGCGTGGTCGACCAGACGATGCCGCAAGTGTGCGGATCCGCCATGGGCAGGAACGCCAGCGGGCCCGGCGCCAGAAAGCGCTGGCGCGCGGTATGCCGGTGCGGCAACTCTGTTTGTACAACGCAGGCTACCGCATGTTGGTCGTAATCGCGGCCGGCACTGTGAATGCCCGCCAGTTTCCGTGTCGGCGACGCAGCGCCGTCGGCCGCCACCACCAGCCGCGCTTTCAATCGGCGACCATCGTCCAGGTTCAATATGACATGATCCGCCGCTGGCCATTCCAGATCCGCAGGCTCGGCCGGGCGCATGACGGAAATGCCGGGCTGCATCGCCAGCGCCCGATCCAGCGCCTCCTGAAGAACCGTCTGTTCCACAATGTAACCCAGCGTATCGAGGCAAGCTTCAGCACTGTCGAATTCCACGCTCCCCGCCCCACCGGCATCCCACACGCGCATCTGCCGGAATTCTCCTATGCGTTCCGCGGGAAGCAGGCGCCAGGCTCCCACCGCCTCCAGGATCCGCCTTGAGGCGGGGGTAATGGCCAGTGCCCTTGGATCCGGTTCGGCGGGCGCGGCATCCTGCCGGGCGCGGTCAATCACCAGGCATCTCATTCCGGCGCCGGCGATGAGTATTGCCAGGGCCGAGCCGACGACACCGCCGCCAACGATGACGACATCCACCGTTTCATTTCTGTTGTTCATGGCATTTGACCGGCGCGCACCCAGGCCGGTTGTCTCCCGTACAGTCCCATACCGGCCCGCATCAAGGTGTGCCGCAAGGGTGGCAGGAATTCCACACCAAGAATTCCCGCGCGGCACAGGATTCGGCGTATGGGATCGTGCGCGCTGAAGATGCGGGCAAGACCGTGGCTGAAACGCACAACACGTTCCTGATCGGCACGCCGCGATTCGACATATGCCTCCAGCAGCGGGCCGCTTCCCGGATCCCCATCATCATTCAGCACCGGCACAACCTGTTCCGCCAGCGCGGCCATATCCCGAACCGCCAGATTGAAACCCTGGGCGCCATTGGGATGCAGCGTGTGCGCGGCATTACCCAGCAGCACGAACCGCGGCCCGATTTGCCGGTCCGCGATCACCCGGGTGAGCGGGTAGGCGCGACGGGAACCCAGCCGTGTCAGCCGGCCGAGGCGCCGGCCGAAGCGCTTCTCCAGAAATTCGAGAAAGTCCTGGTCCGCCAGTTCCAGGTAACGTTGATGTCCCGCGGTTGCCACCACGCACACCGCCACGCAACGGCCGCCGCTCAACGGCAACAGCGCCAGGGGACCATCGGGGCTGAAACGTTCAAACGCGGTATCACCATGATCGTGTGTTGGCGTGACATTGGCGACGATGGCGGTCTGGTGATATTCATGCCTGCAGGCACCCACGCCCAGCAGATCGCGAACACCTGACTCCGCTCCGTCGGCGACCACCAGCAGGCGACAATGAAGTTTGCTGGTGCCGTCCTCACCATGTGCGGTCACCTGCATTTCGTCCGCACTGGCGACCACCGCCTGTACTCGTGTCGGGCACAAGATTTCCACGTTGGGCGCAGCCTCCGCCCGTCTCAGTAAAGCCTGGCCCAGGTCTCGTGCAACCACCACGTGCCCGAAGGCGTCGAACCCGGACTCTGCGGCGCTCAGGCAGACGCGACCGAAGCGGCCCTGTTCGGTGACATGGATCCTGCGAATGGGATTACCCGCGCCTTCCAGTTCCGGCCACACCCCGAGTGCCTGCAGCACGCGCCGGGAGGCCAGGGACAGCGCCAGTCCGCGATCGTCGTAACCGGGAGGATCCTCCCTGCGCCAGGGTACCGCCTCGAGCACGGCGACGCGCGCGCGCCGGCCGGCCAGGGCGCAGGCCAGGCTCGCGCCCGCCATGCCGCCGCCGACAATGCAGATGTCGTACTGCCGCTTCATGGAATATCCCGACTCAGGGCGACCGGGCCATCAAGGCTTCGATATCATCCGCGGACTTGGGCACGTCCTTGCTGAGGACGTCATGGCCGTCGGATGTCACAAGAACGTCGTCCTCGATGCGTACGCCGATATTCCACCACTTCTTGGCAAGTCCGCGTCGCGGCTGGAAGTACAGCCCCGGCTCCACGGTCAGCACCATACCCGGTTCCAACAGGCGCCAGTCGCCCTCCAGCTTGTAGTCGCCCACGTCGTGCACGTCCAGGCCGAGCCAGTGCCCGGTGCGGTGCATGTAGAACTCCGTATACGACTGGTCCTTGATCAGCGTACGGGGTCTGCCCTTGAGAATGCCCAGTCGTACCAGGCCGTCCGTGAGAACGCGCACCGCCGCGTCATGGGGATCGTTCCAGTGATTGCCGGGTTTGACCGCGTCGATGGCCGCGAGCTGCGCGTCCAGTACAAGATCGTGTACCGCGCGCTGTTCCGGCGTAAATCGTCCGTTGACCGGGAAGGTGCGGGTAATGTCGCTGGCGTAGCCTTCATATTCCGCGCCGGCGTCGATCAATACCAGATCGCCATCGCGCAATTGCGCGGAGTTTTCCGTGTAATGCAGTATGCAACCGTTGGCGCCGCTGCCGACGATGGGAGGATAGGCGGATTCACGCGCGCCGCGGGAGACGAACTGGTGCAGGAGTTCGGCTTCGAGCTGATACTCCCACATGCCAGGCTCGCACCTGAGCATCGCCTGCTGATGCGCCCTGGCGGAGATCCGGGCCGCCTGCCTCATGGCCTTGATTTCAGCACGCGATTTGTAAAGACGCATATCGTGCAAGAGATGGTTCAGGGAAATGAATTCGTCCGGTGCGCTGATCCCCGTGCGGACCTTTTCCCTGACCTGGTTTACCCAACCCACGACCCGCTGGTCGAAGATCGCGTCCTGACCCATGGTGTAATAGATGCGCTCACGGTCCTCCAACAGGCCGGGCAGGATGTCATCCAGATCGCCTATGGGAAACGCGTCGTCGGCACCATAACGCTCACAGGCGCCTTCCAGCCCCGCCCGGCGGCCATTCCACGTCTCCATCTTCGCATCCCGTTCCCGGCAGAACAGCACGAACTCTCCAGAATCGCGATCGGGGATCAGAACTGCTACCGCTTCCGGTTCGTTAAAACCGGTCAGGTACAGAAAGTCGCTATCGGCCCGGAAGGGATATTCGACGTCCCTGTTTCGCACCCGAACAGGGGAAGTGGGTATGATGGCGATGCTTTCATTACCCATCATGTCCATAAGGCGCTTGCGGCGGCGCGGATATTCGCGGTTGTCCATTAGTGATAAAACTCCGGTTCAGGGGGTAATGAAACCCGGCGCAGATCTTCAAACAGGGTCACCGCGGCGACACGTACGTACTCGATGACTTCCTGCAGGGCGGCACCGTCATCGGCTTCAACCTGGTCGACGTCGACCTGGCAGATCATGTGGAGATCCCCAAGTACTTCACGACACTCATCGCTGAACGCGGTATCGTCCAGCGTGTCGCCCAACCTGACCCCGTTGAGAAAGCCCTCACACCAGGCCCGCAATGCATCAACCCGCATGGTAAGCGGGTAGTCGTCGTCCGGCAGCAATAACTCAAATTCGAAACCAGGTGAATTCAACTGCGCCCGGACGTCGCCGGCCAGCAGCCGGATCTGTTCGTAACAGTCATCCGCATCCGGATCATCCATGGTCCCCGCCTCCAGGAAGTGCTTCCACGGTTCCTGGTCCCTCGGATCGCCGGCGCAGGCCCGGCCGCACAGGAAACCGTGGCACCGGGAGGCCTCCGGCACAGTCTCCGAACATCGCAATATCCGGGAAAGATCGTCGTAGTTAAGCATCAACAGAGTCTGCATACTTGAGCATCTTGGTGGCTTACATTTTGCAGGGCAATATCCCACGGATTCAAGTACAGCGCGACGCGGCTTGTCCGCGTCGGTTGACCGTTGCCCGCGAGCGGCTCTATATTGGCGGCTCAAGGGGAACAGGTTCCCAAGACATCGCGGCAGATATCCAAGAACATGGCCGACGGGAAGACCGAAAGTATTGACCTGGGGGTCCTGGAAGAGCGGGTGGAGGAACTGATCCGTACCGTCTCACAACTCAAGACCGAAAACTCGGCACTTCGCACCCAGCAGGATCACCTGATCAATGAGCGTGCAGCCCTGATTGAAAAAACCGAGCAGGCGCGCACGCGCATTGAATCGATGATCGCGCGGCTCCGTGCCATGGAAACGCGGTCATGACCGGCATCGTGAAGCCCGTCACCGTAAAGATCCTTGACAAGGAGTATCTGGTGTCGTGCAGTGACGACGAACGGGATCAACTGCACGCCGCCGTTGCATTCCTGAACGAAAAAATGCAGGAAGTCAAGAACAGCGGCAAAGTAGTGGGATCGGAGCGTGTTGCGGTAATGGCGGCGTTGAACATAGCGCACCTTCTACTTGCGTGCGAGCGCCAAAACGCTGACTATAGTAATTCAATAGATACCACGATCAGGCGGCTGCACAGCAAGATCGACGAAGCGCTGGTTAAGCGCAGTCAACAGTTGGGAATGTAAGTATCGGCTGCCGGGGTCATTCCGGCAGTGTGGCTGCCTGAGGTTTCCTTTTCGGGTATCTTCTGCGGTGTTCGGGTCCAGGCTGGTGTAACTTGAGCCTATAAGACATCACCAGGGGAACTGACCGCGACGTTGTTGTGCATGCCCGCCAGCCGGGAAGCCTGAAATGTCGCCAGATGTTCCCACTTGAACCAATGGTTCAAGTCGAAAGCCGGTATCGGCACCGTGGTTGATACCCCCCTTGATTTGCTTCTCGCCAAGCCGCCAAGAACGCAAAGATCGCCAAGTAATATGCAATCCTTAATGTCCCTTGGCACCTTGGCGTCTCCGCGAGAAGCCTTTGTATGAATTACTGGCTGATGAAATCCGAGCCGGATGTTTTCAGCATCGACGATCTGAAAAAACAGCCGCGCCGCACGACCGCCTGGGACGGCGTGCGCAATTACCAGGCCAGAAACATGCTGCGGGATCAAATGCGCAAGGGCGACCTGGTCCTGTTTTATCATTCCAACTGTGATGAACCCGGCGTAGTGGGGATCATGGAAGTGGTCAGGGAAGGATACCCGGATGCGACCGCGTTCGACCCGCGCGACAAGCACTTCGATCCCGGCAGCGATCCGGATAATCCACGCTGGTTCGTGGTAAACGTGAAATTCCGGCGCAAGCTGCGCCGCAACGTATCCCTGGCGGAACTGCGCGGTCATGGAGCGCTGAAAGACCTTCAGCTCCTGCGGCGCGGCAACCGGCTGTCGGTCATGCCGGTTTCAAAAAAGCACTGGGACTATATCCTGTCGCTCGAGTAACCGGTCGCCCCGCTCAGCCGTCGCCAAGATAGGCGTGGTAGGCCGGATTCCGTGTTTCGTCCGACCAGTCCATTTCGAGGTTCTCGAGAAAGGAATGGAATTCCGCACGCTCGGCGGGGGGCACCTGTATACCCATCAGCACGCGTCCGTAGGCCGCGCCGTGGTTGCGGTAGTGAAAAAGGCTGATATTCCACCGCTTCCCCATCCTGGTCAGAAACTGCAGCAGCGCGCCTGAACGCTCCGGGAATTCGAACCTGAATACCAGTTCATCCATCCCCCTGGACGCGCGCCCGCCGACCATGTAGCGGATATGCATTTTCGCCAGCTCGTTGCGGCTCATATCCAGGACTTCATAGCCCCTATCCCGCAAGGCCACCAGCAGCGATTCCTTTTCCTCAACGCCGTGGCGTAACTGTACACCCGCAAAGATGTGAGCGGTCGCGGCATCGGCATAGCGATAATTGAACTCCGTGATCTGCCGCGGGCCCAGGTCGTGACACAGTGCGCGGAAGCTGCCCGGGCGCTCCGGAATTGTGATGCACAACAGCGCCTCGCGGCGCTCCCCCAACGCAGCCAACTCCGCGATATGACGCAGCCGGTCGAAATTCACGTTAGCCCCGCTGAAAACGGCAACCAGGTCCTTACCGCTGACGTGCTCGCGCTGGACGTACTGTTTCAAGCCGGCAAGCGCCAGCGCGCCGGCCGGCTCGGGGATGGCCCGCGTGTCCTCGAAGATATCCTTGACCGCCGCGCAGATCTCGTCATTGTCAACGTCCAGTACTTCGTCCACCAGTTCCCTGCAGATACGGAACGTCTCGTCTCCGGCGCGCTTCACCGCGGCGCCGTCCGCAAATATGCCGATGTGGGGGAGATCAACGGGCCTGCCTTCGGTCAACGCGGCTTTCATGCACGCGGCCTCCGCCGGCTCGACTCCAATCACGCGAACCGACGGGGCGCGGTCCTTTACGTAGGCGGCGATACCCGCGATCAGTCCGCCTCCGCCTATGGGGACGAATATGATCGCCGGCGCATTCGCGCACTGATCGAGTATCTCGACCCCCACCGTCGCCTGCCCGGCGATGACCAGGCGATGGTCATAGGGCGGGATAAACAGCCGCCGCCTTTCGTCCGCCAGGCGTAACGCGTGATCCTTTGCCTCATCGTAGGTGTTGCCGTGCAGTACCACCTCGGCACCGAGCCGCCTCACCGAAGCGATCTTGATCTCCGGCGTGGTCTTGGGCATTACAATCAACGCCGGACAGCCGAGCTTCGCCGCGGCAAGGGCCACCCCCTGGGCGTGATTGCCCGCCGAGGCGGCGATAACGCCCGGCTTCAGGTCCTCGGGAGGCACGGCCGCCATCATGTTGTAGGCGCCCCTCAACTTGTACGAGAACACCGGCTGCTGATCCTCGCGCTTCAGCCAGATACGGTTGCTCAGCAACCTTGACAGCTGCGGCGCGGGATCCAGCGAAGTCCGGTTGGCAACGTCGTAAACCCGGTTGCGCGCCTCGGCGATCAATTGCTTGTATTCGTCAAACATGGGCACATAAGATAACATCAGGCCCTGAAAGGCGGAAAACCGATCCTGCAGTGACACAAGACGACAAGAAGCGGCGTGCCGCCCAGGCGGCGATGGATCATATCGGTGATGCGCAGGTAATCGGCGTCGGCACCGGTAGCACGGTCAACTTTTTTATCGAACAGCTTGCGGGTATCAAGCAGCGTCTCGACGGCGCGGTATCCAGCTCCGCCGCCACTGAAAAGCTGCTGCGAAAAATCGGCATCCCGACCCTGGACCTCAACAGCGTCAACGATCTCGACATATACGTGGACGGCGCCGACGAGGCTGATCCCCACCTGCGGCTGATAAAGGGTGGTGGCGGCGCGTTGACGCGTGAGAAAATAGTCGCGGCGGTGAGCAGACGTTTCCTATGCATCGTTGACGACAGCAAGCTTGCGGACGTGCTGGGCAGGTTTCCGCTGCCCGTTGAAGTGATACCGATGGCGCGCAGCTACGCGGGCCGCGAGTTGGCCAAACTTGGCGGCCAGCCGGTCCTGCGCACCGGCTTCACTACCGACAACGGAAACGTCATACTGGACGTTCATAACCTGAGCCTGGTCGATGCGGCGGGGATGGAAGAGCGAATAAACAACATTACCGGGGTGGTCTGTAACGGCCTGTTCGCCAAACGCCACGCCGACCTGCTGCTTGTGGGGCACGACGAGGGTGTGAAGGTCATTTCCTGAGGACCGGCGCGCAATATGCGTTCAGAAACCGTAGTAAATACG
>CAZNWR010000084.1:0-11036 GCA_964576645.1 uncultured Enterobacteriaceae bacterium | reverse complement strand
GCACCACCGGATTGATGCGCCCGAAGGATGCCGGCCGGATCCAAAAGGCCACGCACCGCGAGTTTCCCGAAGGCATCGATGCCTACGGCACGGACGCGTTGCGCTTCACTTTCGCGGCGCTGGCCTCTCCCGGGCGCAATATCAATTTCGACGTGGGCCGCATCGGCGGCTACCGCAATTTCTGCAACAAATTGTGGAATGCGGCGCGCTACGTCCTGATCACCCTTGAGCAACATCCGGTCGGCCCGGGACCGGAAGAATACGGCCTGGCGGAGCGCTGGATCCGCACGCGCCTGGCCCAGGCGCTCGACCAGGTGCACGCCGGCATACAGGATTACCGGTTTGACCTGGCGGCGCAGGCTATTCATGAATTCACCTGGGACGAGTATTGCGACTGGTACCTGGAGCTGTCAAAGGTCACGCTGACCGACCGCCAGGCCAGCGCCGCCGCGAAGGCAGGCACCGCCAGGACTCTGGTGGACGTGCTGGAGGTATTGCTGCGTATGGCACACCCGTTTATGCCGTTCATTACCGAGGAATTGTGGCAACGGGTGGCACGGGTGGCGGGGCGGACCGGCCCCACCATCATGCTGCAGCCGTTCCCCGATCCCGTGGATATGGAACGCGACGAATTTTCCGTGGAAGAGATGGCGTTCATCAAGGAGGTAACTTTGAGCGTGCGGCGCATCCGCGCCGAACGGAATATCGCGCCGGGCAAGCGGGTGGACCTGCTGCACCGCGGCGGCGGCGAACGGGATCTGCGCCGGCTTGCCGTGCACGCCCCTTATCTTCAGGTGCTGGGGCGGATAAACTCCATAGCAGAAACGGCGGAAGAACCGGCCGACGCAGCCGTTGCGGCGGTGGGCGACCTGAGCCTGTATGTTCCGCTGGAGCTGGACTACCGGGCGGAAATTGAGGCGCTGGACAGAAAGATCAGCGAACTGGAGCAAGAGCAGGACCGGGTGAGACACAAGCTGGACAATCGGCAGTTTGTTGAACGGGCACCATCCGACGTAGTGGAGGGGCAGCGCCGGCGCCTGGCCGATACTGAAAAGATGCTGGCGACCTACCGCGAACAGCGCGCCCGCTACGAAACCATGCTCAACTGAGTAGCGTCCTCATGTTCGACACCATCAGGGAAGATATCCGCACGGTCTTCGAGCGGGATCCGGCGGCCCGATCTACGCTGGAAACCCTCATTGCCTTCCCCGGCCTGCACGCCCTCCTGTTCCACCGCATGAACCACTGGTTGTGGCGGCACCGGCTGTATCTTCTGGCCCGGTTCGGCTCCCACATGGGCCGGTTTCTGACGGGTATCGAGATCCATCCCGGCGCAACCATAGGCAGCCGGTTTTTCATCGACCACGGTATGGGGGTGGTCATCGGCGAAACAACGGAAATCGCCGATGATTGCTCCATCTACCACGGCGTAACGTTGGGAGGCACCACCTGGGAGAAGGGCAAGCGCCACCCCACCCTGGAGCGCGGGGTCATCATCGGCGCCGGCGCCAAAGTACTTGGGCCCATCACCATAGGCGAAGGCGCGCGTATCGGGTCCAATGCCGTGGTGGTCAAGGATGTGCCGGCGGGCGCAACCGTGGTCGGGGTACCGGGCCACCTGGTGGTCAAACGTCGCACCGATGACAAGGATGCCCAGCGCGAAGCGATGGCACGCAGGATCGGTTTCGATGCCTACGGCCAGCGCAAGGATATGCCTGATCCCATCCAGAACGCGCTGGATTCCATTCTCGACCACATGCACACGGTGGAGCAGCGGCTCGAGAAACTGGAAAAGCCCTCGCCGCCGCCATCCGATCCGGCGCAAAAACCGGCAAAGAAATAATCGGTCGGCACCTGGCGGGCCGATCCTGCCTATAGGCGGATGCCGGGTCACGGACCGTGAGCCGCAGCGACGCGGCGATCGAGCGTACAGGGACGTATTCACAGCGTGTCCGGCACCCGGATACCGCAACGCTGTACCCTGATTTATTCGTGGACTTTGACCGGGATGGCGGGCGGGTCCTGCCCATGCCACACAGTCACCTGGCGGCTGCCATTCCTGGCGAGGCAGCGGCAACCACGTTCTACCCCGTCCCGGTTATCACTGGCTTTGCACTTCGCCGAACGCCATTATTAGTGAGCGTTTACTTACGTCAGACGACCCACAAGAGTGCATATCTAATAACCCAGTAATCTAATCAGGGAAATACTTGACTAAATTAGTGGGTTATGTGAAGCTACACGGCATCGAAGCGGCGCCGGAGGGTTTGCCCTAATGAAATTGACGACCAAGGGACGTTACGCGGTAACCGCAATGCTCGATCTGGCACTGCATTACCAGCGCGGCCCGATCAATCTCGCGGACATTTCCGCCCGCCAGGGAATTTCGTTGTCGTATCTTGAGCAGTTGTTCTCGAGATTGAGACGCCATGGGCTGGTGGCCAGCGCCCGCGGGCCCGGCGGCGGCTATCTGTTACACCGCGATGCCGCAAGCATCTCCGTGGCCGACGTGATCCAGGCGGTCGACGAAGACGTGGACGCCACCCGCTGCGGCGGACAGAAAAACTGCCAGCAGGATGAACGCTGTCTTACACACGACCTGTGGGAAGAATTGAGTGGCGAGATACACAAGTTCCTGAGCGGCGTGACTCTGGCGGACCTGGTACAGCGCAGGACCGTGCGGCAGGTTTCGCAGCGGCAGGATACGGTCACTGTGCGCCCGCACCTGTAACGACCGGCAACTGTATATTGAGGAACAGAAGCATGACAACGACCGACATCGCACTGACCGAACGCGCTGCCGATCATGTCAGGCAATTCCTGGCAAAGAACGGCGGCATGGGACTGCGCGTGGGAGTCAAACCCACCGGCTGCTCCGGCTACCAGTACGTCGTCGAAGCTGCGAACGAGGTGGGCGAAGATGATCGCGCCTTCGAGTCCAATGGTGTCCGAATCATCGTGGATACCCAAAGCCTCCGTTATCTTGCCGGCACACAAATGGACTACGTGCGGGAAGGATTGAACGAAGGCTTCAAATTCACCAACCCCACTGTCAGCGAAACCTGCGGTTGCGGTGAAAGCTTCAGCGTGGAAGCCGAAGCTGGAGTCGGGCAGTAAGGTTTTTCGCGGGAGCAACAGATGTCCACCCGGGAACAGGAAGCAGAACAACTCGTCCGTAAGGAATACAAGCACGGCTTCGTCACGGAAATCGATGCGGATACGGTTCCCGCGGGCCTCAGCGAAGAGGTCATCCGGCTCATTTCCGAGAAAAAGAACGAGCCGGAGTGGCTGCTGGAATGGCGGCTCAAAGCCTATCGCAACTGGCTGAAGATGAAGGAGCCGGGCTGGGCCCACGTTCATTACGAACCCATCGACTACCAGACGATGTCCTATTATTCGGCGCCCCGGGCGAAGGACGCAGGCCCCAAGTCACTGGACGAAGTGGACCCGAAACTGCTGGAAACCTATGAAAAACTGGGTATCCCGCTGCAGGAACAGAAACTGCTGGCCGGGGTCGCCGTCGATGCCGTGTTCGACAGCGTGTCGGTGGCGACCACGTTCAAGGCAAAGCTGGCGGAAGCCGGCGTCATTTTCTGCTCCTTCTCGGAAGCGGTGCAGAACCATCCGGACCTGGTGCGCAAGTATCTTGGTTCCGTGGTACCCGCCGGCGACAACTTCTTCGCGGCGCTCAATTCCGCGGTATTCACGGACGGTTCGTTCTGCTACATACCGAAACACACCCGCTGCCCAATGGAATTGTCCACTTACTTCCGCATCAACGCCGCCAAGACGGGCCAGTTCGAGCGCACCCTTATCGTTGCCGACGAAGGCAGCTACGTCAGCTACCTGGAAGGCTGTACGGCACCCATGCGTGATGAAAACCAGCTCCACGCCGCGGTGGTCGAACTGATCGCGCTGGACAATGCGCAGATCAAATATTCCACCGTTCAGAACTGGTATCCGGGTGATGAAGAAGGCCGGGGCGGTATCTACAACTTCGTTACCAAACGCGGCGACTGCCGCGGCGCCAATTCAAAAATATCCTGGACCCAGGTGGAGACCGGCTCGGCCATCACCTGGAAATATCCGGGCTGCCTGCTCAGGGGCGAAAACTCCGTCGGCGAATTTTATTCGGTGGCGGTCACCAACAACCGCCAGCAGGCGGACACCGGAACAAAAATGATTCATCTGGGCAAGAATACCCGCAGCACCATTGTCTCCAAGGGGATCTCCGCTGGCCACGGCCAGAATTCCTACCGCGGACTGGTAAAAGTAGCGAAACCCGCGGACAACGCCCGAAACTACACCCAGTGCGACTCGCTGCTTCTGGGTGATCGCTGCGGCGCCCACACCTTTCCCTATATGGAAACGCGCAATTCCACGGCGCAGGTGGAACACGAGGCCACCACCTCGAAAATCGGCGACGACCAGCTTTTTTACTGCCGGCAACGCGGCATAAGCGAAGAGGACGCGGTCAACATGATCGTCAACGGCTTCTGCAAGGACGTGTTCCGTGAACTGCCCATGGAGTTTGCGGTGGAAGCGCAGAAGCTGCTGGGAGTCACGCTGGAAGGCGCTGTTGGCTAAAGAAAGTCACATGTCACAAGACCTAAGGCCGGGAAGTCGCATGCACGCATGCAAGGCCTTTAAGACGGTATCTTGGTTTCACTTGCAACTTGTGACTTATAACTTGTAACTATTTATTACGATGCTGAAAATTAAAGACCTACACGCCGCCATAGACGGCAAAGAAATACTCAGAGGCGTCGACCTCGAGGTCAATGCCGGAGAGGTCCATGCAATCATGGGACCCAACGGCTCCGGCAAAAGCACGCTGGCAAACGTGCTCGCCGGACGCGATGGCTACGAGGTCACGAATGGGAATGTGACGTTCCTGGGAAACAATCTCCTGGATATGGAGCCGGAACAGCGTGCCTGGGAAGGGATCTTCCTGGCTTTTCAGTATCCGGTGGAGATTCCCGGCGTAAACAATGTGTACCTGCTGAAGGCCGCCCTCAATGCCGTCCGCAAGCACCGGGGCGAACCGCCGCTTGATGCGGCGGATTTCCTCAGCCTGGTGAGAGACAGAATGAAGCTCGTTAAGATCAGCGAGGACTTCATGAACCGGGCCGTTAACGAAGGCTTTTCCGGCGGAGAGAAAAAGCGTAACGAAATCTTTCAGATGGCGGTGCTGGAACCGAAACTGGCGATCCTTGATGAAACCGACTCAGGGCTGGACATCGACGCACTGCGCATCGTTGCGGAGGGGGTCAACAGCCTGCGCAGCAAGGATCGGGCTATCGTGATGGTCACGCATTACCAGCGCCTTCTCAACCACGTGGTGCCCGACCGGGTCCATGTCCTGTCCGGCGGTCGCATCATCAAATCCGGCGGCCGTGAACTGGCGCTGAAGCTGGAGGAACAGGGTTACGACTGGTTGCGGGAGGCGGCAGCGGCGTGACCCAGGTCGCCGAACAACCCTACGTAAACGACTTTGAGCGTTCCCGTGCGGCCGGCGCCCGGCGCTGGCTGGAACCGTTCCGCGAGGAGGCCATTGCGGCGTTCCGCGCGAACGGTTTCCCCACCATGCACCAGGAAGACTGGAAGTACACCGATGTGCGGCCCATCACCCGGCGCCGCTTCGCCACGGTGGAAACCGGGCCGGACAGCATCGATCAGGATGAACTGTCCGCCCTGCGCCTTGGGCACGGCTGTCACGAGCTGGTTTTTATCAACGGCCTGTTCGCGGAGCGGCTGTCCACGCCGCATGCCGCACTCCAGTCCCTGGCGAAGGCGCCGGAATTGGCGTCGGGCTACCTGAATCGCAACGTGGACCCCGCAGCATCCGCGTTCGCGGCGCTGAATACGGCGTTCATGGCCGACGGCGGCTTGTTGTGCGTCCCCGATGACACCATCATCGAGTCACCGATTAACCTAATGTTTCTCTCCACGCCGAGGGATGCCTCGTTTGTCTCCCACCCGCGCAACATTCTGGTGCTGGGTCGAAACAGCAGCGCCGTTGTCATAGAAAGCTACATCGGGCTGCGCGACGCGGAATATTTCACCAATGCGGTCACTGAGGTTTTCCTGGGACCCGGCTCCAAGCTGGTCCATTACAAGGTGCAGCAGGAAAGCACCAATGCCTTCCACGTGGGCGGCATGATTGTGAAGCAGGATCGGGACAGTCGACTGGAATCCCATTCCATCTCGCTGGGCGGCGCGCTGGCGCGCAATGACCTGGAAACCACGCTCGCGGCCGAAGGAGCCCAAGTGGTGATGAACGGACTGTACATGGCGGGCGGCACGCAACATGTCGACAACCATACGAAAATCATCCATGAAAAACCGCACACACGCAGTGAAGAATATTATCGCGGCGTGCTCGACGGACGCGCACGGGCGGTTTTCAACGGAAAGGTCATAGTAAAGGAGAACGCCCAGAAGACCGACGCGCACCAGTCCAACGCGAATTTACTGTTGTCCGGCGACGCCGAAGTGGACACCAAACCGGAGTTGGAGATCTATGCTGATGACGTTAAATGCAGCCACGGCGCCACAGTCGGACAACTGGATCAGGACATGCTTTTTTATCTCCGGTCGCGCGCCATACCCGAGGAAACCGCAAGGAACCTGCTGGTTTTCGCCTTCGCGGAGGACGTCATCGATCGACTGGGATTTGCCCCGGTTCGCGAGCGACTCGAACATCAGGTGGCGGGACGGCTTCCGGGCGCCTCGCTGATCCGGGACTTCGTTAAATGAGACAAGATACCGTCGTCGAACCGCTGCCGTCCGCGAGCGCGGAGTTTAACGTTCAGAACGTACGCAAGGATTTTCCGATCCTGGAGCGGCGTGTTCACGGCAAGCCGCTCGTCTACCTGGACAACGCCGCGACTTCGCAGAAGCCGCGCCAGGTTATCGAAGCTTTGGACAATTATTACAGAAGCTATAACTCGAACATACACCGCGGCGTGCACGCCCTGAGCGAACAGGCCACCGCGGCCTACGAAGACGCCCGCGACGCTGTTCGGAAATTTATCAATGCGCGCAGCGTTCGGGAAGTTATCTTCGTGCGCGGCACAACGGAAGCAATCAACCTGGTTGCGCAGAGCTATGGCCGGCGCCTGAAATCCGGTGACGAGATCCTGATCACCGCCATGGAACATCACGCCAATATCGTGCCCTGGCAAATGTTGTGCGAGCAAACCGGCGCGCGGCTGGAGGTGGCGCCCATCAATGACAGGGGCGAACTGATCATGGAGGAATTTGAGCGCCGCCTGCGACCGTGCACGCGGATCGTAGCGGCTGCCCATATCTCAAACGCCCTGGGAACAGTGAACCCGGTGGAGGAAATGGTGCGGCTGGCGAAGGTGCAGGGCGCCGTGACCGTACTGGACGGCGCCCAGGCCGTTCCGCACACGGCGGTGGACGTGCAGTCGCTCGACTGCGATTTTTACGCTTTTTCCGGTCACAAGATGTTCGGCCCCACCGGTATCGGCGTGCTTTACGGGCGCGAGGCCCTGCTCGAACAAATGCCCCCCTACCAGGGCGGCGGCGATATGATCAAAATGGTCACCTTCGAAAAAACCACCTACAACGATCTGCCCCATAAATTCGAGGCGGGCACGCCGCACATCGCCGGTGCCATCGGGCTCGGCGCCGCGATTCACTACCTGTCGGGCCTTGGCCTGGCTGACGTATCCGGCTACGAGCACGAATTGCTGGAATATAGCACCGCGGCGCTTTCCAACATTGACGGCCTGCGACTGGTGGGAACGGCATCGCAAAAGGCGGGAGTGCTCTCCTTCGTTATGGATAGGATCCACCCGCATGACCTGGGTACCATACTCGACATGGAAGGCATTGCCATCAGAACCGGGCACCATTGCGCCATGCCGGTCATGGACCGCTTCAAGATCCCCGCAACGGCGCGCGCCTCGCTGGCTTTCTACAACACCCGTGAAGAGATTGATCTGCTGGCGCAGGCGGTCGAAAGCGCTAAAAAGGTATTTGCGTGATGCTGGACATCAAGGATCTTTACCGGGAAATTATCGTCGACCACAACCGCAGTCCCAGCAACTTCGGCAAGCTGGCGAATGCGGATCGCACCATCGAGGGTTTTAATCCACTGTGCGGCGATCGCCTCACGCTTTATGTCAAGCTTGACGGTGAGCGCATAAAGGACATCAGCTTCGACGGGTCCGGCTGCGCCATCTCGGTGGCCTCGGCGTCGCTCATGACCGAGGCGATGAAGGGCAAAACCGTTACCGAGGCGAAACAATTATTCGATGACTTTCGCGAATTGCTCACCGGCGGCGCCGCAGAGCCTGACCTGTCCAAGCTGGGCAAGCTGGCCGCACTGGCCGGCGTACGCGACTATCCCACGCGCATCAAGTGCGCGATCCTGTGCTGGCATACCCTTAATTCCGCGCTGCAGGGCAAATCCGAAGCGGTGACCACGGAATGACTATGCCCATCAACGAACCGGTAACGGTCGAGCGCGACTGTGATGCCATATTGATCCCGGCGGGAATGCATATCACCCTGCGCAAGGGCAGCGTGGTGTTTATCATGCAGGCACTGGGCGGCAACTACACCGTCAACGTCAACGGCAACCTCGCCCAGGTCTCGGCGCGGGATGCCGATGCCTTGGGCTTTGATGTGCCGGACCAGGTAAAAACCGCGGACGGCGAGACAGTGGAGGACGACGGCACCGTCAGCGAAGATGTGCTCTGGGCGCAGATGCGTACCTGCTACGATCCGGAAATTCCCATCAACATCGTCGACCTGGGACTCGTCTACCAATGCAGGATAGTGCCGCTGGAACAAGGTGGTAACCGGGTCGAAATTGTCATGACGCTGACCGCGCCGGGCTGCGGCATGGGTGAATTCCTGGCCGAGGACGTGCGCAGCAGGCTGGCCCAGGTGCCAAACGTGACCGACGTGGACGTTCAATTGACCTTTGAGCCGCCCTGGAGCCCGGAAATGATGTCGGAGGCGGCGCGTCTGGAAACAGGCATGTTTTAGCAGCCCCTCTCCCCGAAAATGTGAGGAAACCGGTACCCGGCCCTGTCTTCCGCTTCCCTCACCGGCTGGCGCCAGAACCGGCTGAATTCTTCCTCCCCTCTCCCGCTTGCGCCAGAAACGGCCGAATTCCTCCTCCCCTCTCCCGCTTGCGGGGGAGAGGGCAGCGCCCCGTTGTTTTAGTACAACGGATAAACCAGTATAATTAAATGTTTTCAATCAAGTCGTTAACAAGAAGAGGAGTTCGGGACACCCGCTTATGTCGATTCAGAGAACGCTATCTATAATCAAGCCGGACGGTGTGGAAAAGAATATCATCGGACAGATTTACTCGCGCTTTGAAGCGGGAGGCCTGCATATCGTTGCCGCGCGCATGATGCGGCTGACCCGTGAACAAGCCGGCGAATTCTACGCTGTTCACAAGGAACGACCGTTTTTCGAGAGACTCGTCGCCTTCATGGCGTCGGGACCAATCATGGTGCAGGTTCTTGAAGGTGAAGATGCAATAAGCAAGAACCGCGGACTCATGGGCGCCACCAATCCTAAAAACGCCGAGCCCGGATCGATACGCAGGGATTTCGCTGCCGACATTCCCGAGGAAGAAATGCACAAAAACATTGTTCACGGTTCCGACAGCCTCGAGAACGCGGCCGCGGAGATCAACTTCTTTTTCAAGCCCGAGGAGATTTGTGCGCGCAGCACTTGAAGAGCGGTGACCGCCCCTACGAATTTTTTTGATTTGAATCAGTCGGCGATGCGAACATTTTTCGCCGATATGGAACAACGACCGTTCCGGGCCACCCAGGTCCTCAAGTGGATGTACCATCATGGCATTACGGATCTGGATGCCATGACTGACCTGGCAAAAACCCTGCGCGCCTCCCTGGCGGGCCGCATCAACTTCCGCCTGCCGGAAGTGGTTGAGCGTCGCGTTTCGGCGGATGGAACGCGTAAATGGCTGCTGCGCGTGGACGAAGGCAACTGCGTGGAATCGGTATTCATTCCGGAACCCGATCGCGGCACCCTGTGCATTTCCTCCCAGGTGGGCTGCCCCATCAACTGCACATTCTGCTCAACGGGCAAACAGGGATTCAGCCGCAACCTGTCCGTCTCGGAAATCATCGGCCAGATCTGGCTGGTAAACCGGGAATTGGGATATTTCGAACAACGCCGGCGCATTGTCACCAATGTCGTCCTCATGGGCATGGGTGAACCGCTGCTGAACTTCGACAATGTGACGGCGGCGCTGGACCTGATGACCGACGATCTCGGTTTCGGGCTGGCCGGCAAACGGGTGACGCTGAGCACCGCCGGACTGGTACCTGCCATGGATCGGCTTGCCGCGACCTTTATGGTCAGTCTGGCTGTGTCCCTGCATGCGCCCACTGATGAATTGCGCGACGTGCTGGTGCCGCTGAACCGGCGTTATCCACTGCAGGAACTGATCGCGGCATGCCGGCGATATACCCGCGCCACCGGAGGGGATCCCATTACCTTTGAGTACGTGATGCTGGAGGGAGTCAACGACCACCCGGCACACGCGAAAAAGCTGGCCGCCCTGCTGCGGGAATTACCGGCCAAGATCAACCTGATCCCGTTCAATCCGTTTCCGGAATCAGGCTATACTCGTTCTTCACAAGCAACCATTGACCGCTTCCGGGATACGCTCATGGCTGCCGGCCTGATCACCATTACGCGCAGGACGCGCGGCGAGGACATCGATGCCGCCTGCGGCCAGCTTGCCGGCCGCGTGGCGGCGCGCGCCGCACGTCACCGCAACCGCACACGCATGGTGGAAACTGCATGAGACACACAATTTATATAGTCGCCTTGGTGTTGTTCCTCGGGGGCTGCGCCGGCAGCGGCGAGAAGGAGGTAAAACCCAAGGCCACCACCAACCAGATCACGCAGGCAAACGTCAAGCTGGCGATTGCATACATGCAACGCGGCGATTACCAGACGGCGGTGGACAAACTCGACCGGGCCATCAAGGCCGACCCTGACTACTATGACAG
>CAZNWR010000083.1:6528-11271 GCA_964576645.1 uncultured Enterobacteriaceae bacterium | reverse complement strand
GTTCTGCCGGAATACGGCGTGCAGCACCGCCTCGCGCGGGCCGGCGTAAAGCATGTCGAATCCGTAACCGCTTACCAGGACCGAATTCGCAGGGAAATAGAGTTCAACCATCTTGCGTATTGCCGCATCACGGACCGGCGCCGGGATATCTCCCGCTTTCAACTTGCCGAGCAGCATGTGGATCAGTACACCATCGGCATCCACGGCCTCCATCGCCATCTTGCACAATTCCTCGTGGGCGCGATGCATGGGATTGCGGGTCTGGAAGGCCACTACCTTTTCCCAGCCGCGTCGGTCGATCTCCTCGCGGATCTGCACGGCCGTACGGAAGGTTTCCGGGAAGTCACGTTCAAAATAGCTGTAGTTCAGCACCTGCACCGGTCCGGAAATCACGTAGCGCCCCAGGGACGTAAACGTGGCCACCCCCGGGTGTTGCCGATCAAGAGTTCCGAACACCTTGCTGGTGATCAGTTCGATCTGTTCATCGCTGAGTTTCTCGATGCCCTCGACCTGCTGCACGGCAAGTACAGGGTTGCCTTCCATATTGGGATCGCGCAATGCGATTTCGGGCGCGGTCTTTATGGCATCCACGTCTTGTACAAGGTTCAGGCACGGTACCGGCCAGAACAAGCCGGAAGCCGTGTGCATATTCCCGGCGACGCCGAGGGCATCGGCGACATTCATGAAGCCCGGCAACGGCGAGAAGTAACCCGCGCCGAGCATCACCGTGTTGGCGGCAGCCGCGGAGTTGAGCAGCAGTGAAGGCAGGTTGTTCGCCCGGTCGGCGGTCTTCCCGCGTTCCGTTTCATCGTCCACGAACAGGGGCTTGAGAGTATCCGATGCGTGCGGTTCAATCATAATGGGATTCTTAGTTGGCGCCTGCAGCCGCGCTCATATTGGCAGAGGCGACACAATAACGGCCTGCAATGGAAATTCAAGGGGGATTTCCGCGCTGGAACAGGTGCGGTCGAGAGATTATTATGAGATCGGCTAAACCTTGAGGGAGTAAAGCCATGTCAGAGGCTAAGCCGGTTGAGCCGGTCGATCCCGCCAGGAAGACTTCGGAGATTATTGACGCCACTGCTGGTGAAGCCACGGTCAAGATGGACCAGCAGGATGCCAAGTGCTACTGGAACGATACCGAGTTCTCGCAGGGTGAGCGCGTCGATGTCGGCGGCACATGCTACGAATGCCACTTCGGCCGCTGGCTGCCGGTGGAAGACTGAGCGGCGCCAATAGCAGGGGCTACCCCGGTTCGTCGGCGCCTGGCGGTGCGGGCATGCGCCGAAACGAGAATCCCCCACCTTCTTTAACGATGTCGCCGCAGTGCATGCGGAAGCTACCAGTGCGTTGATCTTCCAGGTAAAGCTGCAGGGTATAGCGGATGGTCGCGAATGCCAGGTTGTCCCAGGGAATATCGGCCGGCGCGAACAACTCCACCTCCTGGCTTTCCGCGCCCGGTGAGAATTCCGGGCCGCTGAGTCGCGCCCTGAACATCATGTATACCTGATCGATGTGCGGCAGACTCATGACCGCGTAGAGTTCCTGCATCTCGACACTGGCGTTGGCCTCTTCCAGCGTCTCACGCCTGGCCGCCTCCGCCGTCGTCTCCCCGGCTTCCATGAATCCCGCCGGCAGGGTCCAGAATCCCAGGCGCGGCTCTATGGCGCGCCGGCACAGAAGTACCCGGCCCTGCCACTCAGGAATGCAGCCGGCCACAATCTTCGGATTCTGGTAATGAATGCTTCCACAGCGGCTGCATACGGAGCGGGGCCTGTTGTCATCTGCCGGCACCCTCACCTGCAACGGGGCGCCGCATTGCGTGCAGTAATTCATTTGCCGGTGCCGGACCGGGACCGGAGCAGGGGCTTCAGGGAAGCCCACACCGTGTCCAGCATCATGGGCTCCGCCTGCGCACGGGGGTGAATGCCGTCAGCCTGCATCAGTTTCGGATTCAGCGCGATGCCGTCAAGAATGAAAGTACCGAGCACCACGTCATCCGATCGGGCGAGCTGCCGGTAAACGTCCTCAAAGCGCCGGGTGTAGGCGGGTCCATAGTTGGGGGGAAGTTTCATGGGCAGCAACAGCACCTCGCTGCCGGCCTTGCGCAGTGAGCGGATTATATAGTCCAGGTTATTGCGCATTTCGTTCAACTGTATGCCGCGAAGACCGTCGTTTCCACCGAGCTCGACAATGGTTATGGCGGGCGCTTCGGTTTTGATGAGCCGGTCTATGCGCGCCCTGGCGCCGCGCGTGGTTTCACCGCTGATGCTGGCATTAACCACCCGGTAATTGTAGTCTTGTTGGTCCAGGCGTTGCTGCAAAAGCCGGACCCACCCGCGGTCAATATCGATTCCATGGCCCGCACTCAGGCTGTCACCCACAACCAGGATACATGGCGCTGCCGCCATAGCCGGCCACGAGATCCAGAAGCAAATTAATACAACTGCAAATCTTCGTATCATGAATTCGACCTCAGACGAGATTGTGCGTACCGATAGCCTGCTGAAGCAAGTGCCCAGCCCGGAAGGTCCGCTTACCATCCTCTCCGACATCAACATTTCCATAGCGCGTGGAGAAAGCGTGGCCGTGGTAGGGGTATCCGGATCCGGCAAATCCACGCTGCTCGGGCTGCTTGCGGGCCTGGATACGCCGACTTCCGGACACGTCCTGCTGGATGGCGTCGACCTGGGCGATCTGGATGAAGACGGGCGCGCCAGAATGCGCAGCGGCCGCGTGGGTTTTGTCTTTCAGTCGTTTCAACTTCTTGCAAGCCTGACGGCGCTGGAAAACGTCATGCTGCCGCTGGAACTGGCCAACGCGCCCGATCCGGCTTCCGAGGCGCGGGAGCGCCTGGCCGAGGTGGGACTGGACACGCGTCTTCATCATTATCCCGCGCAACTGTCGGGCGGGGAACAGCAGCGCGTGGCCATCGCCCGGGCCTTCGCGGGCCGTCCAAAAATTCTTTTCGCGGACGAACCCACCGGCAACCTGGATCAACAGACCGGCGAGCGGGTCGTTGACCTGTTGTTCGGACTCAACCGGGAACACGGCGCCACACTGGTGCTGGTCACCCACGACCAGGCCATCGCCGGCCACAGCGGCCGGCGCCTGACCCTGGATGCGGGGCGCATCAGCATGGACTCGGCGGATGGTTAGACTCGCCCTGCGCGGGTTGGTGCGTGACTGGCGCGCCGGCGAGCTGCGTCTGATCGCCGCCGCCATCGTGGTGGCGGTGGCCAGTCTTTCCACCGTCGGCTTCTTTACGGATCGCGTGCACCAGGCCATTGAACTGCAAGCCGGCGAGCTGCTGGGGGCCGACATGGTCGTCTCTTCCAGCGCCCCCATACCGGTACGGGAAATCAGCAGGGCCCGCGGGCAAGCGCTGCAAACCGTGCGCACGGTGGAGTTTCGCAGCGTCGCGGTGGCCGGACAGAAACTGCAACTGGCGGAAGTAAAGGCGGTAGCGCAAGGCTACCCCATTCGCGGCCGGCTTCGGATAAGTCCTCGTCTGTACGCACCCGATCACGCCGTCAACACCATTCCCGCGCCGGGATCAGTGTGGCTCGACAGCCGCTTGATGCAGTCTCTGGACATCTCCGTGGGTGATCACATTTCCCTGGGGCAATCGACGTTCCGCGTATCGCGCGTGCTGGCCTATGAACCGGATCGCGGCGGCGATTTGTTCAGCATCGCCCCCAGGCTGCTCATGAATTTATCCGATTTGTCCGCCACCGGGCTGCTGCAGCCTGGCAGCCGGGCCGACTACCGGTTGCTGCTGGGCGGGACGTTTTCGGCGCTGCGGTCCTTCCGCAAACAGTTGAGAGCAAGCAACGATCCGGACCTCCGGATCTTGAGCGTGCGGGACGAGCGACCACGCATGCGCTCGGCGCTGGACCGCGCTGAGCAGTTTCTCGGCCTGGCTGTACTGATCAGCATCGCCCTGTGCGGGCTGGCCATCGCCATTGCGGCGCACCGATACGCTCTGCGGCACTTTGATGCCTGTGCCGTGATGCGTTGTCTCGGCGCGGACCAGCGCACCATTTTCCGCCAACACCTGCTGCAGATCCTGCTGCTGGCCATCGCTTTCAGCCTGCTCGGGTGTGCGCTGGGCTACGTCTGTCAGGAATTCCTCGCCCGCCTGCTGCGCGGGCTTACCGCCAGGCCGTTGCCGGCGCCCTCGCTGGTGCCGGTGGCGCAAGGCTTGCTGGCCGGAGTGATCGCGACGCTGGGATTCGGGCTGCCGCAGATCTGGCGACTTGGATCGGTTCCTCCGTTGCGCGTATTGCGACGGGATCTCGAGCCGCTCCCGGTACGCTCAGCGGTGCTTTACGGACTCGCCGCCGCCGCACTCGTACTTCTGGCGCCGTGGCAGTCGGGAGACCTGAGCCTGACCGGCTACGTATGTGGTGGGTTTCTGGCGACAGAACTCGCCCTCGGCGCGGGAGCGCTGGCCGTTATCCGCCTGGCCGGGCGGCTGCGTTCGCGTGTCGGCGTTTCCTGGCGTTATGGCCTGGCCAACCTTGCGCGCCGCGCGCGCAGCAGCGCCATACAGATCCTCGGCATCGGTCTCGGCGCCATGGTAATGCTGCTGCTGACGCTGGTGCGTACCGACCTTGTGCAAACCTGGGAGAACCGGCTGCCGCCGCAAACACCCGACTACTTCCTGATCAATATTCAGCCGGACCAGGTAAAGCCGCTGCAACAATTCCTGCGCGAGAATACATCCGTCGCAGTTGGTCT
>CAZNWR010000083.1:0-6518 GCA_964576645.1 uncultured Enterobacteriaceae bacterium | reverse complement strand
GATGATCCGGGGACGCCTGGTGAAGATCAACAGCGACAAAGTGGTGCCCGAACATTATGCCGACAGGCATGCGCAGCACATGGCCCGCCGTGACTTCAATCTGTCCATCGCGGCACAGCCGCAAAAGGACAATCGCATTACGGCGGGAAAGTGGTGGTCCCCGGATGATCGGGGCCGCACTTTGTTCTCGGTGGAGAATGGCATTGCCACTACGCTGGGTATCAAACTCGGCGACACCCTGACCTTCCGGGTTGCGGATCAGGATGTCACCGGCAAGGTCACAAGTCTGCGGTCGGTGGATTGGGATTCGTTCAATGCGAACTTTTTCGTGGTTGCCAACCCGGGGTCGTTGAGCTCCTTTCCGGCAACCTACATCACCAGCTTCTACCTTCCCCACGACCGGCGCGCATTGCTCACCCGCCTGGTGCGGGCTTTCCCCAGTGTTACGGTTATCGATGTGGACGCCATACTGCATCAGGTGCGGGCGATCATGGAACAAGTGGCGAAAACGGTGCAATTTGTATTCATGTTCACCATAGCCGCGGGCGTCATCGTGCTTCTCGCGGCGCTGCAGAGCACGCACGATGAACGCAGGGTGGAATCGGCTCTGCTCCAATCGCTGGGGGCGGAGCGCAGGCGAATCGTGGCCGGGTTGGCCGCCGAATTTCTGGCCCTGGGCGCGGTCGCGGGCATACTGGCCGCGCTCGGCGCCGCGTTTACGGAGGCACTGCTGGCGCATTTTGTGTTCCACCTGGAGATCCACATCAACGCCTGGCTGTGGCTGCTGGGGCCGGTGGCGTGCATACTGGTTATTGTGCCGGCGGGCTTGCTGGGTACCTGGCGCGTGCTGTTCACGCCGCCGGTGGAGATCCTGCGCCAGACCTGACGTGATAGCAGAACGAGCCGCAACCAGAACATGTTTCTCGCCAAGGCACGAAGGGCGCTAAGATCGCCAAGACCTCCGAAATCATGCACCATCTCGGATCCCTTGGCTCACTTGGCGACCTTCAGGTCTTTGCGAGAGACTGCTTTTCAAGATTTGCCATTTTTGCTGACAGCCCGGAAACGAGGGACTCGAACCATGATGCCGCCTGATCAACCCGCAGATACCGCCAGCGAACGCAAGGTGCCTCCCTACCTGGCGGAATTCTGGAACGGAGAGGGTGGGCAGCGATGGATCCGCAACCTCGCGCGGGTCGAGACCCTGCTCGCCTCCCTGGGCGAAGCGCTGCTGGATCGCGCCGCGCCGCGGCCGGGGGAGACGGTTCTGGACGTAGGCTGCGGCGGCGGCACGATAAGCGCCCGGGTCGCGGAACTTGTGGGCGCAGAGGGCAAAGTGCTCGGAGTGGACGTGTCGTCCGTCATTCTGGACGTCGCCCGGAAACGGTGCCCCGATCGACCCAACCTGGAATTCAGGGTGGCTGATGCCGCCACCATGGATGTGGGAGAAAAGGAGTTCGACCTGCTGGTCTCACGCATGGGCGTCATGTTCTTTGCGGACCCCGCGGCGGCGTTTGCCAACCTCGGGCGCGCACTGAAGCCCGGCGGCCGCATGGCGTTCGTCTGCTGGGCGGCACGCGAAGAAAACGCGTGGTTGATGGCGCCGGCGGCGGCCGCGTTTGAAGTCCTGCCGGGCCCGCCACCGCCGGAACCGGGGGACCCCGGCCCTTTTTCCCTGGAGGACCCGGAACGCATACGAGATATCCTGGAACAAGGTGGCTACCGGGATATCCGGTCGGAAGCGCTCGGCGGCAAGATGGATCTGGGGACACTGGATTCGGCACTGGAACTGGCAACCCGGATGGGACCGGCGGCAAAACCCATCGAGGAAGCAAACCCGGAAGACGCAGCGCGAGCCGTGGCGGCGGTCAGGACCGCTCTGGAGAAATACCTTGCCGGTGACCGGGTGCAACTTCCGTTTAAAGCCTGGATTGTCACTACCCTTGGCCCTCGCATGTAATAGAGTCGCGAACACACTTGCAACCCCATGAGCTATAAAGGCCAGACAGAATTCCGGCACGACGCCCCGCCCTGCACGGGTATCCTGCTCAGCAACCTGGGTACACCGGAAGCCGCTACGGTGCCCGCCGTGCGCCACTACCTGGCGGAGTTCCTGTCCGATCCGCGCGTAATCGAAATGGCCGCCCCCATGCGATGGCTGTTGCTGCACGGCGTGATCCTGCGTCTGCGGCCGCGCCGATCCGCCCATGCCTATCAACGGATCTGGAGCGATGAGGGCTCACCGCTGTACGTCATATCAAGGAAACAGACGGCAGCCATTGAGCAACATCTGCAGGATCGATTCCGCGGCGAGTTCCGGGTGGAACTGGCCATGCGTTATGGACGGCCGTCCATCCCCGCCGCACTGGAGAAGCTCCGCGAGTACAACGTGCAGCGCCTGCTGGTATTCCCCCTGTACCCGCAGTATTCCTCCGCAACCACCGGATCCACCTTCGACACCGTGAGCCGGGAACTGCGCACCTGGCGTTGGGTTCCCGAAGTCAGGTGGGTAAACCAGTATTGCGACGACGAGGAATACCTGGCCGCGCTGGCGGAAAGCATCCGCGAACACCAGTCCGATCATGGCAAACCCGACCGCCTGCTGTTTTCATTTCACGGCCTCCCGAAGAGCTACGTGCTCGCGGGCGATCCCTATTACTGCCAATGCCGGAAAACGGCGCGCCTGGTGGCCGCGCTGCTCGACCTGGGAGATGACGCGTGGGAGATTTCCTTCCAGTCCCGGCTCGGGCCGCGCGAATGGCTCAAGCCCTATACCGACAAGCTGCTAAAGAAATGGGCCAGGCAGGGTGTTGCGCACGTGCAGGTGATCTGTCCGGGGTTCTCGGCTGACTGCCTGGAAACCCTGGAAGAGGTCGCAATGCAGGATCGCGATACATTTATCAATGCCGGTGGAAAAACGTACTCCTATATTCCCGCCCTCAATGACAGGCCATCGCACATTGAAGCCTTGTGCGACATCATAGAACGCCACTGCCGGGGTTGGAGAAAGTACGGCACCGAGCGCGTGGATCAGGATCTGTCACGCGAATTGGAGGAGACCAAGCGCCGTGCGCTGGCCGCGGGCGCCTCGAAATAAGCCGGGTTACCGGCTCCTTCACTCACTGATCTGTACGCCGCGCCAGAATGCAACGTGATCCTTTATGTTGGCCGCGGCCTGTTTCGGCTCCGGGTAAAACCAGGCGGCATCCCGGTTAACAAGGCCGTCCACCTCTACATCATAGTAGCTGGCGGTTCCCTTCCTGCCGCATTCTGTATGAGTATCGCTTTGGCGCACATACTCCATGTTGACGCTGACTGCGGGAAAATAGATGTTCCCCTCCACCACCTCGTACCGGTTGCTTTGCGCCAGCAGCACCCCGTTCCATTCCGCCTTCGCCATTTGCCTGCGCCCTCTATTTAATTGCTGAACAGCGCGAATACCCTAAGCCGGCCGGGCCGGAATCAACAGGTTTCTCGCAAAGACGCCAGGAGATCCAAGACGCTGCATCATTTCCGTTTTCTTGGCGGTCTTTGCGTCTTGGCGAGAGATTGTTTTCAAAATCTCTCCATTTCCCTCAACAGTTCGGCAAAAAAACCTGAATCACTCCCCGTAAACGGTCACGGTTATCCTGCGCATGTGCCCGCCGCGCCGGTGCTCCCACAGATATACGCCCTGCCAGGTGCCGAGTACACAGCGGCCGTCACGGACCGGTAGCACGATACTGCTATGCGTGAGGACACTGCGCACGTGCGCCGGCATGTCATCCGGTCCCTCGGCGGTGTGCCGGAATATCGGGTCGCCATCCGGCACCAGCCGCTCCATAAAACGCTCCAGATCGCCGCGCACGGCGGCATCAGCGTTCTCGCACAACATGAGGGAAGCACTGGTATGCTCGATAAAGAGGTTGCACATGCCACGCTTGATGCCGGAGTCCGAAACGATGGCGTCGACATGGTCGGTAATTTCTACAGTCTGCCGGCCGCCGGTGCGGATACCCAATTGCTCCTGGATGACCATGGGTCGCCCGGTATACTTCAGTGTCCGCGATTCTCGTCATTGACGAGCCGCTCGAGGATCAAGGCAAAGAACGCGTGGCTTCCACGAAAGCGCCAGCCCAGGTGCTCGCCGCAGCCCCGGCACACTGCAATTTGCCAG
The DNA here is from genome assembly GCA_964576645.1 of uncultured Enterobacteriaceae bacterium. Lineage (GTDB taxonomy): Bacteria > Pseudomonadota > Gammaproteobacteria > Eutrophobiales > Eutrophobiaceae > CAZNWR01. The sequence continues at coordinate 2,362 of CAZNWR010000083.1, read as the reverse complement.
CGGCAACCCTGGAACCAACTGTACTGTTCCGTCACCGGTCCCAGGGCCGCACAACCCGGTGCGAGGGCGAAGCAGCCGAAACAGAACCGCATGCCTGCCGGGTTGCTGCGGGTGTAGACGTGGTCGCCGTCGATGCTGACGCGTTGTCCCTCCTCCGTGATCGAATTCCTGCATGCCCTGCAATACAGCCGGCGGCCCTGTCCCGGCTCCACGGGCTCGGAGACGAGATCGATGACCGCGTCCAGGTCGCCCGTGGTTGTATCAAACCGGTATTCCATCGCTTCTACACGCATCACGCTTGATACCATGAGGCGCTAAGCGCTGGGTACAACATCCGTAGCATGGCTTCGCATTGGGCGGGTCTGCTCCGCTTTTGCTTCGCGGACCATCCCTGGTCCGCTCGCAGCAGCGCGCGCGATACAGGGATGTGTAAAGCGCGCGGAACTGATTCGAGCCGTACAGGGATGTACGGCGAGATTAAGCGGCGCGGACACGCCGCATCCCGGCCGGGAACACAAACGTGTGGTACCCGCTGGCGGAACCCCTTCGCCCGATACCGCGAAATTAAGCGGAGCGGATTCCCGGCATTGGGACCGGCAAGCGAAATGGTGGCTGGGTGTGACATGATTTCGCTTTGCGTTTGCACGAAAACAAATTACAACAACATACGGATTCCGATCACTGCCAGCAATAGCGCCAGAATGCGCCGCAGGATCCCCACCGGTAACGCGTGCGCCAGCCGCACGCCCTGGGGAGCAGCGACAATGCTCACCAGGGAAATGACCAGCGCCGCGGGCCAGTAGACGTAACCGAACGTGCCCGCGGGCAGTCCATGCCCGCCCCAGCCGCTGTAAACCATGGTGATGGTGCCCAACAAGGCGATGGGGAAACCGGAAACAGACGAGGCGGCCACTGCGTTGCGCACGCCTACGTTGCACCACAGCAAAAACGGAATGACAAGCACTCCGCCGCCGATCCCCAGCACCGTCGCCAGCGCGCTGATGACGCCACCGGCGATCGCCAGTGCCACCCCGCCCGGCAGGGTTCGATGCGGTGCAACATGCACATCCCGGCCGATATACCAGGCCATGCAACATTCGAACACGCCGAACAGCATGCGCAACGCGTGGCTCGAAAGCTGGCCCGCGATAACGCCTCCCGCCAGGGCGCCGACGGCGATTCCCGGGAGAAGCGGCAGTACCTGCCCGCGCAGCAACGCGCCCCTGCGATGCTGGGCATAGCCCGCCGACAGGGAAGTGAAGATGATGGTGGTAAGGGAAGTGGCGACCGCCATGTGCATGAGCGCCGCTTCGGGGAAGTGCTGCAGCTTGAAAAGGTACAGCAGCGCCGGGACGATGATAATGCCGCCGCCGATACCGAGCAGGCCCGCGAACAGGCCGGAAGCCAGCGCCACCAGGGCGTAGAGCGACAGAAACTGCCAGGCTGCCCAATTGGCCGCGTCCATGCGCCCGATCTAGCGAATGGGCTTCAAGCCGCCCGAGCCCGGCCGGCCGGTCCCCGGCGGCCCGGGGAGGAAGTATTGCATTTTCCCATAACTTTCCATTGGATATATTATGTTCATGAGGTTTCCGTTGGAGTCTGGGAGTTGAGGGTTAATCGCGCCGTCGGGCCGCCTGGCTGGCTGGCCATGAAGTTGCTGCTGTTGCTGGCGGCATTGCTGCCGTTGGCATGGCCAGCAGCCTGCAGTGCCGACACGGCAACCGCCGATACTGCACTGGCCAAGCAGCGCAAACAGTTTGCCGACGCGGAAAAACTGCTGGGCACCGGTCGGGTGACCGCTTTTCACAAGGCCGCCGATCAACTCAAGGACTATCCGCTGTATCCATATCTCCTGTATGACTTCATGCGACCGCGTCTGTGGGAGACCCATAGCAGCAGGATCGCCGATTTTCTGTCGCGTTACGGCGATCTGCCCCTGGCCGACGATATCCGCTCGAGTTGGTTGAAGCTGCTTGCGAAACGACACGATTGGCGGCGCTTCCTCAAGGTTTACCGCCCGCAGAAGGATCCCGTATTGCAATGCTATCAGCTTCTGGCGCGCATCAGGACCGGCGGTGACCGCTACCTGCTGGACGATACCAGGAGCGCGTGGCTGTCGGGCGATTCGCAACCGCCGCAATGCGATCCCGCCTTTCGGAAGCTGGAAGCAAGCAAGTTGATGACGCCGGATCTTGTCTGGAAGCGTATCGGGCTGGCCATGAACAACCACAACGTTCACCTGGCCAGATATCTCGGCGGCAAACTGCCGCAAAATCAGCGGCCGTGGGTCGAGCGCTGGATACGAGCCTATGAGAACCCCTGGAAGGAAACGTCCAGTCCCAGGTTCGAAGATACGAAAAGA
>CAZNWR010000082.1:6331-11493 GCA_964576645.1 uncultured Enterobacteriaceae bacterium | reverse complement strand
AGTCCCTGGCCGCGCCGGCCTTGTGATCCGGCGTTCGACAAGGGGTGCCGGAACGCATGCGGATCAGGGGGATATTCTTGATTTCATGTTCCATGATTTACCTCTGAAGCTTCCCTTTATTCCCATTTCCGGGCGGCGTAGGTCGAAAGCCGGGCCTATTTCCCCCGCGGTGGTTCATTATCTGACCGATCGGTTATGTATTCGGCGATCCTGCTTATCCAGCCGCTGCCGTCCCGGTCCTCGGTCAACGCCAGTTGTTCCAATTTTCTGTAGTCGGTCTTGCCGGTGCCGAGCACCGGCAGTTCGTCTGCAAATACGACTTTCCGGGGAATGTATAGTTCCCCGTACCCTCTGGCGCGGATCGCTGTCTGGACCAGTCGCCGGTCTGCCTCGGGATTTGTCGTAATCAGTACGATCTTCTCCCCTTTGCGTTCATCCGGCAGGCTTATCGCTGCGTGATGATGTCTGGGCCACGTCTCCACGGCCACTTCCTCGACCACGGTAAGCGAAACCATTTCGCCGGCGATCTTCGCGAAGCGGCCGGCGCGGCCGAGGATGGTGAGAAACCCTTCCTGATCGATCCGGGCTATGTCTCCGGTGTCGTGCCAACCGGCACCCGGCGCCGCGGCCGGCGCTGCAATGGTTCCTGGGGAATTGTACAGCAGGTAGCCGAGCATGACATTGGGGCCCCGCAATGCAAGTCGTCCCCCATCATCGAGGCCGGGGACCGGACTCAGGTGGTATTCCATTCCCGGCAGGATCCTGCCGACGGTTCCCGACTTGTGGCTGAGTGGATTATTGGCCGCCACGACCGGACTGGCCTCGGTCAGGCCGTAGCCTTGCAGCACGTGTATCCGGAATCGCTCGAACCACATTTGCCGCGTGTCTTCCTGAAGTCTTTCTGCGCCCGCGACCACGTAGCGCAGGGAGTAAAAGTCAAACTGGTTCGCGTAGCGGGCGTAGCCCTTTAGAAAGGTACCGGTAGCAAACAGAATCGTGGCGCCGGTTTCATAAATCATCTCCGGGATCATGCGGTAGTGCAGGGGCGTCGGATACAGAAATACCCTGCTACCGCCCAGCAGGGGCATCAGGCAGCATGCATTCAGTCCAAACGAGTGAAACAGCGGCAGGCAACAGAACAGGATATCCGAACTGCGAAAGTCAATCAGGCATCGCACCTGGGCAAAATTGGAAAGCAGGTTTGCGTGCGAAAGCACGACCCCCTTGGGTACCCCTTCGGACCCGGACGTAAACAGAATCACCGCGGCCGAATCCGGATCGACGGTCGGGCCCGCGGTTCGGCGTGTGCTGGCGGGTAAGCGGGCCTGAAGCCATGCCGAAAGCTTGTCCAGGATGCTGATGCATTCTCGCAGATCTTCCAGGAAGACCACTCGCACGTGCATGCTCAGCACTTCCAGGGTGGCTTCAAGGCCGGCGGACTCCACGAACTGCCTGGAGGTATAGATGACCTGCAGCTGTGCCGTCCTGCAGGCATGCAGCAATGTCTGCACTCCGGCGCTGTAATTGAGCATCGCCGGCACGCGCCCGAGCGACTGCAATGCCAGGAAAGTGACGACCGCGGAATTTACATTCGGCAGCAGCATTCCCACATATTCAGCCGGCGCGGTCTCCCGTTTAAGCAGTTTCGCAAGCAGCAGCACGCGTACCAGGACCTGCCGGTAGCTGAGGGGTTCTCGTTTAATGTCTTCGAGTATTGTCCGGTTCATGCCGTGCAGGCGCGCCGCTTCCAGGAAAGCGGCAAAAAACGTCCTGCGAAAATCGTAGGCCGTGTAAAAAAGCGTGCGCATTATGCGTTGCAGTTCACGGGCGGCGGCCTTGCGCCTCACGTGGCCGTGAATATCCGCAGGTATGCTTATCTTTTCCGGTGGCAGAACGCGAATGGTGATGCGCGGAAACCAGGCAATGTTCAAAACGCCGCGCAGGTAGGAAAAGACGCTGTACTGGACCCCGTCGATGCAAATGGGCAAAACCTCCGCGTCGGCGCGGTCGGCTATCAGCCCGGGCCCGTCGTAAATCTTCATTAGCGAGCCGGTAACCGTAATTCGACCCTCCGGGAAAATGACCGCCTTTCGGTCCGCCTGTATGAACCGGATCATGGACTTGATGGACAGCGGGCTGGCGGGGTCCATGATGAACAGGTTTACGAACCACAGAAACGGCCGATACAGGCGCCTGGACGCAATCTGTGTGTTTATGGCGAAGGTAGGTGTCTCGGGAAGCCACGCATAAAGGAGGATGCCGTCCAGGAGCGAGCTGTGGTTGGCGATAATGACCACACGCTTGCCCGTCTTGGAGTAATTTTCGAGACCATGGACATGGACGCGGTACAGAATGCGCAGCAGCAAGCGCAGTAGGAACTTGATGATCTTAATCATGAACCTGCAGCCCCGGGATCCGGATCCGACTTCTCGCGGCAGGCGATGCCTGTCGAACGGAAACTATAGCATCACGGCGGTACCGGATGGCGAAGTCCGCCTAGCCCGGTTTATTCATGGAAGCTTGATACCGTTGGCGGACGGGACCTGCCAGCGGGTGCGGCCTTCGTGCTTGCAAGCTGCGTGCGACAGTCCATACCCGCCCTGTCACCCGTCGGGGCCAGGTTGTGGGTGGAAGGATTTGATGGGGTGCGCGAATCCGGGATCGCGCCGACGCTTACACAGGAAAGCGGTAATGCGGCTCAGGCCCCTGTAGTGCCGGAATCGGGTTCCGACACAACCAGCTTCTGCCCCGGTTGCAGCGTTATATCGTCCGCCAGGCTGTTCCAGTTCTGCAGTTGCGACACGGAAACGCCGAAGTGGCGGGAGATAAGCCAGAGTGAATCGCCTTTCTTGACCGTATAGTTCACGGTCTGGGAATGGCTGGAACCATTTTTGAGGCTTACGGCTACCGTTTCGTTTCCGCCGGACGCCGTGCCGATGGCATGTTGGCTGGAGGCAATCCAGAGTTTCAACTTCTGGCCGGGGTGCAGAAAGCTGCGCGCCCTCAAGCCGTTCCAGGCGCACAGTGACTTGATGCTTACGCCGTATTGATGGCTGATATCCCACAGGGTGTCGCCGCGGTGTACGGTGTAGAGATACTGTTCACCCCTGCCGGCTTTCTTCAGCCCATGATAGCGGCGATTAAAGGCGCTCAAGGTGTAGTACTTAAGCGGCTTTTCCGAAGTAGGAATGAGCAGTGAGTGACCGGTGCGGATAAAGTTGCCGTGAAGCCCGTTTGAACGCCTCAGCGCAACTATGCTGGTGTGGTAGCGATGAGCGATGCCGCCCAAGGTTTCGCCCCGGCGAATGACGTGGCGGCGCCAGCTTACCCGTTCCGATTCCGGATATTCAGCAAGTTTTTGCTCGAAGGTCTGCACCTTGTTCACCGGCAGCAACAGGTAGAAGGGGCCGTCGGGATCGGTTGCCCAGCGGTTAAACCCGGCGTTCAGCATATATACGTCATCGATGTTCATGCCGGCGAGCTTGGCAACCGTTGCCAGGTCGATCTGGCCGTCGATCTTCACCTTGGCGAAATAGGGCTGGTTGCTTATGGGCGTCCAATGAACACCGTATTTCTTGGGATGGGCCAGAAGTGCCGCTACCGCCAGCAGGCTGGGTACGTAGCCGCGGGTTTCGCGCGGCAGGTGCAGCGACCAGAAATCCGTCGGCCGTCCGTGCCTGCGGTTTTCCGCGATTGCCCGGCTTACGTTCAGTTTTCCGGAATTGTACGCTGCCAGGGCGAGCAGCCAGTTGTTATTGAATTCTCCATAAAGCTGCTGCAGGTAATCCGGTGCCGCGTTGGTGGATGCCACGACATCGCGACGGCCGTCGTACCACCAGTTTTGCTTCAGTCCGAACAGTCGGCCGGTGCTGGGAATAAACTGCCAGATCCCTGCGGCGCGGCTTGGTGAATAGGCAAACGGATGATACGCGCTTTCTATAATCGGGAGGAGCGCCAGGTCCAGGGGCATGTGGCGCTTCTGCAACTGGCTTACAACGTAATAAAGATACGGCGTTGCGCGCTGGGAGACGCGATCCAGGTAATCCTGATTGCGTTCGTACCAGGCCATCTTGTCCTGGACGATGGTCTTGTCGGTGTGCCGCGCCAGGCTGAGGTGTTTGCGGATCCGCACCCAGACATTGGTGACGGGAGCTGCCGCGACGGGCTCGGTATGAGGTCCGGGTTGCGGTTGCGTCGCCGCTGGAACTGGAGAGGGCACGGCATTTGCAGGACGCGCAGCTTTTTGAACGTTTGCGGTGACCGGCGCCGCCCGCTGGGCTGCCGCGCTGTTGTCGCCCGCTCCCCCTTCAGTCGCTGTGCTGTTCTGCACCGGTTGCAGCGAACACGCTGTCAGGCACAGCGCGATTGTCATTATTATCAGGCGCACGGCGGTCCATGCTAGGCAAGTGCGGCGGGAGCGTCAAGACTCAATTTCTTGGAAAATCATACTTTAAGGCCAACTAGGTGCGTCGATATTGAAGAAGCGGCCTACGCCGGGTGGGTGGGATCCGCACCGGGAAAGGCGCCCCCGCGCTGGTCAGAACTGGTCTTTCCAGCCCCTGACAGCGGCGAAGATTTCGGCCTGGTTCCCCAGGTGATGGCCCGCGTGCGCGGCCGCCGCCGCGGCGACCGTGGGCTGCGCGGTGCGCAGAAACGGATTGGTTTTCAGTTCCAGGGACAGGGGCGCGGGCACGGTGGGCTGATGCCGCCGGCGCAGGTCATTGCTGGCCTCGGTGCGTTGCAGTATGTCGCCGTTTTCGGGTTCGACTGCGCGGGCGAACTTCAGATTGTCCAGGGTATATTCGTGGGCACAGTAAATCAGTGTGTCCCCGGGCAGGGAGGCGAGGCGCGAGAGCGAGTTGAGCATCTGCGCCGCCGTGCCCTCGAACAGGCGTCCGCAGCCGGACATGAACAACGTATCGCCGACAAAAGCCATGCCGGCCCCCACATAGGCGATGTGACCCGCGGTATGCCCCGGCACTTCCAACACGCTAAAGCTGGCGTGCAGCGGCGACAATTCGACCTGGTCGCCGTCGCGCAATGCGACAGTACGCGCGGGGATCTGCTCCGCGGCGGGGCCGTATACGGGCACGTCGTAGGCTTCGACAAGCCGGCTGATTCCGCCGACGTGGTCGGCGTGATGATGGGTGGCGAGAATGGCG
>CAZNWR010000082.1:0-6321 GCA_964576645.1 uncultured Enterobacteriaceae bacterium | reverse complement strand
CAGGTCCTTGTCGCCGTAGCGCGCCTGGATGTCGGCCGCCATTACCGGCGCCGCATCTCCAGGATCGATTATCGCGGCCTGGCTGTTCGCTGAATTGATCAGCAGCCAGATATAATTGTCCCGGAATGCGGAGACTGGTCTTACCTCCAGCATGGCATTATGCTCGCAGCAGGGCGCTTATCAGTCAATTCACATTGTGCCAGACTCTCGACATGATGATTACGATGATCTACGCGAGTCGCCGAGTGTGTCTGTAGCCCTGCGGCGCTGGTTTGAGCAACTGCCTGGTAAATACCTGTACGCGCTCGAACACGCCATTGCCGCAAAGTTGCTGCCTGACCTGTTCGGTTTTCACATCATTCAAATCGGTGGTGCCTGTCCGTTTAATTCCCTGAAGGCCAGCCGCATAGCGCATAAGCTGGTTTTTTCGTTCCAGGACCAGGCCGGATGCGGTACCGGTGAGGTGCCGGTCAGCCGAATAACCGGGGCGGCCGAGTCTCTGGCGATTGCAGCGGACAGCATGGACGTTGTTATCCTGCCGCACGTACTGGAGTTCGCGGAGAACCCGCACAAGGTTTTGCGGGAAGTGGAGCGGGTACTTATCGGCGACGGTTGGCTGCTGCTTTTCGGTTTCAACCCCTGGAGCCTGTGGGGGCTGTGGCGGCTGGCGCTTGCCTGGCGCGAAGAACCACCGTGGTGTGGACATTTTTATGGACTGGCGCGCATCCGGGACTGGTTGAACCTGCTGGATCTGGAGGTGGTCCGGGTCGAGCGGTTGGCGTTTCGTCCGCCTTTGCGCAACCGGAGTGTGATGGACCGGTTGCGTGTTCTGGATTACCTGGGCAGGCGCATCTGGCCTGTGTTCGGAGGGGCGTACATGGTAGTGGCGAAAAAACGGGTGGTTCCCCTGACCCTGGTGACCCCACGGTGGAACACCCGGAGAGGCGTCGTGGCGCCGGGCGTTGTCGAACCAAGCGCCCGTAAGTCGGGCGTTGATACATGAAGAGCGTCGAGATCTATACCGATGGCGCCTGCAAAGGTAACCCGGGGCCGGGTGGATGGGGCGTGGTGCTGCGTTGGAACGGCAGGGAGCGGGAACTGTCCGGCGCGGAATCCGACACCACCAACAATCGAATGGAACTGCTGGCCGCAATTCGCGGACTGGAGGCCTTGAAGGAACGGTGCTGCGTGCGGCTGACGACAGACTCGGAATACTTGAAAAACGGCATCAGCCGCTGGTTGGACAACTGGAAACGGAATAACTGGCGCACCGCCGGTAAAAAGCCGGTTAAGAATGTGGATCTGTGGCAGGAACTGGAACGTGTCAGCGGCGCGCATGAAGTTGAGTGGCACTGGGTGCGAGGCCACAGCGGACACGCTGAGAACGAACGCGCCGACGCGCTGGCCAACGAAGCCATCGCCCGGCTCATGGCGGAGCGGGGCGGCGCCTGATTGAGGCGGCGGAAACAGGAGGGCTTTCTAGCATGCGGCAGGTCATTCTTGATACTGAAACCACGGGCTTGGAGCCCAGCCAGGGTCATCGCATTATAGAAATCGGCTGTGTGGAACTGCGCAACCGGCGCAAGACCGACAGAACGTTTCACCAGTATTTGAATCCCGATCGAGACATCGACGAAGGCGCTGTAGACGTCCACGGCATACGTCAATCTGATCTTGCGGACAAGCCGCGATTCCGGGAAATAGCTTCGGAATTTGTTGAGTTTGTCCGCGACAGCGAAGTAATCATTCACAATGCGCCGTTCGACGTGGGGTTCATCGACCGCGAACTGCAGTTACTGGACGGGGAGTGGGGGAAACTGGAGGATTACTGCACGATCATGGACACGCTTCAGCTCGCGCGCAGCTTGCATCCGGGCCAGAAAAACAGTCTGGATGCCCTGTGCGCGCGCTATCAGGTGGATAATTCAGCCAGGGAATGGCACGGCGCATTGTTGGATGCCCGGATTCTGGCGGATGTCTACCTGGCCATGACCGGCGGTCAGGTGAGCCTGGGACTTGAAAGCGGACCTTCCGGCGCGATTGACAAGACACACGAACATCGGCCGGTTGAGAAGCGTGGCAAACTGACGGTAATTGCCCCGAGCGCGGAAGAACAGGCGGCCCATCAAGAACGCCTGCGGGCGATTGACGAAGCCAGCGGAGGAAACTGTCTGTGGCTGCGTCGGACGCCTGACGCTAAAGGTGATTAGTGCCTTATAACGGCACTATTGATGAATTTGCAAAAGAATCTACGGCAAGCTCTCGCCAAGACGCCCAGACCGCCAAGTGAACCAGGACATGGGACGACTTCAGTTTTTTCGCGTTCCTGGCGTTCTCCGCGATCTTGGCGAGAGGCCTGTTTGGTTCAGTCTCCTTCGGCGGTGGCGCTCTGAACCAGTTTCTGGAGTTCGCCTTTTTGAAAGAGTTCCAGAGTGATGTCACAGCCGCCGATCAATTCTCCGTTCACGAACACCTGTGGAAACGTCGGCCAGTTGGAAACCGTAGGCAGTGTGGCGCGAACTTCCGGGTTGGCGAGAATGTCCACGTACGCAAATTCAATATCGCATGCCTTGAGCGCCTGGGCCACGCGCATGGAAAAGCCGCACTGGGGAAAGTCCGGCGTGCCTTTCATGAAGAGCACTACCGGATTGTCGGCGATGGTTGCCTTGATCTGCTCGGTTACATCCATATGTGTACCTCTGTCTGGTGGCGGGCAAATACCTGAGTGTTTCAGTCGGTTTTAGTATAGCGAGCGCCGGAGCATTCGTGAAGGGGCGAGCGGTCGCGTAACGATCTTCCCCGGCATGCCGGACTGCACGGGAATCCGGCGGTCAGCTCGAAGGGTCTGTACAGTGGCAGCGGCAGGCAAATGCATTACACTGAGCCCGGCCCGCGGCCGGCCCCTGGTATCCTGGTACGATGACTCAACGTAATTTCCTAACTCTTTCGGATCTTTCGCCATCGGAGTTGATGGGGATCGTACAGCGCGCCTGTGAACTCAAGTCGGAACTTCGCGCTGGCCGGATACAGGCGAGCCGGGCAGGCCGGGTGTTGGCGATGATCTTCGAGAAAGCGTCCACGCGCACCCGGGTTTCCTTTGAGACCGGTATGGCCCAGCTCGGTGGCCACGCCATCTTCCTGTCGCCGGAAGACACGCAACTTGGACGCGGTGAACCGGTGGAAGACACAGCCAGAGTGCTGTCCAGGATCGTAGACTGTGTCATGATCCGTACCCATAAACATGAGGTGCTCGAAAGATTTGCAGGAAGCTCGGATGTGCCGGTCATCAACGGTCTGTCGGACAGTCACCATCCGTGCCAGTTACTGGCCGATCTGCAGACCTTTGTCGAGTTGAGGGGCAGTATCGAGGGCAAGCGGGTTGCGTGGATTGGCGATGGCAATAATATGTGCCACTCCTACATGGAAGCGTCCCGGATATGCCGGTTCCATTTGAGCATTGCCTGTCCCGAAGGCTACGACCCGGATGCCGGTATTCTGGAATGGGCTGGAGAATGGTCTTCGCTGGGGACGGATCCCGACGCTGCTGCGGCGGACGCGGACCTGGTGGTGACGGATGTATGGGCGAGCATGGGGCAGGAACAGGAAGCAGGGTCGCGCAAAGAAGCTTTCAAGAAGTACCAGATAAACCGCCGGCTTATGAATATGGCGAAGCCGGATGCCTTGTTTATGCACTGCCTTCCGGCCCACCGCGGAGAAGAGGTGGAGGCGGAAGTCATAGATGGGCCGCAAAGCGTAGTATGGGAAGAAGCTGGCAACAGATTGCATTCGCAGAAAGCCTTGCTGGAATTCCTGCTGCCCTGACCGGACCGATTTCCCGGCATCCATGCCGGAGGATAGAACCGGAGCAGTGAAAACGGGCCTTTAACCCGTATTATTCAGGAACGGCAAGATGGGATCCGGACGGATGACAGCGGGTATGGTCTATCGCGCGCAGCTTGCGAGCACCAAGGCCACGCCCGCTGGCAGGACCCGGCCGCCACCCGTTTCCAACGTTCATAAATAATTCGGGCAATGCATTTTCTGCTCAGTAACGATGACGGTTATCAGGCGCTGGGTCTCCAGTTGCTGGCCCGGGAGTTGTCCACGCTGGGACGGGTTACCGTGGTGGCCCCGGACCGCAATCGCAGCGGCGCCAGTAATTCGCTTACTCTTGACGCACCGCTATACGTACACACGGCGGAAAACGGCTTTATGTTCGTGAACGGAACCCCGACCGACTGCGTGCACCTTGCCATCACCGGGCTGCTCGACAACGAGCCGGACATGGTAATCAGCGGGGTGAATGCCGGTGCGAATCTCGGCGACGATGTGCTGTATTCCGGCACCGTTGCCGCCGCCATGGAGGGACGCTTCCTCGGCCGGCCCGCCATTGCCTTTTCCCTGGCCGGAGAAGAGCCCAGCCACTTCGCGGCGGCCGCCCGTGTCGCAGCCGAGTTCGTGGAACACATGCTGGCTCAGCCGCCGCGGGCGGATCTCCTGTTGAATGTGAATATTCCCGATGTCCCCTACGAGCAGTTGGGCGCCTGGGATATTACCAGGCTCGGACACAGGCACCGATCCGAACCGGCCGTGAAAATGCAGGACCCCAAGCGGCGGACGATTTACTGGGTGGGTGCGTCCGGCGCCGGCCAGGATGCAGGGCCGGGCACGGACTTCGATTCCATTCGGCAAGGCCGGGTATCGGTGACACCGCTGCAGGTGGATCTGACCCGGCACAGCGTACTGCCGGATCTGAAACGCTGGATAGTCGGGCTCAATTCCAATGACCAGTAGTGAATTCAACGGCATCGGGATGACCTCCCAGCGGGCGCGCGACAGGCTGGTGGACCAACTCAGAGAGATGGGAATTCGCTCTGAAGTCGTGCTGAAATTGATAAGGAACATTCCCCGACATATTTTTATAGACGAAGCCCTGGCGAGCCGCGCCTACGACAATACGGCGCTGCCCATCGGTTACAACCAGACAATCTCGCAGCCATACATCGTCGCCAGAATGACGGAAGCCCTTATCGCGGACGGTATCCCCGACGTGATACTGGAGATAGGTACCGGTTGTGGATACCAGACCGCGATTCTGTCCCGGCTCGCGAAAAAGGTTTATACGGTTGAACGCATCGATGCGCTCCTGGTGCGCGCGCGGGCGCGTTTCCATGCGCTTGGTTGCCGCAATATTCGCACCCGGCACGGAGACGGGAGTGCCGGCTGGCCTGAGCGCGGACCGTTCAACGGGATCCTGGCGTCGGCGGCCCCCGTGGGCGTTCCTGCCGGTATACCGGAGCAGCTCGCCCCCGGCGGCAAGCTGATTATCCCGGTGGGAAAATCAGGAGAGCAGGAATTGCTCACCATCACCAGCACGCCGGAAGGGCTGGTCGAACAACGGCTGGACTGGGTGAGCTTTGTTCCGATGCTGGAAGGCATCGGCTGACCTGAAATGTGCCCGGCCCGCCGCGCATACATTGCCTGGCCGTGGTTGATTCAAGCCATCTTTCTGGTGTCTGCCTGCAGTACAACCGCCAGGGCACCGGTGAGTTCCACCCGTATCTCCGGGGCGCCGCACCCGGCGCCGGTAACCGGGCCGGGACGGCAACAGGCGCGCTACGTGGTAGCCTCGGGCGATACGCTCTACTCAATTGCCTGGCGCTACGATCTGGATTACCGCGATGTCGCGCGCTGGAACGACATTACAGCACCCTATCTTATCTATCCCGGCCAGACCCTGCGCCTGAAGCCGCCGCCGAGACCGGCGCGGCCGTCCGCCCGTCCGGCACCGGCGCCACCCGAACGCGTTGCCCCAACAAGGCGCCGGCCGGAATCAACATCCGCGGGGACGGCGCGACTTTCGTGGCACTGGCCGACCACGGGAAAAATTGTGAACTCGGACACGCTGATTGCAAAAAAGGGAATCAATATCAGTGGACATTTGGGCCAGCCGATCGTTGCCGCGGCGCCAGGCGCGGTTGTGTACAGCGGCAGTGGACTTTTGGGATACGGGAGACTTATCATCATAAAGCACAACGATTCATATCTGAGTGCATATGCGCATAATCAGAAGATACTCGTACATGAGGGCGAACGGGTATCTGCGGGTCAACAGATAGCGACCATGGGGCTAGGAAACAAAGGTCGACCTGTATTACACTTTGAAATTCGCAAAGACGGTAAACCGGTTAACCCACTGGGAAAACTGCCCAAGCGACCTTCCTAAGGCATATCACTTGAGCTGATGGCGACTACCGGCTCCAAGCCGCCTCAAGTCAAGATCGACGAAGAGGCTGATGAAATCCAGGACAATGAGAATTT
>CAZNWR010000081.1:0-11524 GCA_964576645.1 uncultured Enterobacteriaceae bacterium | reverse complement strand
GTCATTTCGCAACGGCTTCTGCGTACACCCGACGGAAAGGGCCGGGTCGCCGCGATCGAGATCATGCTCAACTCGCCCCTCATCGCCGACCTTATCCTCAAGGGCGAAGTGCACGAAATCAAGGCCATCATGGCCAAGTCCCGGGAACTGGGCATGCAGACTTTCGACCAGGCGCTGTTCGATCTGTACGAAGCGGACATGATTGGTTTCGAGGATGCCCTGAGAAACGCCGACTCCATGAACGAGCTGCGCCTGAGGATCAAGCTGGAAGGCAAGGCGGCCAAGGACTCGGACAAGATGGAAGGTCTGGATCATCTCAGCCTGGAGCAGGAGGAAAAGGACCAGAAGTCGGGCATGATGCGCTGACGGCGGCAGCCGCCACACTCCTGATAATCGGCGGGTTCCTGTAGAGAATCGGACATGGATATCACACCTTATCTCAATCTCATGGTCGAGAAGAATGCTTCCGATCTTTTCTTCACCGTGGGCGCGCCGGTGAAGATCAAGATGGAAGGCAAGGCGCAGTCGGTCGGCAAGACGACGCTGACCAGCGAGATGTGCAAAGCCGCCGCCTACGGCATCATGAATGAACACCAGGTAGAGAAGTTCGAGGAAACCCTGGAATGTGACTTCGCCATCGCGCTGGCGGAAGGCGGTGCGCGTTTTCGCGTTAATGTGTTCCGTCAACGCGGGGAAGTGGGCATGGTGCTGCGCCTTATTCCCTCGGATATTCCCACTGTGGATCAACTGGGCCTGCCCGAGATACTGAAGGATCTCATCATGCACAAGCGGGGCCTGATCCTGATGGTCGGCGCAACCGGTTCCGGCAAGTCCACGACCCTGGCGGCCATGCTGAATCACCGCAACGAGAACATGCAGGGGCATATTCTCACAATCGAGGATCCGGTGGAGTTCAGCCATCCCAACAAGAAAGCGATTGTCAACCAGCGTGAAGTCGGCGTGGATACGCTGACATACCGCAATGCTCTGAGAGCGTCCCTTCGCGAAGCCCCGGACGTGATCCTCATCGGCGAGATCCGCGACCGGGAAACCATGGAGGCCGCCCTGGAATTGTCCAACACCGGACACCTGGCCATTTCCACCTTGCATGCCAACAATTCCAACCAGGCCATGGAACGCGTCATCAACCTGTTTCCCCAGGCGTTGCATAAACAGTTATTCATGGACCTTTCACTGAATCTTCGCGCGGTGATTTCACAGCGACTGGTCACCGGCGTGGACAGCAAACGCTGCGCTGCCATAGAGATCATGTTGAACACGCCCCATATTGGTGAACTCATACTTAAGGGTGATATTTCCGAGATCAAAGAGGCAATGCAGGACAGCGGCGCCGGGGGTATGCAGACTTTCGACACGGCGCTGTTCAATCTCTACAAGGAAGGCCGCATCGAGCTGGAAGAGGCGCTGAACAACGCCGATTCACGCACCAACCTGGAGGCCAAGATCAACTTTGGCTGACCGGCGGCCGTTCTTCGCCGGTTCTCTGTAACCACACCGCCTGGTCCGCGGGCGGGAAATGTACGACTCTCCCCCTGTAAACTCAATAACTTAACAGGAAAGCGTCCGTTGGCACGCTTCCTGCCTGCTTGTATCTTGATTTATCAGAAAAGTAATCGGCCCTGAAGGGTCTGGGGAGAAGACTGCATGAAAATGGAGGGCACGGCACTCGCCGTATCGTTGTTGCTGTTTGCGGCGACCGCTGGAGCGGCCCAGCCCGCATCGTCGCTGGAGGAAATCATCGTCACCGCCACCCGTACCAGAACGGAGCTGGCCAAGGTGCCTGAGTCGGTGAGCGTGGTGAACGAGGAGGATGTTCAGCTCGGTCGCCAGCAGCTCGGTCTCGATGAATCCCTTAACCGCATACCGGGCGTGTTCATCATGAACCGCTATAATTTCACGCAGGATTTGCGCATCGCCATCCGCGGCGCCGGTTCCCGGGCCAACTTCGGGATCCGGGGTATCAAGATATTCATTGATGGCATTCCCGCGACGCTGGCGGATGGCCAGAGCGGCGTCGACGACATCGATCTCGGTTCCATCAAGCGCGTGGAAGTGATCCGCGGTCCCGCTTCCTCTCTGTACGGCAGTTCCGCCGGCGGCGTGATCAGCATCTTCACCGAGGACGGACCCAAGACCCCGTTCGTGGAGGCGGACGCCACGGCCGGCCAGTACGACATGCAGAAGTTCCAGTTCAAGACCGGCGGCCAGTACAAGAAACTGAATTACCTGGTCAATGCCTGGCACCTGGGCATGCTCGGCTACCGGCAGCATTCGCGCGTCGACCAGTGGTTGATCAATTCCAAGTTCCGCTATGACATCGATAATGCCTCGGACGTCACCGTTATCCTGAACGGCGTGGATTCCCCCATTGCCGAGGATCCGGGCGGCCTTACCGCGTCACTGGCAAAGACCGATCCGCGCTCGGCCTGGTCCTCGAACCTGGCCTACGACGCGGGTGAGGCGCTGGACCAGGAACGCATGGGCATCGTGTATCGCAACCAGTTGACCGAAAACTCCGAGGTTCGGCTGCGCAACTATTACGTGTGGCGCCATTTTCTGACCTTCCTGCCGCTGGGCTCCAGCGGCGTGTCCGGATTCAACCGCTTTTTCTACGGTGGAGGCGCCCAGTACACCTACAGCGGTGACCTGTTCGGTCACACCAACAGTTTCACTACCGGCGTGGACGTGGACAGCCAGAACGATCATCGCCGGCGTTGGGACAACAACTTCGGCTTCAAGGGGCCACTGACTGAAAACCAGAATGAGGACGCGATGGCCTACGGATTCTACTTCCGCGAAGCGTATAACCTGACCGAAGCACTGCAGCTTTCAGCGGGTGGACGCTACGATGTGGTCGACCTGTCGGTGGGAGACCTGTTTCTGGCCAACGGCAACCAGTCGGGTAACCTCAATTTCGACCAGTTCAGCCCGTCGGTGGGCCTGGTTTGGTCGGTGCTGCCCGAGTTGAGTGTTTATGCCAATTACGGCACCGCGTTCGAGACGCCGACCTTCGTGGAGCTGGGCGGTTTATCAAGTGACCTCACCACCAATCTGGGCGGCTATACCAACGTCAAGGCCCAGACTGCGGACAGCTATGAGGCGGGCCTGCGCGGCAACCTGTGGGATAACCGGGTCACTTACAACTTTGCCGGCTACGTCATGAAGGTCAAAAATGAAATCACCAATGTCGAAACGCTGGGCAACCGAGGTGTCTTCGACACGGCGGACACGGATCGAAACGGCGCGGAGGCCTCGGTGGTGGTCAGGCTGCCCATGCACGTAAGGTGGACGACGTCATACACCTACGAGAATTTTCACTATTCCAAGTTTCCCACCCATCCCGAGTTCGTGGGTAACCGCATGCCGGTGATACCCGTAAACATGGCCTATACGGAACTGGCCTACCGGCCGGAGACGGGCTTCTACGCGACCTGGGACCTGCACTGGGTCGGCAGGTTTTACACCAACAACGCCAACTCCACCATTAACCCGGCGTATACGGTTTCCAACCTGCGCTTCGGCGAAAGGTATAACCTGGGCAAGGTGGCGGTGGGGCCGTTTTTCGGCATCAATAACCTGTTCGACGAGAAGTACAACGAAAATGTGCGGGTCAATGCGTTCGGCGGCCGCTACTTTGAGCCCGCGCCCAGGCGCAATATCTACGGTGGGGTGACGGTCCGCTACAACTTCTGATCCGGTTCGGGTACAAGACTGGACGGCGTCACATTACGCCTGGAAAATTCGGAGCGCGCTATTTTTTCTCTCGCAAAGACGCGAAGGGCGCCAAGAGAATCGTAACTTCTTTTCCTTCGCGTTCTTGGCATCTTCGCGAGAAATACATCGTGCGCAAAAGAAAAAGGGGCCTTGCGGCCCCTTTTGTCGTTTCCTTACGGTACTTACTTGTTGTTGATGTACATGGTCACTTCAAAGCCGAAGCGAACGTCGTTGTAGCTCGGTGTTTCCCATTTCATGGCGTATACCTCCAGTTGGTACTTTGATGGGTTTCAATTTGTCCTGCTTTAATCGCAGCACCTTTCGTGCCAGCGCCAAGCCCCCCGTGCCGGAAGCGGAAATAATCTGATAATCAACTGGTTACCGGGTGTTATCCGGTGTGGCCATGGATTTCGGGGGTGGGTCTGGTTCAAATGATCCCGGAATTGGATCAAATGAACCAACAGTGCGGTCTGGGACCGCCGGCGCTCAGGCGGGGAATACGGCCTCGGCGGCAAAAACGGGTCCATCCACGCAGACCCTTTTCATGGACCGTCCGGCTTCAGTGACCACCGGTACAACGCAGCCGGCGCAGCCCCCCACCCCGCAGGCCATGTATTCCTCGACGGAAACCTGGCACGGCAGTTCCCGGCGCCGCGCCAGTGCCGCGACGGCGCGCAGCATGGGCGTCGGGCCGCAGGCGAATATCTCCACCTGTTGCCGCCGTTCCGGATCCAGTGCCTCAATCCAGGCGTCCGCCAATTCCGTGACCAGGCCGTGATAGCAACCCTGCTGTTCCAGGCCGCTGGCCAGCCTGGAGGGAATGCCCCAGTCATCCAGCAGCGGCATGGATGCGATGACGTCCGGTTGCAGGCCCTCCACCAGGATCCGGGACGGGCGCAGCGTGAACGGAAACGGCACTTCCGAGCCCATGAGCACCAGCGGTTTTACGCCGGGCGCTTCCCGCTTGATGTGTTCCGCCAGGAAAATCATGGGCGGGATCCCGACACCGCCGCCCACCAGCAGCGGCAGCGAGCGGTAATCGCGGAGCTTAAAAGGCACGCCAATGGGCCCGATGAGGTTCACGGTGTCACCGGGTCTGCGCTCAGCCAGCAGGCGCGTGCCGCCGCCGTGGGCCTTGTACAGGATCTCTATGGATCCGGCCTTCGGATCCGCTCGCATAATGGACATGGGGCGGCGCATGGGTAGTCGGGCGTCGCAGCGCAGGTGAACGAACTGGCCTGGCTTTGCGGCGGCCGCCGTGGCCGGGGAGCGCAACCGCAGAACATACTGATCTCCGGGGAACCCCGTGTGTTCGAGGATCGGCGCATCCTCCAGGTGCAGCGTGTCGCGGGTGTCGGGATGTCGCATGTCAGTGGCCGCCGCTGGAACCGCCGAAGGTCAGGCGCCCTTCCAGCAGCGTATGCGTGACCTTGCCGTGCAGGGTGCGGTCCATGAAAGGCGTATTTTTGCCGTTGCTGAGCATGTCCTCGGCCGTCACCCGCAACGGCCGCTCCGGGTCGACGATGGTAATGTCCGCCGGCGCACCGGCTTCGAGGGTGCCGGCGCGGCCGTTGAGACCAAGAACCGTTGCGGGGCCCGAGGTGACCGCCGCTATGGCCGCGGCCAGGGGAAGCTCTTCGCGCCGGACCAGTTCCAATAACAGCGGCAGCAAGTGATCAACGGTCGAGGCGCCCGGTGCGGTAAGGCTGAAGGGCGCCGCCTTGGCATCACGTTCATGCGGTTGGTGATCGGAACATACCGAGTCAATCATGCCCTCCGCCACGGCCCGGCACAGGGCGGCGCGGTCCGCGGCTGCCCGCAGCGGGGGGCGCAGGTGGGCGGCGCTGTTGTAGCCATCCACGTCGGCTTCGGTCAGGTGAAGGTGACAGATGCCCACGTCCGCGGTTACCGGCAACCCCGCGCGCCTGGCATCGGCAATCAACACGGCGCTGCGGGCGGCGGACAGCCGGCAGAAATGCACGGCGGCCCCGGTCTGTTCGATGAGCAGCAGGGCGCGGCTCACCGCCACGGTTTCAGCGGCCGCGGGAATGGGCGGCAGCCCCAGCCGCGTGCTCACCGGTCCTTCGTGCACGACGCCGCGATTGCTCAGGAAATGATCTTCCGCCTGGAGAAACAGGCGCAATCCACAGCCGGCGGCATATTCCATGGAGCGGCGCAACACTTCAGCGTCGGGCATGGGCCGGTCGGCGTTGCTTACGCCCACGCAACCGGCACGCCTGAGCGCCGCCATTTCCGAGAGATGTTTACCTTCGAGGCCGCGGGTCAAGGCCCCCAGGGGCAATATCCGCACCAGGCCGCAGTCGGCGCCGCGCTGCTGGACCAGTTCCGCCACGGCCGGCGTCTCGATGACCGGATCCGTATCCGGCGGGCAGCACACCGTCGTGATGCCGCCGCCGGCGGCGGCGCGCGATTCGCTGGCGATGGTCGCCTTATGCTCCAATCCGGGCTCGCGAAAATGGGCGCTGAGATCGACGATGCCCGGCAGCACCAGGCAGCCCTGGGCGTTGATCTCCCGATCCGCAGTGAACTTCGCCGGCGCCTTTCCGATGGCGGCAATGAGCCCCTCCTTGACGAACAGGTCGGCGTGCTCATCAATGCCGGCGCCGGGATCCAGCACGCGGCCGCCACGGATGCGGATGCTCGTCATTCGGCTTCCTCGACGGACCCGGCGCGGCTGCCCATGGTCATGGCCATGACCGCCATGCGTACCGCGATACCGTGACTGACCTGCTGAAGGATCACCGAGTGTTCTCCGTCTGCCACCTGCGAGTCGATTTCGACACCGCGGTTAATGGGTCCCGGATGCATCACCAGCGCATCCGCGCGGGCGGCACTCAGTTTCCCCGGCGTCAGGCCGTAACGCTGGAAGTATTCGTGTTCGCTGGGCAGCAGCGCACCCTGCATGCGCTCGCGCTGCAACCGCAGCATGATGATGACATCGACGTCGGCCAGGCCTTCCGCCATGTCGTTGCAGACCTCCACTCCCATTTCCTCAACCCCCGCGGGGATGAGCGTACGCGGACCCACCACGCGCACTTCTTTCACCCCCAGGGCTTTCAGCGCGTGGATATCGGAGCGGGCCACGCGTGAATGCGCGATATCACCGACAATGGCCACGCGCAGCGCCTCGAAGTCCGGCTTGTGGCGGCGGATGGTGAACATATCCAGCAGCGCCTGGGTCGGGTGCGCGTGACGGCCGTCGCCGCCGTTGATGACGTGGATATGGGGGGCGACATTGGACGCGATGAAGTGCGCCGCGCCGCTGTTGGCGTGGCGCACGACGAACATGTCGCAGTGCATGGCTTCCAGGGTACGGAGCGTATCCAGCAGCGACTCGCCCTTGGTGGTCGAGGACGTGGACACGTTGACGCTGAGCACGTCGGCGGACAGACGCTTGGCCGCCAGCTCGAAAGTGGTGCGGGTGCGCGTGCTCGGTTCGAAAAAGAGATTGACTATGGTTTTGCCGCGCAGCAGCGGCACTTTCTTGACGGCGCGGCCGCCGACGCCGGCGAAGGATTCGGCGTGATCCAGGATCTCCAGAAGAAGCTGACGGCTGAGGCCTTCCGTGGTTAGGAAATGTTTAAGGCGGCCATGTGTGTCCAGTTGCAGGTTGGGCGCCGTCATTCCGTCCTTTTAATCTCCAGGCCTAAAGGCTCCGGGCCATAGATTTTAACATGTTCGCCGGGTCCCAGGGTCAGGGATGTGCCTGTGACGTCCGCCTGGATCGGCAATTCACGGCCGCCGCGGTCCACCAGCACGGCAAGACAGATGCTCGCCGGCCGGCCCCAATCGAAGATCTCGTTCATGGCCGCGCGAACCGTGCGGCCGGACTGGAGCACATCGTCCACCAGGACCAGGTGGCGGTCTTCCACGGAGAACGGGAGGTTGGACGCGGTGACCCTGGGGTGCATGCCGATGCGGCTGAAATCATCCCGGTAAAAGGCGATGTTCAACTCGCCCAGCGGTTCTTTCACCGCGAGACGCCGATGCAGCGCCTGCGCTACCCAGATGCCGCCGGTGTGAATGCCGATCAGCAGGGGATCGGTGCGGTCCGTCTCCGCCAGCCGTGCGGATATTGCCTCGGCCATTGCCGCGATGAATTCCTCGATACGCTGATGTTCCAGTTTCACTCATTTGCTCCGCGGTTGCCGGTTCGGGGCTCTGTGCGTCCGGCATCAAGGGTCGAAGCATGCGCTTCGGCCCCGGTGCGATTGTCCGCCAGCCAGGTTTCCAGGATCACCTGCGCCGCCGTGGCATCCAGGTCCCGCTCGCGCCGCAGCCGATGGCGGGCCTCATACGATGACAGGCGCTCATCGGCGCGGTGCACGGGCAGGTGAAAGCGGCCCTCGAGACGGCGCGCGAAACGATCGGCTGCATCGGTCATCGGCTGGCGCGTGCCATCCATGTTCAATGGTCTCCCCACCACCAGGGCGCCGGGCCGCCAGCCCTCGATAATTTCGGCGATACGCTGCCAGTCGGGCCTGCCGTTGCGAACCGCAACGGTTTCCAGCGGCGTCGCGGTCGACGTCAGGTCCTGCCCCACTGCAATGCCGATACGCTTTTCCCCGTAGTCGAAACAGACCAGGTTGAGCGGCTTCACGCGTGCCCTATGTCGGAGGACAACTTGTCCAAATCAACGCCCATCAACCGGGCGGCCGTGGCCCAGCGCTTTTCGCACGGCACGGTGAAGATAATGTCGGTATCGGCCGGACCGCTGAGCCAGGCGTTGTCCTTGATCTCCTGTTCCAGTTGGCCGGCCGACCAGCCCGCGTAGCCGAGCGCGATCAGGGTGCTCCGCGGTCCATGCCCCTCGGCAATGGCCTGGAGAATATCGCGGGACGTGGTGACGCCGATTTCTTCACTGACGTTGATTGAAGACTGCCACTCCGAATCAGGGCGGTGCAGCACAAAGCCCCGATCGGTCTGCACCGGTCCGCCCTGGTAGACCGGCAAGCGTCCCACATCGTCAGTGCAGGGTTCCAGGTTCATCTGGGCGAGCATGTCACCGAGCTCCAGGTTGAGCGGCCGGTTCACGATTATCCCCATGGCGCCCTCTTCGTTGTGCGCGCAGATATAGGTTACGGTCTGGTAGAAGTTGGGGTCCAGCAGGCCGGGCATCGCAATGAGAAATTGGTTTGTCAGGTTAGATAGCTGCATGGGTTCATAGTATCCAAACACCGGTAAACTACAACATTTGACCGGCCGATTTGGTGACCATTCATTTGGAAACGGGGTGTCGTTCGCTCCCGGCTCAGCGAAACCCGCTTTTGTCCATGAACTGCCAGGTGCGCGTGATATGCAGGATGTCCGTTTCCTTGCTGATGTCGGGCGGAAACGGCGCGAACGGCGCCGCCAGTCGCACGATACGCACCGCGGCGTCATCCAGCACTTTGTAGCCCGAGGATTGCCGAATGGTGATTGAATGCACGGTTCCGTCCGCGTTCAGCGCCACGTCCAGGATGAGGCTGCCGGACAGTCCCAGGCGCCGCGCCGCTTCCGGGTAGTTCAGATTGCCGATGCGCTCGACCTTCGCGCGCCACGCCTCCATATAGGCCGCATATTTGTATTCCTGCGTGCTCGCGGAAATGAAGGTTTGCCGGGGGCGCTTGGCCCTGGCCTCCAGCTTCTGTTTAATCTCGGCGCTCAAGGCGGCGATCTTGAAACTGTTGGCCAGCAGGGTCGCTGCCGTGGGCAAGGTGCGCTGTTTCTGTTTGGGCGCCTGCTTGTGTTGCTTGTCCTCGGTTGATTTTTGCGGCGTGGACTTGTGCTCGGTGGTGTTCGCGGCCTCCGTGGATTCGGCGTCTCTGGCGGCGAGAATATGAGTGTGTTTAGGAGCGGCGGCCTTCTCCTTTTGCGGCGCCTTTTTCACCAGGGTTTCCGGCTTGGGCCGGGGTTGGGTCTTCACCGGCGGCGGCGCGGTCACCTGGGCCTTGTTGTCCGGAAACGGCGGGGGCAGCGGTGTTGCCGGGTTGACTTTGTCCGCTGATTTACCTCCCCCCGCCAGATTGGCCTGTGCCAGGACGCTGGCATGTTTCGGTTTTTTCGGGGATTTCTGCTGTACCAGGGTGACGTCCATGGTGTCGTAGTGGGGTTTTGCACCCATCTTGCTGGTAAAGGAGATGCCAAGAATAACGACGGCGTGAAAGACGATAGCCAGGCACAGCGTCAGGCTGAGCCGGTCCGCCGGGGTGATCTCGGGACTTGCCGGGATCGCGCTCACCGGGATTCAACAGCTGCGGGCATACAACCGCCCATTATAAGCGCTGTGGCGCGCCGCTACCCGGCCGACGCATCGGCCTTCCGGCGGGCGATGACGTCCATGAGTTGTCCTGCGATGTCGATGCCGTAGATGGCATCCAGTTCCCTGATGCAGGTGGGGCTGGTCACGTTTACTTCCGTCAAATAGTCGCCGATGACGTCAAGGCCCACGAACACCAGTCCCCGTTCCTTCAATTCCGGCGCCACCTGATCGCAGATCCAGCGGTCGCGTTCGCTCAGTTCCACGCCTTCACCGCGCCCGCCCGCGGCAAGGTTGCCGCGGAAATCGCCGGCTTTCGGGATACGCGCCAGCGCATAGGGCACGGCTTTGCCGTCTATCATCAGTATGCGCTTGTCGCCCTTGTGGATGTCCGGGAGGAATTTCTGGGCCATGATGAAGCGTGTCTCCAACTGCGTCAGGGATTCCGCTATCACGGAAAAATTGTGATCACCTTTCCTGACCCGGAAGATCATCATTCCGCCCATGCCGTGCAGCGGTTTCAGTACGATCTCTTCGTGCTCTTCCATGAATTCGCGGATCGCATGCGCGCTGCGCGTGACCAGCGTCGGCGCAATACATTGGGGGAACCGGTTGATGAACAGTTTTTCGTTGACATCGCGCAGGCTTACCGGATCGTTGATTACCATGACGCCGCGAGCGACTGCGAGTTCCAGCATATGCGTGACATAGATGTATTCCGTGTCCACGGGCGGATCTTTGCGCATCATGATCACGTCCAGTTCGCACAGCGCCTCCACGCGTTCGTCCTTGAACTCGAACCACCGTTCCGGGTTGTCTGTCACGCTGACACCCCTTGTGCGGGCCATGGGTTCGGTGTCGCGGACGAACAGGTCGTTGAGTTCCATGTAGCGCAGGGTCCAGCCGCGACGCTGGGCCGCCAGCATCATGGCCAGGGTGCTGTCCTTTTTTACTTTAATCCCCGCGATGGGATCCATGATGACGCCGAGTTTCATGTTTGTGCCTCTGTTTCCGTTGTCAATGTAGCGATATGGATTTTTTGGCCGGATGCGGGGTATTCGCGCCGCTTAATCTCGCCGTACATCCGTGTACGGCTCGAATCAGTTCCGCGCGCTGCCTACCTCCCTGTATCGCGCGCTCCACATGACGCTTTGCGAACACCCCGCGTCCGGCCGTACTCTCCGGCTGGCACGGTCCCTCAGGAGCGTTGGGTGGGTCTGCGCAGCGGCATGAGCGAAGCGCGAAGCCAGGGACGGTGGAGCGCGAGCGATGCTGCGAGCGGGACTAAGGATGTCCCGCGAAGCAAAAGCGGAGCAGGCCCACCCAACGCGCAAGCATGCAAGTCCGGCATACGGCCTCAACTGGATTATCATGGGTGTACCTAGTGTATCCATTGGTATATAGAAAGACTATGCGGGTTTCGGTTTATGGCTGAAAAGGCGCTGCGCATCGTGACGCGAAAGAGTCCGCTGGCCCTGTGGCAGGCGGAGCATGTTCGCGCACGCCTGCTGGACCTGCATGACGGGCTTG
>CAZNWR010000080.1:7102-11592 GCA_964576645.1 uncultured Enterobacteriaceae bacterium | reverse complement strand
AGTTATCTCGAAACCATGCGCTACTGCCATGCGCATATCGGCCGTGCGGTGTATTACACCGCCATCACTATCATCGTGGGCTTTTCCATCCTGATGCTGTCCAAGTTCGTACCCACGGTGAACTTCGGTCTGTTGACCGCTCTGGCCATGTTCGGTGCGTTACTGGCCGCACTGACCCTGCTGCCGAAGCTGATCCTGCTCTGGAAACCTTTCGGCCCGCCTGCCAATCAGGCTAATTTGCCTGAAGATCATTAACATATGGCATGGACTTGAGAATGAGCTTGTGAAATTGGCCTGCGCCGGAGGCGTTCCGCCTGAGGGAACTCTGCCGGTCAGCGCCTTTCTCACAGAGGAAGTTGCCAGTAGAATGGCGCGGCATAAACGCAACGTTGCGGTCAAATTACAACAGAAAAGCGTGAGCCGGATAGCAGTCCGGACGAAAGGTCCTTTTATTGAGTAGCCTGTCCGGTGAACATGGTCTCAGGCGCGTAGGGATCCGGATGGCCGGAGACGCCCAATTTTTAATCATTCAGTGCGGAGAAAACCAGTCATGAAGTCCAGAATTGTCGTAGGCGTAGTATTGTTTCTGGCGATCTTCACGGCCAGTGCGCAGGCGGCTGCCGAGAGCGCCGAGGATGTGGTCAAGCACACCACGGATCAGGTGCTTGCGCGCATTGCCTCGGAAAAGGCGGAGCTGAATGCCCATCCGGAACGTGTCTATGACCTGATACACAAACTGGTGATCCCGCATTTTGATTTTGACGGTATGTCCAAGTGGGTGCTGGGGCGCGCCTGGGTAAATGCGACTCCGGAGCAGCGCAAGGAATTCATAAAGCAGTTCCAGACGCTGCTGGTGCGTACTTACGCCAAGGCGCTGTTGGAGTATTCCAACGAGAAGATACGGTTCCTGCCGGTTGACAAGAACCCTGGATCCAGCATGGTGGTGGTCAAGACCGAAGTTCACCAGCAGGGCGGCGCACAGCCAGTCCCTATCCATTACCGGATGCACATGCGTGACGGCCATTGGAAGGTTGTGGACGTGGCGGTCGATGGCGTCAGCCTGGTTTCCACCTACAGGGGATCGTTTGCCTCGGAGATTCGTAAAAGCGGCCTGAATGCGCTCATTGCCAAGCTCACCGAGCGCAACCAGAAGTTGTCCATGTCTTCGGGCCAGGGCGCCGATTCCGCCAGCCACCAGTAGCCCCGGATAGCATTCCCGCGCCCGGGCGGGGGAGTTTCCGGCGGGTTCCATTAAGCGGCCGTCTGGCAATCACATGCCGACGCCGCGATAATATCGTGTTCCGGACCAGTCCAGGCACGCCCGATCCCATACAGACAGCGCGGTTTTCAGGGACCGCGGCGAGCCCGCATTGCGGGAGAGACTAAGACATGCAGACGCAGGAAATCAGAGACCTTATAGCAGCCGGCATCCCCGGTTGCCGGGTGGAAGTGAATGGTGATGGCACCCACTTCGAGGCGGTCGTCATCAGTGACCAGTTTGCAGGGAAAACCCCGGTACAGCGCCATCAGGCTGTGTATCGCACCCTCGGGTCCAGGATGGGCGGCGAGGTACACGCCCTGTCAATGCAGACCTACACTCCCGAGGAATGGGAGCAGCGTAAGGATTTACGGGTACTTTAAGAGCCACCGGCGGCGAAGTTCCATGGACAAACTGATCATCCAGGGAGGGATCCCCCTGCAGGGGGAAATATTTATTTCCGGCGCGAAAAACGCGGCTCTACCGATCCTGGCCGCCACCCTGCTGACCGAACATCCCGTCATTATCGGAAACGTGCCGCACCTGCACGACATTACCACCACCATGGAGCTGCTCGGGCTGATGGGTTCGGAATTGACGGTGGACGAGAAGATGCGTATCGAGGTGAACAACAGCGGCATCCGGGAGTTTTTTGCGCCATACGAGTTGGTTAAGACCATGCGCGCGTCGATTCTGGTGCTCGGTCCGTTGTTGACCCGTTATGGGCGCGCCGACGTATCGCTCCCCGGCGGCTGCGCCATTGGATCGCGACCGGTGAATCTGCATATTAACGGCCTGGCGGCGATGGGTGCGGACATCCGGGTCGAAGGCGGCTATATAAGAGCGCGCGCCAAGCGTCTCCGCGGTGCGCAGCTGACTATGGATATGGTCACCGTGACCGGTACCGAGAACCTGATGATGGCGGCGACGCTGGCGGACGGCATGACGGTGATCGAAAACGCGGCGCGCGAGCCCGAGGTGGTGGACCTGGCGCGATGCTTGAACAGCATGGGCGCGCGCATCAGCGGTGCAGGCAGCGATACCATCGTTATCGAGGGGGTGAAGGAACTGGGTGGCGCCTGTCACGACATTCTCCCGGACCGGATAGAGACCGGTACCTATCTGGTTGCGGCGACCATGACCGGCGGCACGGTAAAGCTCAAGCATACACAGCCGCAACTGCTTGACGCCGTGCTGGCCAAGCTCAAGGAGGCGGGCGCTGTAATTCAGGCGGAAAACGACAGCATTGCACTTACCATGAACGATTCACGGCCGTTGGCGATAGACGTGCACACGTCGCCGTTTCCGGGCTTCCCGACGGACATGCAGGCCCAGTTTACGGCGATGAACTGTATTGCCCGCGGCAACGGCACTATCACTGAAAACGTATTTGAAAATCGCTTCATGCATGTGCAGGAACTGCAGCGCATGGGCGCCGATGTACGCCTTGAAGGAAACACAGCCATATGCAACGGCGTCGAGAGTCTCACCAGTGCTCCGGTAATGGCTACCGACCTGCGCGCTTCCGCGAGCCTGGTGCTTGCGGGTCTCGTTGCAAAAGGGACTACGGTTGTCGATCGCATCTACCATATCGATCGGGGTTACGAAACCATCGAGGAAAAGATGCAGCAACTCGGAGCAAAGATCAGACGGGTGCCCTCGTGAGTCGGGCAAGCCGGAACCATACATGTTTCTCGCCAAGATCGCGAAGAGCGCCAAGTACACAAATAGGGAAAGCTGAGGTCGTATTATATCTTGGTTCTCTTAGCGCTCTTGGCGTCTTGGCGAGAGATGAACCGTTATGACTACAGTGCTTACCGTCGCCGTCTCCAAGGGCCGGATCCTGGACGAATGCCTGCCGCTATTCGCGCGGGCCGACATCCGGCCGCTGGAGGATCCGCTCCAATCGAGGAAGCTGATATTTGAGACCGGCCGGGCCGATGTGCGACTGGTCGTGGTGCGCGCCGCCGACGTGCCCACGTATGTAGCGCACGGGGCGGCCGACCTGGGAATAGCGGGCAAGGACGTGCTGATGGAATACGAAGGCAATGACCTGTATGAGCCTCTCAATCTTGGGATCGCGCGGTGCCGGCTGGTGCTGGCCGGCCGGGAAGGCGGGCCTGCGGCGATGGGACGCCGGCGCCTGGCCACCAAGTACGTAAATGTAAGCCGTAACTATTTCGCGGATCGCGGCGAACAGGTGGAAATCATCCGCTTATACGGCTCCATGGAACTCGCGCCGGCACTGGGGCTGGCGGACTATATCGTCGATCTGGTGGATACGGGACGGACGCTGAAGGCAAACGGGCTGGTGGAGCTGGAGACTATCGCCTGCATCAGCTCCCGCGTGGTCGTCAATAAGGCGGCCATGAAAATGAGACAGGGATGGATCAAGCCTCTCATTCAGCAATTGGCGGCGGCCGCGGAATCGTCATGACCGCGGTACGCAGGCTGGTCTGCAGCGAGCCGGGATTCGAAGCGGATTTCGAAGCGCTGCTGGCTGATACCTCGGAGGCGGACCCCGAAACTGCTGACACCGTCGAGGCGATCATCGGCGCGGTGAGAAGCCGGGGCGACGAGGCGCTGGTCGAGTACACCAACCGGTTTGACCATCGTTCCGTGACGACCGCCGATCTGGAGATCCCGGCCGCCGCGCTTGTTGCGGCCCACGACGCCCTGGATGCCGTACTGAAACAGGCACTGGAGGAAGCGGCCGCCCGCATCCGGACGTTTCACGAGCACCAGCGGATGGAATCCTGGTCCTACCGGGACAACCATGGGTCGATGCTGGGGCAGGTCGTGACGCCACTGGACAGTGTCGGAGTATACGTGCCCGGCGGCCGGGCGGCTTACCCGTCCTCCGTGCTCATGAACGTGATCCCCGCCAGGGTGGCGGGCGTCGCGGAAATCATCATGGCCGTTCCCGCCCCCGAGGACCGCTTGAACCCCATTGTTCTTGCGGCGGCACATATCGCAGGAGTAACGAGGGCATTCAGCATCGGCGGCGCCCAGGCGATAGCCGCGCTGGCCTACGGCACGCAGACGGTGCCGGCGGTGGCTAAGATCGTCGGGCCCGGCAACCGCTTTGTGGCGGCGGCAAAACGGCGGGTATTCGGCCGCGTCGGCATAGACATGATCGCGGGACCTTCCGAGGTGGTTATTGTCAGTGACGGCGGTTCGAACCCGAATTGGGTCGCCATGGATATGTTCGCCCAGGCGGAGCACGATGAAG
>CAZNWR010000080.1:0-7092 GCA_964576645.1 uncultured Enterobacteriaceae bacterium | reverse complement strand
GATTTCCACGGACGCCGAATTCCTGGATCGCGTGCAGCGTTGTATCGATGCTTTGCTGCCCGACCAGGGACGCGCCGATATCATCCGTGTATCCCTGCAGCGTAACGGTGTGTTCATTCAGGTAAGAGACCTGTCCGAAGCGGCCGGGCTGGTTAATAGACTCGCACCGGAGCACCTGGAGCTGTCGGTAGCCGAACCGGAATCCATGCTACCTCTGGTCCGCAACGCCGGGGCCATTTTTATGGGTCAGGAGGCCGCCGAAGTACTGGGGGACTACTGCGCCGGCCCCAATCACGTGTTGCCCACGGGTACCAGCGCACGGTTTTCATCGCCGCTGGGGGTGTATGACTTCCAGAAGCGGTCATCGTTGCTGCGTTGTACGCCGGCGGGCAGCGCATATCTCGGGGAGGTCGCCGCAACACTGGCCAGGGCCGAGGGTCTTACAGCCCACGCGCGGGCTGCGGAATTGCGCGCCGGCCGCGCCAAATGAACGGCGCAGGTGGTTAGGGCGGTGACGGGAGACGAGCTGGTCCGGCGCCTGGTGCGTCCGTCGGTGCTGGTCTCCGCCGCATATCGGGTGCCCGATGCATGCGGTCTGATCAAGCTCGATGCCATGGAGAATCCCTATGAGTGCCCGGATGCGCTCCGGGACGAGTGGCTGGAACTGTTGCGGCATGTGGAGTTGAATCGATATCCGGACGCCACCGCTGTCGATCTGAAGGAGCGCCTGCGCCGGGTCTTTGCGGTCCCCGACACGATGGATCTGCTGCTGGGCAACGGTTCCGACGAGCTTATTCAGATCATCACCATGGCGCTGGCGCGGCCGGGAGCGGTAGCCCTGGTAGTCGAACCCACTTTCCCCATGTACGCGGTCAGTGCCGTCGCCGCGGGTATGGCGCTGGTAGGCGTACCCTTGCAGGCGCAGGATTTTTCCCTGGATCTGGAGGCGGTGGAAACTGCGCTTGAGCGAAACCGGCCGGCGGTGACTTTTATCGCCTGGCCCAATAATCCCACCGGTTCCCTGTATCCGCGGGCCGATGTGGAACGTATCGTGCGCAGCGCCCCCGGACTGGTGGTGCTGGATGAGGCGTATTTTCCGTTTTCCGGCGAGACCTTCATGCCGGATCTGGCGCGTCATGAAAATCTGTTGGTGTTGCGTACGCTGTCCAAGCAGGGCCTGGCAGGGTTGCGGTTGGGGTTTCTGGCGGGACACACGCGCTGGCTGGAGCAATTTGAGAAAATCCGTCCTCCTTACAACGTCGGTACGCTGGCACAGGTCAGTGCCGCCTTCTTTCTCGACAGGATGGATGTTTTCGCGGACCAGGCCGGGTGGATTTGCGGGGAACGCAGCCGGCTGTCGCAGCGGCTGGCCGCCCTGCCGCGGGTGACGCTGTGGCCCGGATCCGGCAATTTTCTCATGTTCCGCGTCGATTCCATGCCGGCCGTGCAGGTGTTCGACGGATTGAAAACGCGGGGAATTCTAATCAAGCTGCTGGATGGCGCACACCCGCTGCTTGCCGGCTGCCTGCGGGTAAGCGTCGGCCGGCGCGAGGAAAACGATGCATTCCTGGATGCGTTGGCCGCGGTGCTGGACGGCCGCTGACGCATTCGCTCAGCGTAGCTGCGGCGGGCGCAGCGCGACCTTTACTTTCACCTTCAACTGCTTCCAGCCCCGGACCAGTGAAATGTCGATTTCCGACCCCGGTTTGGCCCGGGTGATCAACTGAATGGCCTGATGCGGCCCGTTGAGCGGCTGCCCGTTAAATTCGGTGAGAATATCCCCCGGCCGGATTCCGGCCTGGGCCGCGGGGCCGTTCTTGATAAGCGCGGTAACCAGTACGCCACCTCGCCGCAGACCGGCGTTCTGCAACACCTGGTCCGGTACGGCGCGGGCCTCGATACCCAGCCACCCGCGAATGACGTGGCCGTACTGAACGAGTTGCCGCATCACGCTCATGACCAGATTAACCGGTATCGCGAAACCGATGCCCTGGGAGCCGCCCGAGCCGTTGTCGGAATAGTTGGCCGTATTTATGCCTACCAGTTCACCGGCGGCATTGACCAGCGCGCCGCCGGAATTCCCCGGATTGATATCCGCGTCGGTCTGTATGAAATCTTCTATGGCCGTGATACCCAGACTCGCCCGGCCGGTCGCACTGACGATGCCCTGGGTCACGGTCTGACCGAAATCGTAGGGATTACCTATCGCCAGCACCACGTCACCCACCTGCAGGGTATTCGAGTCGCCGATGGGCGCGGTGGGAAGGTTCTTCAGGTTGTCGAGTTGCAGTACCGCCAGCTCGGTCGCGCCATCCACGCCCACCACCGAGGCCGTGGACTTTCGGCCGTCCGTAAGCGTCACCTGAATGGCGCGCGCCTTGTCAATGATGTGCATGTTGGTAATGACATAGCCATCAGGGTTCAGGATCACGCCTGATCCGAATTCAATATTTACCTGCGGGCGCGGCTCCGGGTTGCCGAAGAAATGGCGGAAAACCGGATCCTGGAGCAGGGGATTTATCTGTTGTTGCGAGGCCCTGGCCGCATACACGTTAACCACGGCGGGTGCTACGGCAGCCACCGCCCCGTGATAAGAGCCCGGCTGCTCGGCGATGCTGACGCCGGGATGGGAATGCGCGGGGGCTGAGGGAATTAATTCCGGGAAAAACCACAATACGACGAATGCCGCCGCAAGGCCGCCCACTACCGCCTGCAGCAGAAATTTAACGGTTTGTGAGAGGTTGACGCGTTGCACGGGTCAAACAGCCGTGATCGGGGTGGCATCCGCCGGTTCGGCCCCTGGGACGGTAACCTGGTTCGCGGTCATATGATGTCATGCTCCATGGTCGCTGCGGGGGGCCGGTCTTTCCGGTCGAGCGGTTCGTCCCACATCCGCATGGCGCCACGATATCATGTTATAATTGGCCGCCCCTAAGGAACCTGTGAAATGATTCGGAGGGTTCGTGGTCCAGGGCTGGAGTCCAGAACTAATAATGATTGAAAGCGTGACTTACCCCATTCGTCGGAGAACCCCGATTACCGCCGCAAATTTCCCTGCTGTCAGTGGGGCATTCAGCCTGTTGCCGAGTCGCCTTTCCGGAGGGATGGTGTGCGGCCTCCCCGCGGCTCCGGATTTCGCAAGGCCAACGGGTACCGGTTCCGGCAGCGCTGCCGTCCATGTCGGTTCCAACGCGGTAACCTCCAGATGAACGGCGTAACAAAGCGCCTGTACGGCTTGCGCGACTGGATAGACGCGCGCTTTCCGCTGACGGAGCAGTGGAACACGCACCTGGCCAAGTACTACGCGCCCAAGAATTTCAACTTCTGGTACTTTTTCGGCTCCCTGGCGATCGTCGTCCTGGTAATCCAGATCCTGACCGGGATCTGGCTGACCATGAACTACAAGCCTGACGCGAAGTTGGCGTTCGCGTCCGTTGAATACATCATGCGCGACGTGGACTGGGGTTGGTGGATACGCTACATGCATTCCACCGGTGCTTCGGCATTTTTCCTGGTTGTCTACCTGCATATGTACCGGGGGCTTATGTACGGTTCATATAAACCGCCGCGGGAGCTCCTTTGGGTAATCGGCATGGCCATTTACCTCGCGCTGATGGCGGAGGCGTTTTTCGGTTACCTGCTGCCCTGGGGACAGATGTCGTACTGGGGCGCCCAGGTAATTACCTCTTTATTCGGTGCGATACCCAAGATCGGGGCGCACCTCATGCTGTGGATACGCGGTGACTTCGTGGTTTCCGACGTTACCCTGAACAGATTTTTCGCGTTCCACGTGATCGCAATGCCGCTGGTTCTTTGCGGTCTGGTATTCGTGCATATCCTCGCTCTGCACGAGGTGGGGTCAAACAATCCTGACGGCATCGAAATCAAGAAGCACAAGGATGCAAACGGTATTCCGCTGGATGGTATTCCCTTTCACCCCTATTACACGGTGAAGGACCTGGTCGGCGTGGTGGTATTTCTTATCTTCTTCTTCGCCGTTGTGTTCTGGGCGCCTTCCATGGGAGGAAAGTTTCTGGAGCACGCCAATTTCGTACCCGCCAATGCACTGAAGACACCTCCGCACATAGAGCCGGTCTGGTACTTCACCCCTTATTACGCGATTCTTCGGGCGATACCGGACAAGTTGGCCGGCGTCGCCACGATGGGGTCGGCGGTGCTTTTCTATTTCTTTCTCCCATGGCTGGATCGCAGTCCGGTCAAGTCGGTGCGCTATCGCGGCTGGCGCTTCAAGGCCTCGCTGACGATGTTTACGATCAGTTTTCTGGTGCTGGGCTACATGGGTATGCAGCCGCCGGAACCGGCCCTTAACTGGGTGTCGCGGTTTTTTGGCATATGTTATTTCATGTTCTTTCTGTTGCTTCCTGCCTACACCACTCCTAACGACAGCCGCTGTGCCAACTGGTACCGATACGCGCTGAGGGGTCTGCTTTGGTTCATTATCCTGATATTCGATGGTTTCTACGTTTACGATTATTTCGGTAGTCAGGGCGTCGATACCGCCTATACGCTTTTTGTTGCCGGCTTGACCGTGTTCGGTTTCTTCTTCGAGGTGTCGAAAATCTATCTGCGTGACATTGAAAAGCCGGTTCCGGAGCGGGTGACCAGCTGATGGCACGCCGTATAATCCTTGCCCTCCTGGTGCTTGTCAGCACGTCCGCAGCCGCTTCCGAAGGCGCGGGACTGATGCCGTTCAAGCCGGACCTGTCGGATCAAGGCTCGCTCCAGCGCGGCGCGCGGATTTTCGTCAACTATTGCCTGAGTTGCCATTCCGCCAGGTTTATGCGCTACAACCGGATGGGCGAGGATCTGGGAATTCCGGCAAGCGTGCTGAAGTCGAACCTGATGTTCGTTACGAACAAAATCGGTGAAACGATGCAGGTGGCGATGCGCAGCGCCGACGCTAAGAAGTGGTTTGGCGTAGCGCCGCCGGATCTTTCAGTGGAGGCGCGGGCCCGCGGGGCCAGCTGGTTGTACTCCTACCTGATGAGTTTCTACCGGGATCCGAACAGCCCCACCGGTGTAAACAATCTGGTGTTCAAAAACGTGAAAATGCCCGATGTGCTGTGGCAGTTGCAGGGGTGGCAGCAGCCGGTATACAAGGAAGTGAAAGATTCCGACGGCAAGCCCGAGAAGGTGATCACCGGCCTGAAACTGGCGACGCCGGGCCTGGAGACGAAAGCCCAGTACGCAGGCACCGTGAGGGACCTGGTCAATTTTCTGGTTTACGTGGGCGAGCCGGTCAAGCTCAAACGGTATACGATTGGAATATGGGTAATCGCATATTTGCTCGTATTGCTCGTCATTGTCTATCTCCTCAAGCGGGAGTATTGGAAGGACGTTCACTGACGTCGTCTGACCGTGGCGATGTGCCGGCGGCGGAATACTTGCCGTTCACGGCGTTTATGCCTGGCACACGAGGAACGGGCCCCTGATCATGGTCTTATATTCCGATAGCACCAGCCCAATGGGACACTGTGTCCGCATCGTCCTTGCCGAAAAGGACATCAACGTGGACATTCATTACATTGAGCCGGGTGCCGAGTTGCCGGAAGACCTGGTCGAGTTGAATCCCTATAACTCCATTCTTACGCTCATCGACCGGGACCTGGTTCTGTACGAGGCGCAAATCATCATGGAGTACCTGGACGAGCGCTTTCCCCATCCGCCCCTGATGCCGGTGGACCCGGTGTCGCGGGCAAACAACCGCCAGCTACGGTATCGGGTGATGCGCGACCTGTATCCGATGTTGGACATTCTCGACAGCACAACCGATTCTTCCGCCACCAATGCCAAAAAAAGCCTGCGTGATCATCTGACTGCCATTGCCCCCGCATTCAGCCAGACGCCGTATTTCATGTCGGAAGAATATTCGCTCGTCGACTGCTGCATGGCGCCATTGCTGTGGCGGCTTGATCACTATGGGATAAAGTTGCCGACATCGGCGAAAGTCATCCAGAAGTATTCCGAGCGCTTGTTCGAGCGGCCTCCCTTCCGTGCGAGTCTGTCAAGTGCGGAACGGGAACTGCGCGCCGCCTGACCCGGATAGTCGCAGGACTGGTAGTCAGGAAATGCCCGGCTCACGCATGACTTCCAACAGGCCATACCTGGTGCGCGGTCTGCACCAGTGGATCCTGGACAATGATATGACGCCCTATCTTCTGGTGGATGCTTCCAGGCCGGAGGTGGTCGTGCCGGAGGATTTCGTCAACGAAGGCAAGATCGTGCTGAATATTTCACCTATGGCGGTGCGCGACCTGGTATTGGGCGATGATGCCGTGCGCCTGCATGCGCGATTCGGCGGGCGCCCGTGCGAGATTCACGTTCCCATGAGTGCCGTGCTGGCCATCTATGCCAAGGAAAACGGCAGAGGCATGATCTTTCCCGCCGACGAGCCAGCGGCGGAGCAGGCTCCGGAAGCACCGCCGGCGCCTCAGAAACCTACTCTCAAGGTGGTCAAGTAAGACCTCGTGATCGAGGTTATCCAGGCAGATATCACCACGCTCGCGGTCGATGCGATCGTAAATGCCGCCAATTCCTCCCTGCTGGGCGGTGGTGGAGTGGACGGGGCCGTTCACCGCGCCGCTGGGCCGGAATTGCTCGAATTCAATCGTACGTTGGGCGGGTGCCCTACCGGCGAGGCGAGAATTTCTCCCGGGTTCAGGCTGCCGGCGAAGTGGATTATCCATACTGTCGGGCCGGTATGGCACGACGGTGACCGGGGTGAGCCGGAGTTGTTGCGAGCTTGTTACCGGAATTCATTCGAGTTGGCGCTTGGGAAGGAACTCAAGAGCATCGCTTTTCCCGGCATCAGCACCGGTATTTATGGATACCCGGTGCGCGAGGCGGCTGAAATAGCGGTGGGTGTCATGAAGGAATTCGATCCAAAGTTTGACAGAATAATCGCCTGCTGTTTCAGCAAGGATGACGCGTCCATCTATACTTCGCTCCTTCAATCCTGACCGCCGAATTGATCCAGGCCGGGCAGTGGGGTATTCGCGCCGCTTAATCTCGCCGTACGAGGCGGGCGGGTCCTGCCAGCGGGCACGGCCTTCGTGCTCGCAAGCTGCGCGC
>CAZNWR010000079.1:0-11669 GCA_964576645.1 uncultured Enterobacteriaceae bacterium | reverse complement strand
CTGGCTGAGTACCTGTTCGACACGGAAGAAGCCATGATCCGGATAGACATGTCCGAATTCATGGAGAAGCACTCGGTGGCAAGGCTTATCGGCGCCCCTCCAGGCTATGTCGGCTACGAAGAAGGCGGTTATCTGACCGAAGCGGTCCGGCGCAAGCCTTATAGCCTGGTCCTCCTGGATGAAGTGGAAAAAGCGCATCCGGACGTATTCAATATCCTCCTCCAAGTGCTCGACGATGGCCGCCTCACGGACGGTCAGGGGCGGACGGTGGACTTCCGCAACACCGTAATCGTCATGACATCGAACCTGGGATCCGACCGCATTCAGGCCATGTCGGGGGAAGCGGACTATGATGAGATGAAGTCCACGGTACTCGAAATTGTGGCGCGTCACTTCCGGCCTGAGTTCATCAACCGCATCGACGATCTGGTCGTTTTCCATGCCCTGCAGAAAAAGCAGATCCGCGCCATTGCCGACATCCAGATCGAGCGAGTGGCCCGCCGCCTGCGTGATCAGGACATGGAACTGGACGTCTCCACTGCGGCGATCGACCTGCTGGGCCGGTCCGGATTCGACCCGGTCTACGGGGCGCGCCCCTTGAAGCGTGCAGTGCAGAATCTGCTGGAAACCCCGCTCGCCCGTGAAATCCTGGCCGGCAATTTCGGCCCCGGCGATGCCGTCCAGGTCACCGTCAAAGACGACCATCTGGTATTCGAGGGGGCCAAGGCCAAGGTTTCGGCGGCCTGAAGCCCGCCGAATTGTCCGCTGTCCGGGCAGGAACCGCCCCACACCCGGCATTTTCAGGAAAATACCCGTAATTCAAGCAGCTACGGCCGACAGGAGGATACCGGAGCGGCTATCCCGCGGACCGGTGCCAAGTTGCGAACCAATACCCGGAAGTGCCAGAAAGGTATTGGTTATTCTCAGCATATAATCTAATATTTAAGCGCTTATTTAAGAATTCGGGTTCTCTATTCCTATGGCAGTCTCCGCGAACAAGATCCATCTGAGCGGGCTGGCGCGCAAGCTCGTCCTGGACGGCCTGCTGGAAGAAGCCGCCGCACAGGAGCACTTCCAGAAGTCGCTCCAGAAAAAACAGCCGTTCGTCTCCTTTCTGGTAGAGAACAAGCTTGTGCCCAGCGCGGCAATCGCGCTTTCCGCCGCGCAGGAATTCGGGGTGCCGGTGCTGGATATCAACGCGCTGGACCTGGATATGGATACCGTCAAGCTGGTCAAGGAAGACCTCATCAAGAAGCATCGCGCCCTGCCCATATTCAAGCGCGGCAAGCGACTGTACGTGGCCGTGTCCGATCCCACCAATCTCCAGGCGCTCGACGAAATCAAGTTTGCGGTGGGTATCAATACCGAAGCCATCCTGGTGGAAGAGGACAAGCTGAGCAAAGCCATCGACAAGGTAATGGAGGAAATGGAAGGCGGCCTGGGCGACATGGAGGACGAAGAATTCGATGACCTGGAAGGTCTCGAAGTCGCCGAGGAAAAACAGGATACCATGGAGGACACGGAAGTCGACGATGCGCCGGTGGTGAAATTCGTCAACAAGTGCCTGCTGGACGCCATCAAGAAAGGCGCTTCCGACCTCCATTTTGAACCCTACGAGAAGTATTTCCGCGTCCGGTTTCGCATCGACGGCATGCTTTCCGAGGTCGCCAAACCGCCCTTGAGCCTGGCCGGAAAGATCGCGGCGCGCATCAAGGTGATGTCGCGGCTTGATGTCTCTGAACGCCGGGTGCCGCAAGACGGACGCATAAAACTCAAGCTGTCCAAAACCAAGTCCATGGATTTCCGCGTCAGCACTTGCCCCACCCTGTTTGGTGAGAAAGCGGTGCTGCGTATCCTGAACTCCGACGCTGCCGCCCTGCAGATTGACCAGCTCGGCTACGAGCCGCAACAAAAGGACCTGTTTCTCAAGAACCTGCACAAACCTTACGGCATGTTCCTGGTTACCGGCCCCACGGGCAGCGGCAAGACCGTGTCCCTGTACACGGGGATCAACATTCTGAATCAACCGGATATCAACATCTCCACTGCCGAGGACCCGGTGGAAATCAACCTGGCCGGGGTTAACCAGGTGCAGTGCGACGAGAAGACCGGGATGACTTTCGACAAGGCCCTGAAGGCGTTTCTCCGGCAGGATCCGGACATCATCCTGGTGGGCGAGATCCGCGATCTGGGCACTGCCTCCATCGCCGTTAAGGCCGCGCAGACAGGCCATATGGTGATGGCGACGCTGCACACCAACGACGCACCGCAGACCCTGACGCGAATCCGGGATATGGGCATCGCGCCGTTTGCCATCGCGACCAGCATCAACCTGATCACGGGCCAGCGCCTGTGCCGGCGCCTGCACAAGGAATACCGCCAGACGCTGGACATCGACAAGGAATCCCTGCTGAAGGAAGGCTTCCCGCCGGAGCTGGTGGAAAAGGGCATCACTATTTACGGACCCGTGGAGGGACATGAGGATTGCCCGTCCGGATACAAGGGCCGGGCCGGCATTTACCAGGTTATGCCGATCTCCGATGCAATGAAGCGCCTGATTATCGAAGGGGCGAACGCCGTACAGCTTGCGGACCAGTCAGCGAAGGAAGGCACCTGGGATATCCGCCGTTCGGGCCTGCAGAAGGTCATAGACGGCGCCACCAGCCTGGCCGAAGTCAACCGGGTCACTGTGGAGTAAAGGTTATGGCA
Source organism: uncultured Enterobacteriaceae bacterium (assembly GCA_964576645.1). Classification (GTDB taxonomy): domain Bacteria; phylum Pseudomonadota; class Gammaproteobacteria; order Eutrophobiales; family Eutrophobiaceae; genus CAZNWR01. The sequence continues at coordinate 8,960 of CAZNWR010000079.1, read as the reverse complement.
CAAGCAGCCAAAGCAGACATGTTCACCTGGGAGGGTACCGACAAATCAGGCAAGAAGGTCAAGGGGGAGATGAGCGGCCAGAGCGATGCGCTCATAAAGGCCGTGCTTCGCCGCCAAGGAGTCAACCCCCTCAAGGTAAAGAAAAAACCAAAGCCGCTGTTCGGCCCCAAGAAGAAGAAGATCAAATCCAAGGATATTACGATTTTTGCACGCCAGCTTGCCACCATGATGTCATCAGGGGTGCCGCTGGTTCAGTCATTCGAAATCGTCGGCCGCGGTCATGAAAATGCGAGCATGCAGGATTTGATATTGACCATTAAGGGCGACATAGAAGCGGGGGGTTCGCTTTCCGAAGCCCTGAGTAAGCACCCGCAGTATTTCAATGAACTGTTTACCAACCTGGTTGCGGCCGGTGAACAGTCGGGTATTCTCGAGGCCATCCTGCACAAGCTGGCAAATTACATGGAGAAGACCGAATCCCTGAAAGCAAAGATCAAAAAGGCCCTGTTCTATCCCATCGCCGTTATCGTGGTGGCTTTCGTCATCACCACGATCCTGATGATCTTCGTGATCCCGCAGTTCCAGTCCTTGTTCGCCGGCTTTGGCGCCAATCTGCCGGCGTTGACTCTGTTCGTGATTGCCTGCTCCAATTTCTTCCAGAAATTCTGGTGGCTGATTTTCGCCGCGATCGGTGGAGCAGGCTGGGGATTTCTTGAGGCCAGGAAACGATCCCGGGCGTTTGCCCACTTTCTTGACCGGGCCTCACTCAAGCTTCCCGTGGTCGGAGATATCCTTAACAAGTCCGCCATAGCCAGGTTCTCCCGCACGCTGGCGACCATGTTCGCAGCTGGCACCCCGCTGGTCGAGGCCATGACATCGGTTGCGGGCGCCTGCGGCAATATCATCTACTACGACGCCACGATGAAAATGCGCGAAGAAGTCTCCACCGGCACGCAATTGCAGGTGGCCATGCGGGATACCAATATGTTCCCGAACATGGTCGTGCAAATGGTTGCCATTGGGGAAGAAGCCGGTTCGCTGGACCAGATGCTGAGCAAGGTTGCGGATTTCTACGAAGAAGAAGTCGACAATGCCGTGGATGGCCTGACCAGCCTGCTGGAACCCCTTATCATGGCCGTTCTTGGCGTCATTATCGGCGGACTCGTGATTGCAATGTATCTGCCGATCTTCAAGATGGGGTCGGTTGTCTAAGAATAGCTCTCCCGGCCGGTGATGGCGGCCGACAGGTGCGGCCGCTAGCTGTAGCCTGCTAACCCGTTTGCCGGTTCAATCTCAATGCAAGCAATTCATCTGCTGCAACAGTCGCCGCTTGCCCTTTACGTTGTCACCTGCCTGTTCGGACTGGCGGTGGGCAGCTTTCTGAATGTGGTAGTCGCGCGACTTCCGAAAATGATGGAACGCCAGTGGCGGCGTGAGTGCTGTAGCCTGCTCGAGCTTCAATCACCCGCTGCCGGAGACGATGAATTTACCCTGGTTCGTCCACGTTCGCGGTGCCCGAAGTGCGGCCACGCGATTGCGGCCTGGGAAAATATCCCAGTTCTGTCGTTCCTTATCCTGCGGGGCAGGTGCAGTGCATGCAGATCGCGTATATCCCTTAGATATCCCCTGCTCGAAGCTCTTACCGGTGTGCTTTCAGTTATGGTCGCCTGGCGGTTCGGCTTCAGTATGCAGGTTTTACCCGCCTTGCTCTTTACCTGGGTGCTGATTGCACTCAGTGCAATCGACCTGGACACTCAATTGCTGCCCGACAATATAACGCTTCCGCTTCTTTGGGCCGGGTTGATCTGCAACATGTTCGGTGTCTACACAAATGTGTATTCTGCTTTAATTGGCGCCGCAGCCGGCTACCTGATTCTTTGGTGTGTTTACTGGCTGTTCAAGATCATCACCGGTAAGGAGGGGATGGGATACGGAGATTTCAAGCTCCTGGCCGCATTGGGGGCATGGGCAGGCTACCAGATGCTCCCGTTGATAATCATCATTGCGTCCCTCATCGGGGCCGTTGTCGGTATCGGTTTAATACTGCTCAAGGGGCATGGGCGCAACCAGCCAATTCCGTTCGGTCCCTACCTGGCCGGCGCGGGCTGGATTGCGCTGCTGTGGGGTCCCCCGCTCACGAGTCTGTATATCGGCTGGGTAAGGTAAATGCCGGAGAGACCGACCCTGCGAGTGGGCCTCACCGGCGGCATCGGCAGCGGCAAGACCACCGTTTGCAACTGCTTCTCCGAACTGGGCGTACCGATTATCGACGCGGACCGGATATCGCATGATCTTACCCGTAGGGGTGGCGCGGCCTCCGGGCAGGTCGCGGAGCTTTTCGGTCCCGGGGCCGTCGACGCCGGCGGCACACTGCGGCGGGACTACATTCGAGATCGGGTTTTCAGGGATCCCGCGCTGCGCCGGAAATTGGAGGAGATTATTCATCCACTGGTATACCGGGAAATGCAAAGGGCAATCGATGAAGTGCGGTTTCCCTATTGCATCGTGTGCATCCCGCTGATGCTGGAAACCCACTGTGAAGAATACGTTGACCGGATCCTGGTAGTGGATGCTCCGGAAAAGTTGCAGGTGGAACGCGTTTGTCGCCGCGACGGTTCATCCCCCGAAGCGGTAGAACGCATAATGCAAAACCAATGTCCGCGGCCGGTGCGAACTGCCGCCGCGGATGACCTGATCCATAATGACCGGGATCAGTCATATCTCCGTGACCAGGTGCATCGATTACATCAGAATTACCTTGTTCTCAGTGGCGAACACGTTGAGAGTTCGCCTTGAGTCCTTCAGAATCTCATTAAACCAGAGCCTCGGGTGACCTCTTGGACCGTCAGGTAGCTTACGAACAACCGTTGAACGAGCGGATCCGGACTTTTCTCCGGATCGAGTACTTGTTCGACATGGCCCGCAACTATGCGGAAGGCGATACCGACTGGGACAGCCGCATATCCGTCGCCTCCCTGATCGACATTGTGGATCTCCTTGGCAGATCCGACATAAAGACGGAATTGATAAAGGAGCTGGAGCGTCACGCTTCAACCCTGTCGGCCCTGGAAAGCAATCCCGGAGTGGACAGGCGCAGGCTGCTTGCGATCATGGGTGAGATTAACGATCTCATTGGGAAATTGAGAGACACAGGTTACCAGCCCGGACAGGATCTGCGCAGTGACGAGCTTGTCCAATCCATTCGCCAAAGAACCACGATTGCGGGCGGCACATGCAACTTTGACCTACCTGCCTATCATCACTGGTTGAACAGACCGGCTGGGGACCGCATACAGCATCTGGAATCATGGCAGACAGATCTGATGGTTCTGAGAAAATCCCTGAAACTGGCGTTGAATATGATCCGAAACAGCACCACGCCTACCCGGGAGCAGGCGGTGCGGGGATTCTTTCAGAAACCCATTGAAAGCAATGTTTCCTGTCAAATGGTACGTGTTCAGCTTCCGGGAAATTCGAAATATTTTCCGGAGATCAGCGGTGGAAGGCACCGATTCACAGTACGCTTCATGGAGCAAGCCGTTACCACTGAACGCCCATCCCAGACCGACGACACCGTCGATTTCGAATTGCACTGCTGTATCCTGTAAGCCGAGTAACAAGTCACAAGGGATTTGGTGTACGCCTTGATTTCTCACTCTTATGACTTGTAACTTGTAACTTATGACTTCCAGGTGTCCGACCTGCGATAAGCCAGTGACTGCCGGACCGGATAACCCGTGGCGGCCGTTTTGCAGCGAGCGCTGCCGCCTGATCGACCTGGGCGAGTGGCTGTGGGAAGGTCATCGAATACCGTCCGAAGAACCGGCGGACGCCTTTCCGGACAGCCCTGATGAGGCACCGGTCAGGAAGCACTGACCTCGCTCCACAGGCAGGAACTGACTGCAGCCTCGGGATCGGCGGCCGACCAGATCCCGCTGATCATCGCCAGACCACGGGCGCCCTTTGCCCGTGCCAGCGTCATGTCAGCCGGCCGCATTCCTCCCAGCGCGTAAACCGGCAACGGACTCGAACGCGCCAGCGCTTCAAACCTCTCCCACCCCAGGATATCGGCATCTTCGTGGCTGACGGTATTTGACACCGGCCCCAGCAGCGCATAATCAAGCCGCAGGCTGCCCGCCTGCATAAGTTCCGTACGGTTGTGGCACGACGCACCAACCAGGTGACGGGAATCGAGCGGACGCTCATTCATTTGAAGCAGCCGGGCGCTGTTCAAGTGCACACCCCCGGCACCGCTTTGAACCGCGGCCCCCGGAGTATCGTTGAGCATCAGCAGGCAGTCAAACTCGTCGCACAACCGGGCCAGACGCGTCGCTACTCGAGCACGCAGTTCTGCGTCAGTTCGCGTGCTGCGGAACTGAAGCGCGCGCATCCCGGCACGCAACAAGCGGCTTACAAAGAGAAAAAAGTCATCGCCGTAGTCGCTCAAATCCGGCGTTATAACGTACAAAGGCGGCATCGTAACCGCGGAGACAATGGCCCGGTTGGCGGCGGGAAACTTGCGGCGCCCCAGATCACGGATCGAAACCCATTCAATCTGCTGCCCTTCTTTTCCCATAACCTGGCCGCCCCAGCCGGTGACCTCCCATACATCCAGTTTCACGGCGCGGTCGGAATACTCATGATCGACAACCAGCAGTGGCGATGCCTGGTGAACCACCAGATTAAGCTCCTCGTACAACTCACGCCGCAAAGCCGCGCCTATGTCTTCACCGGGGTTACGCTTGCCGCCCGGAAATTCCCATAGACCGCCATGGTCAGCATGCGCGGGGCGCTTTGCGAGCAGCACCCTGTCACGCGTGTCGTTGTAAATAACACCGACAGCAATATGCAATCTCTTGGTACCCACGTCACATATAGATGCTCCGTTCCTGGAGCAATTCATATTTCAACTGCGGTAGTCAGCGTTGATCCGAACATACTTTTCAGACAGATCGCAGGTATACATGGTCCATTGTGCATCGCCCCGTCCCAGGCTTACCAGTACCGTGATATCCTCCGCCGCCATGGCCGCCTGTCCCGCAGCCTCGGTGTAATCCCGGGACCTGGCACCTTTCTCCACGATGCGCACTCCATTGATATCCACCGATACATTGCCGATGTTCAAATCCGTCACTCCGGACCGCCCTATCGCTGCGAGAATTCTGCCCCAATTCGGGTCGGACGCATAAAACGCCGTTTTGACCAGTGGCGATGTGGCCACGGTCTTCGCGACGGCAAGGCACTCTTCCCTGGTACCTCCCTGCTCGACCTTGATAGTAATGAACTTGCTTGCGCCTTCGCCGTCCCGGATAACGGCACAGGCCAGCTCCAGACACACCTCCGAGACGGCAGTTCCCAATATTCTGGCTTCGGATGAATCCGGATCAACGATCCGCGGCAAGCCGCATTTCCCCGTCGCCATCAGAAGCAACGCGTCGTTGGTGGAAGTATCGCCATCCACGGATATGGCATTGAACGAACCGAGTGTCGCCTCCGTGAGCAACCCGCGCAGGAGATTGGGCTCGACGTCCGCGTCAGTAGCGATAAACGCAAGCATTGTCGCCATATCCGGGTGGATCATCCCGGAACCTTTGGCAATGCCGGTTATGGCAACGGGCGTGCCGTTTACATCGATCCTGCGGGAGATGCCTTTAGGCAGCGTGTCGGTGGTCATGATCGCTCGTGCACAATCCAGCCACGCGTCATCCCGAAGTCCGTTAAAAAGGTCCGGCAAAGCGGCGCAAATGGAATCAACCGGAAGGTATTCGCCTATAACGCCGGTCGAAAACGGCAGCACTTCCTGCCTGCGGCAGTTTCCAAGCTCGGCCACCTTGGCGCATGTTGCCAGGGTTGCGTCGGTTCCGCGGCTTCCGGTCCCGGCATTGGCGTTGCCCGCATTGATCACGCAGTACCTGGGCATTTCAGTGGACAGATGTGAACGGGCGATCGATACCGGCGCTGCGCAGAAAGCGTTTCGAGTAAACAGTGCGGCAGCGGTAGTGCCCGCTTCCAGGGCTATCAGGACAAGGTCGGGACGCGAGACAGGATAAATCCCCGCGCTGCCGGCGTTCAAACGTATGCCCTTGACCGGTGCCAGGCGGTCCGGTTCTGCCAATCCTACCGCCATGACCCCCGATCCGGGGGCGTGGCGCAGGATCTCAGTTCAGCCTTCCGTGACACTGCTTGTACTTCCTTCCCGACCCGCAGGGGCACGGCTCGTTCCGGCCTATCTTCCTGTCCTTGCGGACAAACGGCGTCTGCGGCGCCGCGGCCGGCTGTCCCTGCCCGTCGTCCCCGCCCAGGGCGTTGGGCGCATCAGGGTGGTTATACTGCATCTTTTCAGGCGCACGGTGTTCCACGCTCGCCATATCGTCATCAGTCTGCACGTGCACCTTGGACAGGATCTCGATAACTTCATGTTTGATGTTATCAAGCATCTGGCTGAACATCGTGAATGCTTCCATCTTGTATTCCTGCTTCGGGTCCTGGGCCGCATAGCCTCGAAGTCCGATTCCCTGCCGCAAATGGTCCATTGCCACAAGATGCTCTTTCCAATGCCGGTCCAGCACATCGAGCAGGAAATCCTTCTCTATGCGGCGCATAAGCTCCGGCGGAATTATCTTTTCACGTTCAGCGAAACAACGCTCAATTTCCTCAAGTATCCGCTCGCGCAAGGTCTCTTCATGAAGGTCCGGATCGGAATCAAGCCATTCTCTTATGGCCAGACGCAGTCCGAACTGGTGTTCGAGACCATCCGTCAGCCCGGGAATATCCCAGAGTTCATCCACGCTTCCCGGCGGGATATAGGTTTCTATCACCGCATGGGTAACATCCTTGCGCATCCCGTGAACATCCTCTGACACGTCCTCCAATTCCAGCAACTCGTTTCGCCACTCGTAGATGACCTTGCGTTGATCATTGGCGACGTCATCATACTCAAGAAGATTCTTACGAATATCGAAGTTATGCGCCTCAACCTTTCGCTGGGCATTTTCAATGGCGCGTGACACCAGGTTTGATTCGATGGCCTCGCCGTCCTTCATCCCCAGCTTCTGCATGATCGCTGCAACCTTTTCAGATGCAAAGATCCGCATCAGGTTGTCTTCCAGTGACAGATAGAAGCGGCTCGATCCAGGATCTCCCTGCCGCCCGGATCGCCCGCGTAACTGGTTGTCAATACGTCTGGATTCATGACGCTCGGTGCCGACTATCCGCAGACCACCGTTGCGAACTACCGCGTCATGGCGCTCGTTCCACTCTTCTCGCACACGCTGTTGTGCGATTTCATCAACCTCACCCAAGTCCCGCAACTCCGCTTCGAGGTTTCCCCCGAGGACGATATCGGTACCGCGGCCTGCCATATTGGTTGCGATGGTTACGGTCGACGGGCGGCCGGCTTGAGCAATTATTTCGGCCTCTTTCTCGTGGAACTTGGCGTTCAGCACCTGGTGGTTGATCTTCCGTTGTTTCAACAGGTTCGACAGGTATTCGGACACCTCGATACTCGCTGTGCCCACCAGCGCAGGCTGCCCGCGTTGGGTGCAATCGACAATGTCTTCTATGATGGCCTGGAACTTCTCCTCCGCAGTGAGAAAAATCACGTCAGCCTGGTCATCCCGGATCATCGGTTTGTGTGTGGGAATAACGACAACCTCGAGTCCGTAAATTTCCTGAAATTCATATGCCTCTGTGTCGGCCGTGCCGGTCATGCCGGACAGTTTGTCGTACAGGCGAAAATAATTCTGGTATGTAATCGTAGCGAGAGTCTGGTTTTCATTCTGGATCTGCACACCTTCCTTGGCTTCAATCGCCTGGTGCAGCCCTTCTGACCAGCGCCGGCCGGGCATCGTCCGGCCGGTGAATTCGTCAACGATGACGACTTCGTTATCCTTGACGATATAGTCCACGTCCCTGCTGTATAGTGAATGTGCACGCAGCGCGGCGTTCAGGTGATGAAGCACCGGTATATTGGCCGGATCGTAAAGGCTCTTGCCCTGTTCTACGATGCCTGCGTCCTGCAACAGATGCTCGACTTTTTCATGGCCTCGTTCAGTAAGAAAGGCCTGCTTGGTCTTCTCGTCTATGGTGTAATCGCCTGTCTCCTCCTTCTTCGGCCTGTCGTCATCCTCTGGCTCCGGAGGCTGCATGACGAGTTGAGGAACGATTTTGTTTATACTTATGTAGAGTTCGGATCTGTCGTCCACCATTCCTGAAATAATTAACGGCGTACGCGCCTCATCGACAAGAATCGAGTCCACTTCGTCGACGATGGAATAATTCAACTCCCGTTGCACGCGGTCTTCCCGTCGAAACGCCATGTTGTCCCGCAGGTAATCAAAGCCGTACTCATTGTTGGTGCCGTAGGTGATGTCGGCGTCGTACGCAGCTTTACGTTCATCCCGCTCCATGCCTGATACGATTACCCCGGTACTCATCCCCAAAAAGGAATAGACCTTGCCCATCCAGTCGGCGTCGCGGCTTGCCAGATAATCATTCACGGTGATCACATGCACGCCGCGACCGGACAGGGCGTTAAGGTATGCAGCGAGGGTAGCAACAAGGGTCTTGCCCTCGCCGGTCCGCATTTCGGCGATGTTTCCCTCGTGAAGAACCATTCCGCCAATGAGCTGCACGTCGAAATGGCGCATGCCCACCGTTCTTTTGGCGGCTTCGCGCACCAGTGCAAATGATTCAGGAAGCAGCGAGTCGAGTTCTTCACCTCCCTTGAGGCGCTCCTTGAGCGCCGCGGTCCTGCTCGGGAATTCCGCGTCCGGAATAGCCGAAATTTCCTCCTCGAGCGCATTGATGCGCTCGACCACCTTGCGCATACGCCTGAGCACACGCTGGTTTCTACTGCCGAAAATTTTTGCGAATATCCTGCCGAACATGAATGATTTACCAGAAACAAAGGCCTGCCGATCCGCCGGATCCAGGCCGTAGACGGGTTACCACCGGGAGAA
>CAZNWR010000078.1:0-11705 GCA_964576645.1 uncultured Enterobacteriaceae bacterium | reverse complement strand
AGGTGGCGGTGGAAATCCGGGCGGACAAGCTTATTTATCTCACCGAGTCGGAAGGCATCTGCGGCACGGGTCGGGAATTGCTGCGGGAGCTGACCAGGGAAGAGGCGGGGGATATCCTTGAATCGCTGGACGCGGACCATGCCAGCAGGCCCTACCTGGAACAGGCGGTGTTCGCCTGCGGCCGGGGTGTCCGCCGGGTGCACTTTATCAGCCGGCACGTGGACGGCGCCGTCCTGCGCGAGTTGTTCACGCGCGACGGCATCGGCACCATGGTCAGCCTGGCGTCGTACGATGAGTTGCGGCGTGCCGGCGCCGCGGATATCAGCGGCATCGTGGGACTGATCCGCCCGCTGGAGCTGGATGGCACGCTGGTGGAACGTTCCCGGGAAAACCTGGAACTGGATATCGATCACTACACCGTCATGGTGCGCGACGGTGTTATCATCGGCTGCGCGGCGCTCTATGCCTTTCCGGCCGACGCCGCGGCGGAGTTGGCCTGCCTTGCGGTCCATCCCGAATACCACGAGGGCGGACGCGGCGAGCAGTTGCTGGAGGTGGCCGAGCGCGAGGCGCAACGTAGCGGCGCCGGGGAACTGTTCGTGCTGACCACGCGGGCCGAGCACTGGTTCCTGGAGCGCGGGTTTGTGGAAACGAGCGTGGACGACCTCCCCGTGAAGCGCAGACAACTCTATAATTACCAGCGCAACAGCAAGGTGCTGGTAAAGAAACTATAACCCCTCGGTATCTGTTCAATGGAAGAAGAGGAGATAAGTCCGGAACTGGAAAAAATGCGCCGCCGCAGACGCCGGCGCCGGCGTCCGTTCCCCTGGCTGGTCGTCATCCTCGGGGTGATCGGCGTCGCCGTGGCATTCTATTTCGGGTTGGAGAAGCCGCCCGCGCCCCCGGTAAAGACGACGGCGGTGGCACCGCCTCCACCCGCTCCCAAACCCAAGCCCAAGCCGGCCAAGCCCGCCGTCAAATACCCGATTTCCGCCTCACAAGCGGCGCCGGCCGCGCCGCCCTTACCGCTCCTGAATGACAGCGACGGGCCCGTGCTGGACGCCTTGACGGCATTGCTGGGTCAGACCGCGGTCCAGCGGTTTCTGCAAAGCACGGGGGTGATTCGCAACGTCGTCGTCACCGTGGACAATCTTCCGCGCGCCAAGGTCCCGCCGCGCCTGTGGCCCGTGAAGCCGACGCCCGGTCAGTTCGTGGTGGCGCGCAAGGGCAATATCATTACCACCAACCCGGACAATGCCGCGCGTTATGCGCCGTTCATGCGCGTGGTCGCGGCCGTGGATGCCGCCAAGCTGGCGCAACTCTACGTTCGCTTCTATCCCCTGTTTCAACAGGCCTACCAGGAACTGGGATATCCCAACGGGTACTTTAACGACCGCCTCATAAAGGTGATCGATCTGCTGTTGAAGACGCCGGCGCTTCCCGGCCCGGTGGCGCTGGTGCAACCGTCGGTGTACTACAAGTACGCGGATCCGGGGCTGGAGTCCCTGTCGGCGGGGCAGAAGATCCTGTTGCGATTGGGCAACCAGAACGAGGCCATCGCCAAGACCAAGCTGCTGCAGTTTCGGAATGCGGTAATGCGGTATATACCGAATGTGAAGGCACCGGCCGTGCCGGGGATGGAGTCGCCGCCGTTGCATGGGCCCAAGCCCCCTCCCGCGGCCGCGCCGCCGTCGCAATGACAGGTTAACCCGGGTACGGGCGGCGTATTCCGTAGTTACAGGAGGCGACGCATGCGCTCCGGCCCGTCAAATATATGAGTCCTTTTCCTTTGGCGTAGTAAAGTCAAAAACCTCCGCGCCGGTGATCCGGACCAGGTCGATTGCCGCGATGCGCAGCGAATAGCCGGGTGCGCCGCAGCCGCCACAGGCCGTTCCGGTTTGCAGCAGGCGTTCGTCCACGAGGGTCTTGAGCCCCGGATTGATTAGCGACACCCAGCCGATTTCGGCTCCGGTCGCTGCCTGCACCTGGTCGGGTCCGGCCAGGGAGACGTTTTTCAGACCCAGGTGTTTTTTCACCTGCTTATAGGCGATACGCCGGTCTCCGCCAATGATCGCCGCGACATATCCGTCCCGACAATTCAATATTAACGTGGGAGCCATGTCGCGCAGTTCGCCGAATCCTTGCCGTACGCCGTCCTGTGCGGAGGCAACATTCGAGTCGTGCCGATAGAGAGTGTAATCAGCACCCGCCTCGTCCAGCAGCACCCGCAATCGTTCGATTGCCGGCGGGTCCGCTGTCATTTCAGGGTTTCCGGAGCGTGATATCGCCGCTTACCACCGACGCGCTGATGTCCGCGCCGGCGTTCCCCAGCATGAGCTTGAGGCTTTCCTCGCCCACATAGTGGCTCTTGGCAGGTTTGGCATCGGTCAGATAGTTGTTGATTTTACCTCCCGGTCCCGTCTGTACGTCGATGCGTGCGTTAAGCTTTCCCCTGAATGTAAAATTGAGATCGCCACTGACACTCTTCAACGTCAACTCGCCGTCGTCGCTGACGGCGCTGTCCAGTTTCACGTCTCCTGACACGGTAGACAGTTCCGCCTGGTGAATGGATTTTCCGTTGACCGCCCGGATGTCGCCGGACACGGTCTTCAATTTCATGCGCGCGCTGCTCGTACGGGCGATAACGTTGCCGCTTACCGTGTCCAGTTGCACATCGCCGCCGAGGTTGTGGGCCTTGATATCGCCGCTGACCGTGTCGATGCGCACGGGACCCTTGATATCGCGCACCTCGGCTTCCACCGAGACCAGGGACGCCTTGACGCCGTTGTCGTGCGGCACCATGATCTTAATTGACGTCCCCGCCCCGCTCAGGCTCCCCCAGTGAAACATGCCGTGTTCCACTTCATCTTTTATCGTAATGACCTTGCCGTGCCGCTCCATAATGAACTTCCTGGAGCTGTCATCGCGCGTGCCTTCAACCTTTACCACGTTGCGGTCCCAGCCCGCTATGGAAACATTGCCGCGCGTCACCTGAATTACCACGTCGCCGTCGGGATCCGCCGCCAAGCTCTTGTTTACGGGTTCCCCGGCCATTACCGGTGCGGCGATTACCAGGGCCAGTACTGCAAATACCATTCTGTTCATAGATCGTTCCTCATGCCGGGTAACAGACAGCAAATTGTGGGTAAGGGGCGCCGGGGTTCGCCGAGGCGCGTCTGGGGAGATTCGCTCCCGGCGACAGTGGCCGGGACGCCCCACCCGTAGAGTGAGATGTCGCCGGGCGGCGCCGGGTTTGTATCCGGCCGATGGTACGGCGTGCGCTCATATGGATTGGTAGGCGGCCCTGGAGGCGCGCTGGTACAGGTCCAGTTCCTGTGCCAGGGTCTGCCGCAGCAGATCCTGCAGGGCCGGGTTACCGGGATGCCGGCGCAGTTGCTCGACCAGTTCCAGGTCCGCCTGGTGAATGATCCGCAGGTTGCGCTCAATGGCCGCCGCTGTTGCGGGGTCAAGATGCGAGCGCAGCGCAGGCCACTGCTTTTTGTAGACCGCCTGTGCCGCCCGGTAGGGAGATTCGATGCGCTGCAGTTCCTGCAGGGCTATGGCCGTTTCCTGCCGATGAATCTCGTAGACATGCCAGCTGAACAGGGCGCTGGCGGCGCTGATGAGTATGCTGGCCGCTACCGCCAGCGGCACCCAGCCATGGCGGCGCCGATCCAGGCGCGCGGCGATGCCGGGCCAGAGGTCCCGTTCCGGAGTCAATTCCTCCGGAAGTTGTTGCAGTTGTGCCTGCAGCCAGGTGGACTTATCAAGTTCAGTCATGACAGCATACCTCGCAATAATTCTCTGGCCCGGAACAGTTGCGCCTTGCTGGTGCCGGCGGCAATTCCGAGCATCTGTGCCGTTTCTTCATGGGTGTAACCCTCGACGTCAACGAGCACGAAAACCTGGCGCGCCCTTTGTGGCAGCCGGGCGATGGCCCGCTCCAGGTCGCGGGAATCCACGGGCAAGTCCGGCTCCGGCTTGTCGGGGATCGCGTCCTCGCCCGAGAAAAGCCGGCTCATCCGCCAGCCGGCCTTGCGCTGCTCCGCCAATACCACGTTGACCGTCACCCGGTGCAGCCAGGTGGAAAACCGCGCCTCGCTCCGGTAGGTGTGCAGTTGCCGCCATGCGCGGACAAAGGCTTCCTGGGTAAATTCCTCGGCCATGTGATGATCACCCGCGAGTCGTACGCACAGCGCATAAATCCGGCGGTAATTGTCCCGGTAGAGATCCGAGAACGCGGACTTGTCGCCGGCCTGCGCACGCGCCACCAGGGAATTTGTCTGCTCCTCGGCCTGACTGGGGGAAGACGCTTCCATTGCGAGACAGAATATATTTGCAGTCCGGATAGATGACATTAATGAGATGCTTTCCCGCCCCGGAGGGTTTGGAAGGAAATGCAAGCGCTTGGACGGTGGTATGCCAGTTCAGTGTGCCGGCGCGCCGGCGACGATATAGGCGCGGCCGGAGCGTATGCCGTTCACCATACTCCAGGCGGAGGTAATGAGGTAATCCGTATGACCATCGCCATCCACGTCGCCGACCCCGACGGCATCGAATCCCAGGGTGTCGCCCGGCACTCTGCCGGTAAAGGACTGCAGCACGCGCCCGTCCGCGCCGGAATAGACCGCCACGCGGCCGCCGGACCAGGCGCCACCATGGTACTGCCATGATCCGATCACCAGGTCGGCGCGGCCGTCGCCGTTCACGTCCCCGGTTTTTGCGGCGCAGGTGCCGAAGCCTTCGCCGGCCGATTGACCGTCCAGCCTGATCAGTGCGGTGCCGTCAGCGCCGGAATAGACGTAGATGCGCCCGCTGAATCGGCCGTGGGCACCGTTGGCCCAGTCGGAAGCGTAAACATCGGGAATACCGTCGCCGTTCATGTCGCCGGCAATGGAAACGAACATCGCGCCGAGCGCGACCCCCGTCGCGTCCGCGTCCCTGACAAACTTCGGTTTGCCGCCCAGTTTGTCATAGACGTATATGCGGCCCGCGTGCCGGGGTCCTTCACCGCCGGCGCCGACGATAAAGAGCCCGTGGCCGCCGGCCAGGGCACTGCCCATCTGCGCGTGCGGGCCGGCCCCCGCCAGGCGCAGCAGCAATTTGCCGTCGCGGCCGGAGAACACGTAGGCATAGCCGGGATAGGCGGATTTGCCGGCGCCGGCGGGATCCTCCGGAGCCCCCACCGCCAGTTCCGGGTAGCCGTCGCCGTTGAAGTCGCCGATACCGGTCGCCTTGGTGCCGAATCCCTCGTCGCCCGCTTCCCCGGACAGGGTCATTAGCACGCTGCCGTCGCGGCCGGAAAGTACGTACGCCTTGTTGATGCCCGGCGCCCCGGCAATGACGTCCGGCACGCCGTCGCGGTTGACATCACCCGCCGCCTCCAGGCCGTTGCCGAGCAGGCCGCCCCGGCTACCCACATGTTTCCAGAGCAGGTCGCCGCTCCTGCCGGAATACAGGTAAATGATCCCGGTGCCGTCACCGTAAGGCGGGTGCGCGGGTGCGGAAATCACCACGTCGGTGATCCTGTCGCCGTCCACGTCGCCGGCGGCGCGGGCGATCCAGCCGAATTCATCCCCCGCCTTCGCGCCGCGCCACTCGTGAATGATCCGCGCTCTTTCCAGGAATGGTGGTTCAAATTTGATCTTGCCGGGGAACAGGATGTTGAAGCGTGCATCGCCTTGGAGATTTGCAACTTCCGGCCGTGCCGCAAGGCCGCTGAGATCGCCCGCGTGGCGCCGCTCGAGGGTCTGAAACCAGCGATACGCCTGGTCGTGTTCGCCGGTTCCCGCGTGCAGCAGAAACAACGCACGGGCCGCGCGCATCGCCAGTTTCGGATCGGCGTAAGCCTTTTCGAAGGCTGCCGCTGCCTGCGCCGTCATGTTAAGGCCGCCGGCGGCCTGGCCCAGCGCCAGCCAGACATGTGCGTCATCCGATTGCCGTTGCGACAGCCGGGACAGCAGATCGAAGGCTCCGCGGTAGTCTTTTCGATTCAGAAGTTTCTGCGCGCGCTGCATATCCTGGTCCGGGCTGTTGCCGCCGGCATTGGCGGGGGCCGGGACCAGGCATGCGGCAAGCAGCCAGGTGCAGGTCAGTTGAGTAATGCGGTTCATGGGCATCTCCGCGTGATCATCCGCACATCTACAACTCTGGCAGTCTGCCGGGAGCCCGTGACGGTTGCAAGGCAGGTGGGGAAGCGGAGCGCAAACACCATGACCTCAGCCCGCTTCCACGTTTTTCAATCTTGTTATCCCGGCCCACCCTTATGTCCAGAGGTTCGCCTCTGCCGGCATCGTTCGTGGTTGGCTGCATCCATTTGCCTTCCTGTTCGCATCTAAGGCTTGAATGTCCAAATTCGACTTGCAGGAGAGCAACAATGAAAAGCATTAAAGCACTCGTATTCAGCGGTTTACTGGTTTCAGCCGGTATGGCACAGGCCGCCGGCACCATAGGCAACCTGCCTGAGATTCAGGCCCGGCTGCAGACCCGGATCGAGGCGATGGCCTCCCGCTCCGTGCAGGCCGATCTGCAGCGGCAGACCGCGCGCATTGACAAGCACGGGCAGCCGGAAGGCAAGGATAGGCAGTATGCCGATCGCGACGCGCACGCAAACGGCGCCTCGTAACAACACTCGATGATCAGGAAAATCCCGAAATGGGATGAGGCGCGTAGGGTGCTTCCAGGGATGCGATTTCTTCCGGCGACAGCGACACGGACAGCGCGGCGACGGCGTCTTCCAGGTGCTGCGCCCTGGATGCTCCGACAATGGGCGCCGTGATATAGGGTTTGCCAAGCATCCATGCCAGTGCAATTTGCGCGCGCGTTACACCGCGGTTCGCCGCGACTTCCGAAACCTGCTGCACGATCAGCCGGTCCGATTCCTGCGCGGCGGTGTAGAGGGTCTTGCCATACTCGTCGTTTTGGAGGCGCTCGGTGACCTCACCCCAGGGCCGCGCCAGCCGACCCCGGGCCAGGGGACTCCACGGCAGCACCCCGATGCCTTCCGCCTGGCACAGCGGCATCATTTCACGCTCTTCCTCCCGGTTCAGCAGATTGTAGTGATTCTGCATGGTGGCGAACCGGTTCCAGTGCCGGTGATCCGCGAGCTGCAGCGCCTTGCAGAACTGCCAGGCAAACATGGAAGAGGCGCCCAGGTAGCGGACCTTGCCCGCCCGGACCAACCCGTCCAGCACTTCCAGGGTCTCTTCAATGGGTGTGTCGTAGTCCCAGCGGTGGATCTGGTAGAGATCCACATAGTCCGTGCCCAACCTTTTCAGACTGGCGTCGATCTCGCGCAAAATCGCCTTGCGCGATAATCCCCGTGCATTCGGGCCCTTGCCCATGGGGAAGAATACCTTGGTGGCGATAATGACTTCATCACGCTGCGCAAAGTCGCGCAGGGCGCCGCCGACAATTTCCTCGCTGGTGCCGTCGGAGTAGGTATTGGCGGTGTCAAAGAAATTGATGCCCAGCTCCAGCGCCTGTTTGATCAACGGCCGGCTCTTGTCGGCGTCCAGGGTCCAGCTATGCGCACCCCGCCCGGACACGCCGTAGGTCATGCAACCCAGGCAGATCCTGGAGACTTTCAGTCCGGTGTTGCCGAGTCGCACATATTCCATGGTGGCGTCAGGTCCGCCGTTGCCTATGCGAACGGGCTCACGCCGATCCACAGTGCATGGAGCCAGAATGCGAACACCGCCCAGGCGATCGCGCCAATTATGACCGTGATTACATCGCCGCTCAGGTTGCCGGCAGGATAGCTGACGCCGGCCGCGCGATCACGGCGGCGCGATACCGCGAATACCACGATGGCCCAAAGGAGAAACGACCCGAACAATACCACGTCGCGCAGCATGCCCGTGGCCAGCAGGTGACCTAGTGCCCATAATTTCACTCCGGCCAGCATGGGATGCCCGATCACGGCCTTGATCCGGTTGCGCCGGACATAAGCCGCGGCAATCAGCACGAACGCGGCGAGCGTGAACAGGGCGTTGAGGTGGCGCAACCCGGCGGGCGGGGCGTACAACTGAACGGGATGATGCCGGGCTAATGAGAATCCCCAGACAATCAGGGCGAATCCGATGACGGATACCAGTGCATAGAGGCCTTTCCAGGCGTTGCCGCCCAGACGATCGATCATTCGTGCACGCCAGCCGCCCGCGTACACGCGCACCGAGTGGGTGCCGATGAAAAGCACCAGGCCTAGGATCAGGATCCACATAACACACCCTAAATGTATCCGGTATGCTGAATTGTCGTCGTGTTTTCTGTCCTTTTCAAATAACGGGCGGACAAATTGGATGAAACGGCCGGTTTCCGGGAACAGGCGCACACCGATTGCCCGGTTGCGTAAAATACACGCATGAAATCCTGTCCCATTCAGCGTCGCTGACACATGCCGGGACAAAAGTCTCTGCGCATGTTATGCGTGCTGGCGTTGCTTGCCGCCGCCGGCCCGGCAAGCGCCGCCCGCGCAGTGCGGCTGGATCTCGGGCGACTTGAATATCGTGGATTAACGGTCAAAGGCGTTGAATTGCGGATGTCATTGGCGGCCGGGAAAAACGCGGCGCTGGTGATCCTTGCAAAGCAACTGCAATTCGGGTCGGCACCGGTCCTGGAACAGTTGCGGCTGGATTGTGTAAAAGCGCAATTCGACGCGGAAGAAGTGCGCTGCAGCGATGGCCGCCTGAGCGCGCGCGATCCGGCAGGGGGCGCGGTCCGCGGCCGAGTATCCATGTCCTACCGGTTCGACGGCTCCCTTGCGGAACTCAACGTCGCGGATCTCACCTTCAAGTCAGGCACATTGAGTGCCCGCTATGTGGGTCACGCGCCGGCATGGCACGCACAACTGCATGCCACCGGGCTTTCCCTGTCCTGGCTTCAGCAGGCGGCCAAGGCCGCGGGCGTCTGGCCCGCCGGATATTCACAGGCCAGCGGGCAGGTGAACGTAGACCTTGCGGCCGATGGCGAAAGGACGACGCTGCGGCACATTCAGGGCACGGTGCAGACGCTGAAGGCCGGCGTAAATGGTCCGGACAGTGCCGAGAATCTTTCCTCGCACGTCACCTTCAGTGTTGCCAGTGCACGGGAACTGGACGTCGAGGCGCAAGGCGCGTTGACCGGCGGGCTGCTTTATGTGGAGCCGGGCATTACCACGGGGGACATTCAACCGGGGGTCGCCGTGGAGGTGCCATCCAGTCCGATCACGTTCACTCTGGCCATGAACTGGGATGCGGCGTCACGCCGTCTGACTGTGCGGCGGCTGGAATTCAACCATCCCGGCGTTGTTACGGCCCACTTCAGCGGCGACCTGGACCTGGGTTCCAGACTTCTTATTCATTCGGCTGACATTTCCCTGGGCAAATCCGATGTGGGCAAGCTCTACACCACCTACCTGCAGCCGTTTTTGCTGAATACAAGCTTTAATGCCATGAAGGCGGTCGGCGATCTGACTGCGCAAGTCTCCATCCGGCACAACAGGCTGCGCAACCTGGTGCTGCAGTTTCACGACGTGCACGCCTATGACGATCAGAACCGCTTTTCCGTGGCCGGCCTGGATGGCGACCTGCGCGTTCACTCGGCGTCATCCGTCGTTCGTTCCACGCTGCACTGGGCCGGCATCGGTGTTTACCGGCTGAATTTCGGCGCCGGCAGACTGGCGCTGGAATCCAGCAATTCGGACGTGAAGGTGGTGAGTTGGGCCGACATGCCGTTGCTTGACGGCGCGCTCAAGATCTCTTCTCTGTCCGTTAGCCGCGCGGGCCGAAGCGACATGCGTATTGATTTGGATGGCAGCATCACGCCCGTATCCATGGTTGATCTCACGCAAGCTCTTGGCTGGCCCGTGATGTCCGGAAAAATGACCGGAAGAATACGCGGCCTGCACTACCAGTACGGCAACCTGACTCTGGACGGCAACATCGACGTTGGATTATTCGGCGGCAGGATCGATGTCAGCAGGCTGCGCGTCGAAGATTTGTTCGGCCTGGTGCCCGTGCTGCACGCGGATGTGGATATCAAGGGGATCCACCTGAAGCAACTGACTGACCGTTTCTCGTTTGGTAGTATCGACGGCACCCTGGACGGCTGGATCCATGGCCTTGAACTTCAGGACTGGCGGCCGGTTGCCTTTGATGCGAAGGTGGAGACGCCGCCCCATGACCCGGCCCGGCACCGGATCAGCCAGCGTGCCGTGGATAACCTGGGTCTTTTAGGCGGAGGTGCTTCGGGCGCGCTGTCCGGAGGCCTGTTGCGGTTTTTCAAGGAATACTCCTACGGCCGCTTGGGCATCGGTTGCCGGCTGTATAATGGGGTATGCGAGATGAGCGGGGTCAAGAAGGCGCCGGACGGATTCATGATTCTGACGAGCGGCGGTTTGCTGCCACCCTGGATCGAGATCAAGGGAACGGGTCATTCCATTCCATGGAATACGCTTATCGACGAATTGCGGGCCATAGCCAATAATCCGCCGCAGATACAGACTTCGACGAAGGGCTGAACTTGCGATCGGTGCGGCAATCTTACGGAATGACGGAAAGCCGCGGCGGACAAAATAGATGTTCCGAATTCTGAAACAAACGGCGTTGCGCTATCCGGGTTCCGGACACGCTGTGAATACATCCATGTACGCTCGATCGCCGCGCCCCTGCGGCTCACGGTCCGTCACCCGGACACCGCAGCGCCGGTGGTCGTGCGTATCAGGTTTTGGAACAGCTATATAGATGGAGGACGACGCCATGAAGAAGGTATTCGACATTAGATTGTGGAGCGTACTGCTGCTGATTGCCGGCTGTGTCACGGTAAACGTGTATTTTCCGGCGGCGGCGGCCGAGCAGGCGGCGGACAAGATCATCAAGCAGGTGTATGGCTCGGATGCGAAACCGGCCGCGCCCGCTTCCAAGCCCGCCCCGGACAATCAACCGCAGTCTTCCATTGATGCACCTTCCAACGGCGCCACCGCGTTGTTGAATTTCTTTATCCCCGCCGCCTATGCACAGCAGCCCAACCTGGATATTTCCACACCCGCCATCACCCGGCTGGAACATTCCATGGCCGTACGGCACCGGCAGCTTACGCCGTATTACAACAGCGGTGCCGTGGGCATGGATAATAACGGTCTGATCAGCGTGCGTGACCCCAGCAAGATTTCCATCAGGGATCGCAACCGGGTAAACCAGCTCGTGGCCGCGGAGAACAGGGATCGCAACGCCCTCTACCGTGAGATCGCAAAAGCCAATGGTCATCCCGAGTGGGAGCGCGACATCCGCAATACCTTTGCCCGCCGCTGGGTGGCCAACGCGCCGCACGGCTGGTACTTCCAGGATTCCACCGGTGGCTGGAAACAGAAGTGAGCTCGTCAGGCGAAGCGTATGCCGTCATTCCGGCGAATGCCGGAATCCAGTAGGTAAAGTGCCCGCTGCGCGGACTCCTTAACTCGACCGATAACGCGGACGCATTCTTTTTGAACGAAGCGCCGGTCGGTTCCGTCTAATAGGGCATGAGGAAATTTGCAGCATTCATGCTCGCGGTCGGGGTTCTGGCGCTTACCTCCTGCGCCACTCCGCGCGAATGGGTAAAGCACGGCATGACGGCAAAGGAGCGTGACGCCGATCAGTCTACCTGCCTCAATATGGCGCGACGGGAAGCTCAGAGCCTTGCCTGGGATCACCAGTTTGGTCCGGCCTGGCCCTATTATCCCTACAGTG
>CAZNWR010000077.1:0-11762 GCA_964576645.1 uncultured Enterobacteriaceae bacterium | reverse complement strand
ACCTTCGGCATCTACAACGGCTCTTCCAACCTCATCTACATCCGCGAACCCTGGTGACCGGTGCGCCCCCGGACACGCCGCCTGAACCTCCCGTTCGCGACCGGTCCAACACCGATCGCACGTGATGCGCGTCACAGAAACGATTTTTACCGCACCGTTCGTCGTGAATTTGAAGCCGCTCGTCCATAAAGGACTTATAACGCGCAGATTCTGCTGCTATAAGTTCACGCATGGTAAGGGGACAATCCGGCTTCAATATTCTCGAACTCATGACGGTGGTGGCCATCGCCGGCATTCTGCTGGCAGTCGCCATTCCGTCCTGGACCAATACGGTGAAGGACAACTGCCTGACCACCGACACCTATTCCCTGATTAGCACGCTCGAATACGCGCGCAGCGAGGCCGCAACTCTGCGCCAGTCGGTTTTCGTTACCGCCAGCAATAGTTCGGACTCCGGCAACGAGTGGGGCAAGGGCTGGACCGTGTGGTACGACAAGAACAACAACGGTTCCATGGATACGGGCGAGCAACTGCGCGTCGTGCAGCTTACCTGCTCCGCCACCACCATGAACCAGACCTCCTCGGGCGGTGCCCAGATAGTGTACAGGCCCACCGGGTTCCTGCCCGAAACCACGACAAACGACGTGAAAATCGACGTCTGCGACGATCGCACCGGTGAGACCGGCCGCGAGATCAGCATCTCCATCACCGGCCGGCCCACAGTCAACAGCAGCTTCATGTGTTCCTGAGCGGAGCGGGCTAATGGAGCGCAACGCCAATCGTGGTTTTACCCTCATCGAAGTGCTGGTGGCTATGCTGGTCATCGCCATCGGTCTGCTGGGCGTGGCGGCGTTGCAGTTCCGCGGCATGCAGTACAGTAAGGGCGCGCTGATCCGCAGCCAGGTCAACATACTCGCCAACGACATCACCGAAAAGGTGCGTATCAACTCCGCCAACGTGTCGAATTACGTGGGCAACTGGACGGTGCCGACCAGCGCCCCCACCGGGTGCGACCCGACCAAGGCGCCCGACGCAAGCAACGACCTGACCTGCTGGCACGAGGAAGTCTTCAATGCCATGCCGCCGGGCAGTACCGCCAGCATCACCACCGACGGCACCAATTACACCTTGACCATGAGCTGGACCGACCGGGAAAACAATACCTTCACGGTCAGCTACCCGTTCATGTAAGAAGCCAAGAATATGAATAGAAACACGCTCAGACGGATGCGGGGCATGACCCTCATCGAGCTGATGATCGCCATGCTCATCGGACTCATCATCCTGGGCGGCGCCATTTCCATGTTCATCACCAATAAACGCATTTACCGCGACGTTACCGAGCTGGGCGAACTCCAGGAAAACGGCCGCTTCGTCCTGGACCTGATGGTAAGGGACATTCGCATGGCCGGCTACGCGGGCTGCTCGAACAGCGTGGCCTCGGTCACGGACCATATTTCAACCAACAGTTCCGATCTGGCCAGCTTTACCGACGCCAATGCCATTGTTGGTACGGAAGGCAGCACCGACAGTGTCACCATCCGCTACCTGGATCCCATTTACGACCAATCCACGGTCACGGCCCTGACCGCGGACATGACTTCCGGCAGCAGCGATCCGGTATCCGTGAACCAGATCGACGACCTGGCCACCGGCCAGCAAGTCGCCATCAGCGACTGCAACGGTGCCGACATTTTCAAACTTACCGGCGTGGACAGCACCAACAAAACGCTCACCCATACCGTGGCACTGAGCCGCGCCTACTCGACAGGCGCGGATATCGACCGGTTCGTGACGCACAAGTATTACATTTCCAATGACAGCGATGGGGTCCCCAGCTTGTACTGGACCAACGAGAACGGCAATACCGTCCTCGTTCACGGCGTGGACAGCATGCAGTTGCTATACAGCACCGGCACCAGCAGCAGCTACGTGGATGCCAATTCCGTCGCCGACTGGACCAAGGTGGTAAACGTCAAGTTGGCGCTGCTGCTGCGCTCCCAAAAGCAGAACTTCAACCACCAGGCCGACACCAAAACCTACGATCTGCTGGGTACCTCGGTCGGACCTTTCAACGACCACTATCGCCGGCGCCTCTTCTCCAGCACCGTCCAGATCCGCAACCGGAGTCAATAGTCTTATGCGTAGAATCCCGTACCGGGCCCTGTGCCGTCAGCGCGGCGCGGCTTTCATTACCGCGCTGGTCATGCTGGTACTGGTTACTATTCTCGCCATGTCTTCCATAACGCGCACCACCATGGACGAGCGCATGGCGGCCAACTCACAGCAGGTCAACCAGGCGTTTCAGGCGGCCGAAACCGGCCTGTCCCTGGTGTGGAATGACGCCAACGCCTTTTCCACCCAGAATACGCAGGCATCCGACGGCACCGCCTCTGACCCGTTCAACCCCTCCGCGGTACAACTGGGCGGCAGCAACGGCCCCGACACGGTCTACAACTCCGTCTACCGCCAGGCGACGATACCGCCCAGGGGCTCCGGTTGGGACAGCACCATGGCCTACTATCACTTTGACCTGACCGCCACAGGCAAAACCGCCAGCGGCGCCACCGTCGTACTTCACGAAGGCGCCTACCAGGTGGGTAAACGCCAGTAGCCGGGCGCCGGGACAACGACGGAGAAACCACCATGCGAACCACCACATCAATCCTGATCGGCGCCGCGGCGGCGCTGCTATTCGCCGCGCAGGCCCCGGCAGCCACGACGCCGCGGAGCCACGTCAAGATCGTCGGCCACGGCATCGACGGCAACACCCGCTACTACACGGCCTACTGTCCCGACGGGCGGCACACGGCGCTCGAGTATCGGTTCAAGAAACACGAAGTCTGTTACATGGACTCCGGCGGCAAAACCCGGTGTCTGAAAAACAGCAGCGTGGATGAAGCGGGCAAACAGGCCTGCGGCACGCGCTAGCTTGCAAAGGGCGGGATATCGTGCTGCTTCCAGTTCCAGAATCGCGAGGATTAAGGTGATGTTCAAGTCCGGATTAAGCAAACTCCTGTACACGATCATGGTTGCCATTCTGATCACGGTCAGTTTCGGCAGTGCCGCGGACGACACCGAAATCTATTTCAACGTGGGCAGCAGCAACGCCCAGTTGCGCCCCAACCTGCTGTTCATCCTGGACACCTCGGGCAGTATGACCGCGACCGTCTCGGGCACCGGCAAATCGCGTATCGAGATCCTGCGCGAAGCCATGACCAACATTCTCACCAACCTGCAGGGCGTCAACGTCGGGCTCATGCGCTTCACCGCCAACGAGGGCGGCGCGGTGCTGTTTCCCGTTACCTATATCGACGCATCCGACAAGGACGTGGTCGGCGATGCCGCGAGCACCAACCCGTCCTTTAGCAACCGCCTCACCGACGGCAGCAACGACGCCGTGGAAGACCTGTCCGACAATAACGTCACCCTGGACGACACCACCCTGGACATGACCCAGATCGCGAACGTTACCGGCGGCACCTACGATTTCCAGACCCACATCTACCATCACGATCCCACCAACGACGCCCAGGAAACGGTGTGCCGCTCGAGTTACTGGCATCCCTGCGGCAACGGCGACGTGAACACCACCGGCGACTCCCTGGATGTCGTCGAGGGTACCGTCCCGGCGGTGCGCTTTACCGATATCACCATTCCCCAGGGCGCCACCATCAACAGCGCCTACCTGACGTTTACGGTTAAAAACCAGGGCTCCAGCAATGTTTCGGCCAGCATCGCCGTGGAGCAGATCGACGATGCCGAACCCATTACGGGAGGCTACCGCACCCAGGACATCACCGGCCGCAACTACGTAAACTCGACCGTTTACTGGAACAACATCCCCAATCCGTCCGCCAACAGCGTGGTCACCAGCCCGAACATCACCAGCCTGGTGAACGCCATCATCAGCCGCCCCGGCTGGAACGCCGGCCAGAGCATGCTGTTCAAGATCGAGGTCGGGCGGCACGACGGCAACGGCGACCGGCACTTCTACACCGCCGACAATACCCAGTTCTATCCCCAACTGAGGGCGCATCTGTACATCAATTACAGCATCCCCAGCGTGACCGGTCATACCAACGAAGTGGCGTTCCGCTTCCCGAATATCACCGTGCCCCAGGGCTCCACCATCACCAAGGCCAACCTGGTGCTGACCGCCCAGAACAGCGGCACCACCCCCACGTCCTGGACCGTCACCGCCGAGGCCGCGGATGATTCCGCGCCCATCACCGCCACCAGCAGCAATATTTCCAGCCGCGCGCCCACGAGCGCGTCCGTTACCTGGACGCCGGGCAGTTGGACCTCGGGCAATTCCTATACCAGCCCGGATCTTTCCAGCCTGATCCAGGAAGTGGTGAACCGCGCCGGCTTCTGCGGCGGCAATGCCGTAACGCTGATGATCACCGGCACCGGCCTGCGCCAGGCGCGCTCCGTGGAGCAGTCGTCGGGCAGCGCGCCGGAACTGACCTACACCTACCAGTTCGCCAGCTCTCCCAACGGCTGTACCGCCGGCTCCACCAACGCTCAGGGAGGCAGCGGCTACGATGATGCAGAGGAAGCGGTGGGCGGCAGCCAGGGCGGTAACGTCAGCACCGGCAGTACCGTTCTGAACATCCAGTCCAATAACCTGGTCGGGCTGCGCTTCCCCAGCGTGGCCGTACCCCAGGGCGCCACCATCAAGAGCGCCTACATCCAGTTCACCTCCCACGACACCAATTCCGACACTACGGCCGGGACCATCTACGGCGCCGCCGAGGATAACTTTTCCCAATTCGCCGGCACCGCCGATGAGATCAGCGATCTCATTACCAATAAGGCCACCACCGCCACCGTGGCCTGGGACGGCCAGCAGGCCTGGACCACGAATACGACCTGTTTCTGGTACAGCTGCACGACCACCGGGAATCCCTACGACACGGCGGACTTGTCGAGCATCGTCCAGGAAATCGTCAACCGCAGCGGCTGGGCCACGGGCAACGCCATGGGCTTCATGATCAAGGCCTCCGCCGGCACCCGCGGCGCCTACTCCTATGACGGCAACGCCCAGGATGCGCCGCGCCTTTACGTTACCTACGAGGGTGCGGCCGGCGAGACCTACAAGACCGTGCGCCAGCGCCTGATAGAAGTCGTACAACAACTTCCGGCCCAGGACTGGACGCCCATCACCAAGGTGATGTACGAGGCCGCGCATTACTGGGACGGCAAGTCCGTCGACTACGGCCTCACGCGCGCCGGCGGATCCGATACCCGGGTCAGCCATCCGGCCAGCTACTGCAGCACGGACAGCACCGGCACCGTCTCCTGCCCCGGCGTCAACACGAGTTACACCGATGCCAACGGCGCAACCGACGCCTACGGGACCTACTACCCCAACGGCTGCACCCACTACGATGAAAACAGTTACAGTTGCCGGGACATGGTCATCAAGACCACCGGCTCCGGGCCGGACTATGTCAGTCCGTTCAATTCCGACCTGACCTGCCAGCGCAACTACCAGGTGCTGCTGACCGACGGCGCCGCCAACTCCAGCGACAGCACGGTGCGCACCAACATCAGCAACGAGTACCTGGGCGGCAACGCCTGCAGCACCACGGACAGCAGCGGTTACACCTACAGCACCGATGAGCTGTGCACCGTGGACCTGGTCAAGTCGCTGCACGACAACGATCAGAGTTCCACGCTGGCCAATTCCCAGACGGTCAATACCTATACCATTGCGTTCAACCTGAACGACTCGGGCGCGCTCAGTTTCCTGTCCGACATGGCCAAGGCGGGCACCGGCACCAGCAACACCGGTTTCTACACCGCCTCCAACGCCTCGGATCTGGCCAGTGTGTTCAACAACATCCTGACCGCCGTGAAGAACAATCCCACCTCCATCACGGCACCGTCGCTGGCCACCAACGCCTTCAACCGTCTGTTGAGCCGCAATGACGTGTACTTCGGCCTGTTCACGCCGGAACTGACCAAGGCCTGGTTCGGCAACGTCAAGAAGTATCACATCTGCGTGGACACCACGACCGGCTGCGCCCTGGGCGATATCCTTGACGCCAACGGCAACGAAGCCGTGGACCCGACCACCAACAAGTTCAAGACCACGGCCCGGAGTGTCTGGTCCAGTGCGGTGGACGGCCAGGCCACCACCCGCGGCGGCGCCGGCGCCCAGATGACCGACTACAACAATCGGGTCATCTACACCGACACCACCAGTACCGGCACGGCCCCCACCAGCGGCACCGCCCTGAACGCGACGGACGCCTCCGGCGACTACGAGTACATGATCGACAGCACCGATTGGAATAACACGCCGCTGTCCGACGTACGCAGCCTGGTCTGTCCCACGCCGTCCACGTCCACCGGCTCCGACTGCGAGACGCGCATGTTGTGGATGCTGGGCAAAATCGATACGGCGGACCCGGACAATGATGCCAGCAGCACCACCCGCTGGACCGTCAATGACGTGCTGCACAGCAGCCCGGGCATCATCACCTACGGCGGCGCCGACACCAACGGCGATGGAATCGTCGATACCTTCTACGACAAGCTGCTGGTGGGCACCAACGACGGCGGCCTGCGCTTCATCAACGGCACCACCGGGCTGGAGGAATGGACTTTCCTGCCGCAGTCGATGCTGAACAACCAGAGCCAATTGTTCACCAATGCTGAAGGCACGCATATTTACGGCATGGACCTGACGCCGACCATCCAGGTGGTCGATAAAAACAACGACGGCGTCATCGATCCGAGCGCCGGCGACTTCGTGCACGTGTTCGCGGGCATGCGCCGCGGCGGCGACCTCATCTATGCGCTGAACCTGACCCCCGGTACCAAGGTCACCAGCACATCCGCCCAGATCGTGCCCAAGTTCATGTGGCGCATTCAGGGCGGCAGCGGCGACTTCACGCGCCTCGCCCAGACCTGGTCGCAGCCCAGACTGGCGACCCTGCGCCTGGACGACAACGGCACGTCCATCGTCAAGACCGTGCTGATTTTCGGCGGCGGATATGACTCGTCGCTGGATTCGGGCTTCGGCACCGCCCCAACCGGCGGCAGCGACAACGCGGGTAACGCCGTCTACATCGTCGATCCGGATAACGGCGCCAAGATCCTGTCCATCAGCGGCAGCAGCGGCTCCGATATCGTCGTACCCGCCATGAAGTACTCGGTTCCCGGCAAGATCACCGTCCTGGACTCGAACGGCGACGGCATTGATGACCGCCTCTACTTCACGGACACCGGCGGCCAGGTGTGGCGCGTGGATCTCGGCGACAACATCGAACTGGACGGCACCTCCCACGGCGCCGATCCGGGCAGCACCGTGGTAGGACGGCTGGCGGCCATTTCCGACACCAGTAACGCGGCCGACGAACGGCGTTTCTTCGAGGCTCCCTCGGTAGTGCAGGTACTCGACACCAAGTACTCCAGCGCGGCCGGCGGCGCCTACGACTACGTGCTCGTCGGCACCGGCAACCGCGCCCACCCGCTGAATACGACCGTGGATAATCGCTTCTACGCCTTCCGCGACACCACTGTCAGCACCATGGCCGACAGCGACGGCAATCACCTGGCCGACAGTTATCCGCAGCAGGTCAGCGGCGTCACCACGCCCATCGGCAACTCGGACCTGGTGGACGTCACCAGCCAGGTGCTGGATTCCAGCAGCGCCACTGATCGCAGTTCGCTGGGCTGGTACTACGACTTCAACAGCGCAGGCAGTACCGGTGAAAAGGTGTTGTCCGCGCCGTTGACCCTGGCGGGCACGGTGTTCTTCAGCAGCTACCTGCCGGACGCCACCAACAGCACCGACCTGTGCGACACCCAGATCGGCGGCGGCGATGCCTACAACTTCAATATCCTGAATGCGAAAGCGGCGCTGGACTGGGATCTGAGCGGCACGGTGGATCCCATCAAGGACCGCGTCAAGTCCCTGGGCGGCGGCATCCCCTCCGACGTGGTGCCGGTGTTCACCAACCAGGGTATCGTCGGCATCGTGGGTATCGAAGGCGGCGCGGCGCAGCTCGGAACTTTGAGCGGCCTGCCCCGCTACCGGACCTACTGGTATAAGGAAACGCCGCAATCCTGACGGTTGCAGTAACGGCAAGGCCCGGGATGCGGTATTCCCGCTCCCGGACCTTGTCATATACTGGATGTTCACCAAACGAGGGCTGAGACAATGGAGAGGGCGAGATCAGTTGTAAACCGCGGCACGGGGAACAGCGGCGCGAGCGGGTTCACGCTCATAGAACTCATGACCACGCTGGTCATTATCGGGATCCTCGCGGCTATCGCGTATCCCTCATACTTGAAGTACGTGACCCGGGCAAAACGCGCCGAGGCCAAGGCCGCGCTGCTCGACCTGGCGGCCCGCGAGGAGCGCTACTATTCCGACAACAATCAGTACACGTCGACTATCGGCAGCGGCGGACTGAACTACAGCGAGAACTCATCCTGCTCCGGCATCAGCGGCATCCAGTCCGAAACCTGCGCCTATACCCTGACCGTCGCCGGCCTGGGGGCCAGCAATCAGACCTTCACACTGACCGCAACGCCGGTCAAAGCCGATCCGGATTGCGGCAATTTCACGCTGGACCAGGCGGGCACCAAGGGCGTCAGCGGCACCAGCAACGTGACTGACTGCTGGGGAAGATAGGCCGGTCCGAAACCTGATGTCGTACCTTAGCCTGCTGTTAATCCTGCTGCTGACCGCTGCGGCGGCGCCCTGCGCCGCCGCTCCCTCGAGCGCCCAGCAGAAGAAGGAAACCCAGGCCCGCATCGCACATCGGGAGGAGCTTCAGTACCAGCTTCTGGAAACCAAGATCGCCTACGGCAAAGCCACGCTGGCTGACGTGCGCAAGGCGCTGTCCATCACCGACGTCGGCAAGCTTAGCAATATCGTGCTGGCACTTTACTCCATGCGCTGGCAGCGCGGCGTGTTCGTACTTCTGCACAATATGTGGGATCTGAAGCAGGAAAACCTGTACCCGGACCTGAACTGGAAGGAATTCGCCAAACCGCCGGTGCGCCTGGCGCTGGCGACCACGCTGCTGCGCGTTGATCGGTTCGACAACAAGCGCTATGCCGATTACCTGCGCGCGCATGAGTACGATAAGAACGAATTTCACCGCGCGCAGGTGGTCGTGGGATTGGGGTTCAATGGGGAACCCAAGGACATCCCCTACCTCTACAAAATGGCGGCCGGGGACGACCCCTACGTCGTGCAGTCAGCGATCACGGCGCTCGGCCTCATGGAACTGCCGCCGGCAAAGGAAGCACTGCTTAAATTGCATAAGAAATTCGGCAACGATCCCCGCGACAAGGTCATCATGAACGTGTTGCAGAAGGCCTACACCAATCCGCCAGGCAAGAAAACAAACGACGGCGGCGGAGATCGGCCGCGGCCGTGACCACACTCAATCGCAGAATTCCTTGACCTGCTTCTCGGAATCCTTGATCTGCTGCTGGCGTTGTTCCTCGGTGGCGCGCCGAACGGTGCCATCGGGACCCACGAAATTGACGCGCGGTCGCTGCGCCTTCTGCAGGCGCGACCTGGCCTGCGCGCATTTCTGTTTCTTCTCAGCGTCGTAATGAGCTTCCTGCTGCGCCTTCTTGGCCGCGTCCTGGCGCTGCTGTTGCGCGGAATTGAACTGCTGCTCCATGGCCTTGATTTGGGACTGTGCCTTGGCCGGACTCTCGGCGGGCGGCGGTGGCGGCGCCAGCTTCTGACCCTGGACGCCCGGCGGCGGCGGCTCCTGGGTGAAGTGAACGTTGCCTTCGGCATCCGTCCACTTGTACATGTTGGCGGCGAGCACTGCGGGCGCCGCGGCAGCCAGCAGAAGACATAGCCATTGTCTGGGTGCAATCATGGCAGTTGCTTCCGTTAATCCTTCAGCAAAACCGGGACGGGGCCGGCTCCCCGGCCGCGGCAGCTCGGCTATATATATGATTGCAGGGCTGAATTGAGGTTCCGCGACGTTGCCTCTATTATAGATAAGGAGCGGCGCAAGTCCCAGTGACCAACCTGTACAGACGAGGATCTGCATATGAAAAGATGGTGGAAACCGGTGGCAGTCGTCCTTTTGGGCATGGCCGTGACCCCCGCCTGGGCCGTCACAATAGTCAAGTGCAAGGACAGTCAGGGCAATATCACTTTCGAAAGCCGTTGCCCGCCCGGGACGACTCAAGTCCAGGAAAAGAACTACAACACGGAGACTCCCGCGCCGTCGAAGGAAGCCAAGCCGCCCCTTACCGTTTACGTCGTGCCTAATTGCGACAGTTGCGATCAGCTCAAGGAATTCCTGGCTGTACGCAAGATCCCGGTAAATGAGAAAAACGTCGCGGGCAACGCGCAATTGCAGCAACAGTTGAAGAAACTGACCGGAGCGCTCCGCGTACCCGCCGTTGTCATCGGCGGCAAGGTGCTCACCGGATACAATCGCGACGCACTCCTGCAAGCACTGACCAGCGCCGGCTATACGACCAAGGAGGCCGAGTAATATCGGGGAACAGGAGAGGAGCGGGAATCCAGTCCGGATTTCCCGTCTCAGGTGGTCGCCTGCTGCTGGGCCAGCTCCCGTGGCAGTGAGAACACAACACTCTCGCGAATGCCGGGCGCTTCCGCGACCTGCTTGGCGCCCCATCCTTTCAGCCGCTGGATCACTTCCTCCACCAGAACCTCGGGTGCCGACGCGCCCGCGGTGATACCGATATTGCTCTTGTCCTGCAGCCATTCCTGGCGGATTTCCGAAGCATTGTCTATCAGGTAGGCGTCGATGCCCGCCTTCTGGGAGATCTCCATCAAACGGGTGGAATTGGAACTGTTCTGCGAGCCCACCACCAGGATCAGGTCACAGGTCCTGGTAAGCCTCTTGACCGCGTCCTGGCGGTTTTGCGTGGCGTAGCAGATATCCTCCTTCTTCGGCCCTACGATCCGGGGAAAGCGCCGGCGCAGGGCGTCGATCACCACCGCGGTATCATCCATGGACAACGTCGTCTGCGTGACAAACGCCAGGAAGTCCGGATTCTTGACCTCAAGCCGGTCAACGTCATCCTCGGACTCCACCAGGTACATGCCGCCGCACCCGTCCCCGCGACGATACTGGCCAAGCGTGCCCTCCACCTCCGGATGCCCGGCATGGCCGATAAGAATGCACTCCCGGCCCTCATCCTGGTAGCGACCGACCTCCATGTGTACCTTGGTCACCAGCGGACAGATGGCGTCGAACACGCGCAGGTTACGGCGCGCCGCCACCTCGCGCACCGCCTTGGAAACGCCGTGAGCGCTGAACACCACCGTGGTGTTGTCAGGAACTTCGTCCAGCTCTTCCACGAAGATGGCGCCCTTGGCACGCAAGGTATCCACGACATACTTGTTGTGCACCACCTCGTGACGCACATAAACGGGGGCGCCGTAGAGCGACAACGCCCGTTCGACGATTTCAATGGCCCGATCCACGCCGGCACAGAAGCCGCGGGGATTGGCGAGGGTGATTTGGAGGTTGGCGCTCATAAGATCCTTGGTATGTGGTGCATGGTGCATCGTACATGGTGCATGGTGTCTTTCATCCGCCACTCACCGTGTTCCAGGAACCATGTACCTGTTTCGATTGTGGAGCGTACCCTAAGTTTCATGGCGCCGGGCTGTCAACCACCCTTCGGATCTTTCCGGTCCATGATCACCTGCGCGCGATCGAACCACAGGGTGTCCACGATCAACAGCACGGCGCCCATAAAGATGGAGGAATCGGCCGCGTTGAATGCGG
>CAZNWR010000076.1:0-11850 GCA_964576645.1 uncultured Enterobacteriaceae bacterium | reverse complement strand
CGTGCCCAAGGCGGAAAAGCGGCAGCTTCAGACCCTGGAAACGATCCTCGCGTTCGCGCACCAGCGGCTGTATCTTCCCGACAACGGCAGCTACCAAAGCTACGTGCCCCTGGACAGGTCTTACGTTGTCTGGAATGTGTTCGCGGCTCCCGAATTTTCCATGCAGCCGGTGCGCTGGTGCTACCTGGTGGTGGGCTGCCTGGACTATCGGGGATATTTCAAGAAAAAGGATGCTCTGGCCTACGCCAGGCGGGAGCGGAAACGCGGATACGATGTGTTCGTTGGCGGGGTCACGGCCTATTCGACACTGGGATGGTTTCGCGACCCGGTTCTCAGTTCAATGCTGTATCGACGTCCGGCCCAGCTTGCCCGGCTGATATTCCATGAGCTCGCCCACCAGAAGCTCTATATAAATGGTGACACAGATTTTAACGAGGCATATGCGGACACCGTCGCGAAGATCGGGACACGGCTGTGGCTTGCAAAAAGGGACCCGGCGGCTTACGCGCGCTTCCAGCGGCAGCAGAAATTCGACGATCGCTTCACCAGCCTTGCCCTGGAATACCGGGCGCGCCTGGAAACCCTGTATAAGAAGCCGATGGCGCCTGCCGAAATGCGTCGGCGCAAGGCGCAGATAATGAATGACCTGCAAGCCCGCTACCAGGCAATGAAAACACGCTGGGGCGATCCGGGCAGCTTTGACGGCTGGTTCGCCGGCGGGCTGAACAACGCCAAGTTCGTGGCCCTGTCCACGTACCGGCGGCTGGTTCCCCGGTTTCTGCACCTGTATCACGCATGTGGCGACAACCTGAAGTTGTTCTATGCTGTAGTTAACAGAATTGGCCATTGCGACCCAAAGCGTCGCTATGAATTGTTACGGGAAGCAAAGCCCGGCAATTGTTGAGGATTCAGACATGCGTCGATATGGAGTTTCAGATCATCGTCAGGTCGGCGCCACGTTCTGGCTCCTGGTGCTGTTCACCGTGACGGGCTATGGCGCCCGCGTACCCGCGGTCCTTGCGGGTACGGGTACAGGCACCGCCAGGCAAGGGATGATATCCAGCGCAGGGTCGGTAACGGCGCGGCCCACCCTGGGACGCGGCGTATTCCTGGTTGCCGGGCGCAACATGAACGGACCCCTGTTTGCGCGAACGGTTATCCTGATAACGCAGTACGACGACCACGGCACCGTGGGCCTCATCATAAACAGGCCGCTGCAGATCCCGGCCGCGCACGCGCTGCCACCCCTGTCGGGACTCAGCCTGAAATCCGGTATGGTGCACATGGGCGGACCCGTGGCGGTAAACGCGCTGCAATTGCTGGTCCGCGCCGCCAGCGCGCCAGACGGCGCCGAACCCGTATTCGGAGACGTATACCTGGTCAACGATTCGGCTTCGCTCAAATCGATCCTGAGCGGGAATACGCGGATAACCCGGGTGAGACTTTACGCCGG
The DNA here is from genome assembly GCA_964576645.1 of uncultured Enterobacteriaceae bacterium. Taxonomy (GTDB): domain Bacteria; phylum Pseudomonadota; class Gammaproteobacteria; order Eutrophobiales; family Eutrophobiaceae; genus CAZNWR01. The sequence goes on along the minus strand of CAZNWR010000076.1, from coordinate 10,397 downwards.
TTATGCCGGCTGGGCGCCGGGACAATTGGAAAAGGAATTGCTGCACGGAGACTGGTATCTGTGGTCGGCGGACGCGGACAGCATATTCAATCAACCGGCAGCATCCGTGTGGGACCAATTGATCGGACGCGCGGCCGCGCAATGGGTTTGGTGGAAGCCGCCAGCGGCACGGCTGCCTCCCCCGGTATCCCGGACCACCGGCGGGGCGGTCATTGATACAGCCTATATAGAGACTCCCTAGTGTGCCGTCCCGCTGAAAAGGTGCATAAATCTGCGTGCTCGTGGGGCAGCCCTTCGGCAGATATCTCCGGGACGGCACCCCAGCGCGGATTATTCATGAACGGTGATATTGGTTCCGGGCGAGTGGCGGGCATGCCCTATCACGCAACTTGCAAGCAAGAAGGCCGTGCCCCATGACAGGGCCCGTCCGCCGCCTGTTTGCGCCGTTGATGAATAATCCGGGCTAGCGTCCCCGGCAAGAGGCAGTATAATTAACAGCTTAGGATGAATGCCGCGCGTGTAAACGGAAGCCGCAGTGACCGGATCGACGGCCTGCGCAAGACACGGTCGGCCGCACTCTCCGCCGGGACGATGAGATCGCCCTCTTCGCACTTATTCAAGGCCAATGCTGAATAAATTCTTTGCACGACCGCTGGAGCTGACCGTCGGTGAGCAGACGCTTAAATTCTGCTCCGTGGCGGACTTCGAATTCAGCGTGGCGGGCCGTGTCTCCGTGCCGTCGAAGAAAATCGTCGACATGGTGAAGTTTTCACTGGAGCAGCTCAAGAAAGAGGCAAAAACCATCAAGGAGATTGAAAAGCGATTCGTCGCCATCCTGTCCCGGTCGATCGAAGATCCGAACAGCATCAACCGGGCGATGCGCGAACTGGATCCTCTTATATTTTCCCAGGATCATGGTTGGCGCGACATAATCGCCGCCCTGAACAACGGCAACGAGGAATTCAACCCGTTCAGGCGCATCGCCCTGGTCAAATACATGCAGTACCTTTCGGCGCGCCAGGAGATCATCAAGTACCTGTATTCGGAGAAGAAGAAATACCAGGAAGAACTGGGGCGCGAGCCCGAATCGGCGGACGCCGCGAAATTGAAGGACACCCTTATTCTCGAGAATACGCTGTTTGAACCGGTGGCGGAAAAGCGTGATGAAGGCAGCTTTGAACGCATGCCCAAGGGAGAAGCGGTGACGATTACCCTTTCTCCGGACAGCGAAGTGGAGATACTGCTGTCGAGACATCCGTGCAAGCTGTTGGCACGCGACGACAAAATTCAGTTCATCGACCAGGCCGGACGCAGCTACGATTTGAAGCACGGCCGCAGCACCATCGGCCGCGACACCGTAAGCACGGTCATGATTGACCCGTCATTGCGCGACGTGTCCAGACTGCATCTCGTCATCGAAAACTTCGATAGCAGCACCGTGCAGCTCACCGACATGTCCTCCCACGGCACCTACATTCCGGCGCGACTTCTGGAACACCACTCGTCCTGGTAGTGGCTACCCGGCCCCGCGTTTCGCGGGGAGTTGTCAGTCCCGTCGTTATAACAATTAATGATTTCCCTATAATCAGTTAGTATTTATTGGAATATTCCCTGTCTGCTAGTATCGCCGGGCTTTCCACATTGGTATTGGACTCGACACCTTACTGAAAGGGGCCTGGCATGAGTATTGAGACTTTCGACACGGCGCAGCTCGCGCAGACTTTCGATCAGCGCCATCCCGGCGACATCCTGCGACTCGCCCTGGACAGCTTCGACAAACTGGCTGTTTCCTTCAGTGGCGCCGAGGACGTCGTACTTGTCGATATGGCGGTGCGCATCGACCCCGCCGTCAAGGTGTTTTCCCTGGACACCGGCCGGCTCCACCCCGAAACCTACCGCTTCCTGGAACAGGTCCGGGAACACTATGGAATAGAGCTGGAGTTGCTGTCTCCTGATGCCGCCGCCGTGGAACGGCTGGTCCGGGAACGCGGTCTGTACAGCTTTTACCGCGATGGTCACAAGGAATGCTGCGGAGTTCGCAAGGTGGAACCCCTGCGGCGCAAGCTGGCCGGCCTGGAAGCCTGGATAACGGGACAGCGCAGGGATCAGAGCCCGGGTACCCGTGCCGCTGTTCCCGTGGTGGAGGAGGACCATATGTTTTCGACGGCGGAACGCACACTGATTAAATTCAACCCCTTGTCCAACTGGAGTTCGTCCCAGGTCTGGCGATACATTCGCGAAAACGACGTGCCATTCAACGAACTGCATAACCGGGGATACATCAGCATCGGGTGCGAACCCTGCACGCGGCCGATCCTGCCCAACCAGCATGAGCGTGAGGGACGCTGGTGGTGGGAAAATGCGACAGCCAAGGAATGCGGTCTGCACTGGGGCAACGTGACGCGCCTCGCCGGAGGCTGACCGGACAGCGGGTAGAAATTCCGGGTTCTGAAACAGACGGCGTTGCGGCAGCCGGATACCGCAATGCTTATGGCTTTGTGTGTCCCATTTCGTGACGGCCTTAAGGCGTCCGACCTGCTCAGGTGTCTGGATTCGGGATCTCAGTATGAAGGCAGGTCGATGTGCGCGAACAGGGCGTCCAGCTCTTCCTGCGAATTCGCCGCGACGGCGGCATCGACAATGGGCCGATCCAGGTGCGGTGCGAAAAGGCGGATAAACTCGTACATGTAGGTGCGCAGAAAGGTATTGCGCCTGAACCCTATCTTGGTCGTGCTGGGTTCGAACAGGTGGCCGGCCGGCAACGAAACCAGATCACCGTCCAGCGCGGGGTCATACGCCATGCTTGCGATGATGCCGACGCCGACACCCAGCTTGACATAGGTCTTTATGACGTCGGCATCGGAGGCCGTGAAAATCACCCGGGCGCTGAGGCCGGCATTGTCGAATGCCTCGTCCAGTTGTGATCTTCCGGTAAACCCGAATACATAGGTGACGATGGGATATTCCGCGATCTGTTTCAGTGTGAGCCGGGTGACACCCGCCAGCGGGTGGTCTTTGGGGACGATTACGCTGCGGTTCCAGCGGTAGCAGGGCATCATTACCAGGTTCTCGAAAAGCTCCAGGGCCTCCGTGGCAATGGCAAAGTCCGCGGTACCCTTGGAAGCCAGCTCGGAGATCTGCATCGGCGTTCCCTGGTGCATGTGCAGGGACACACCCGGGTAGCGCGAAATGAAAGCGCTGATGATGTCGGGCAGAACGTAACGTGCCTGGGTATGGGTCGTGGCGATGGACAGCGTGCCGCGGCGCTGGTCACTGAATTCCTGGGCGATACGGCGAATATTCTCAACGTTGTCCAGAACCTCCCCGGCCACTTTCATAATGGCACGGCCGGCCGGCGTGATTTCGGTCAGGTGCTTGCCGTTGCGCTGGAAAATCTGGATGCCGAGTTCATCTTCCAGGGTCCGGATCTGCTTGCTGATGCCGGGTTGCGAGGTGTACAGGCTCTCCGCCGTGGCCGAGACATTCAGATCGTGGCGGGCAACCTCCCAGATATATCGCAGCTGCTGGAGCTTCATGATTGTTATGAATCAGTCTAATAAAAACTCGCTTGATAATTACTTTTAAGTATAGGCCGACCTGGTTCAAGTACAAGGGATTCGTTGCCGGATGGCGAGCATTGTCGACTTGGAAGCAGAGCGAACCCTATGTTTTCTCGCCAAAACGCAGAAACGCCAAGATCGCCAAGGCAACTCGAAATTTGGAATGCTTTTGAGAATCTTGGCGTTCTTCGCGCCTTCGCGGGAGACCGCTTGAGGTCAGAGGCGGAGCATGCGCTTCGATCACCGGCTTCACGGGCCGGAAACAGAAAGCCCCGCGCAGGGCGGGGCTTGTCGGCGCCGGATCAGCCGCGCAGTCGTACCGGGAAAGCGTCAACCATGGGCGTGGCGGTAGTCTTCTATGATTGCGGCCATCCTGTCTTTCAGCAGCAGTTTTTCCTTTTTCATGGTTTCCAGGGAAAGTTCATCTACAGCCTCGGTGCCGAGATTCGCATCGCGTACCCGCTGTTTCAGCTGTCCATGCTTTTCATACATTCGCCTGAAATCCTGATTGTCCGTAAGAAGGTTTTCCACGATGTCTTGATCATATTCAAACATTTGACCCTCCTTTATTCGTGCATCGTCTCACGGCCACGGTCGGCCAGCAGGCAGGTCCGCGGATCCGCGGGGGGATGGGGATGACCGGGGCTGGCGGAGCCAGCGTCTGGCCGGGGCTGGGAAGAGGTTCTATCATGTTCCGTCACCGTTAAAGTTAGTTCAGAAATGAAAGCCGGACAAGTCACTTCCGCGCGCTCTGAAACAGAAATAAAAATTATCCTGGATTCAATGACATATAATTTCCCCCATGGCGCGACCAAGGGCTATCCGGGTCATGGGGCCGGGTAGAGTATCGGCGGCCGCCGGCCTGGTTCGGCAGGTGCCGCTGGCACTGCTGCTGGCGGCATTGCTGGTTCCGGCGTTTTCGGTCTCGGCGGCGGCAAGTGCCGGCTTCAGACTGGTCGAGGTGGCGGACGGCGTATACGTGCACCAAGGCTACAATGTACCGTTCACCGATCCCAGGCACGATGACATCGCTAACATCGGGTTTATCGTGGGTGACACTTGCATCGCGGTGATCGATACGGGCGGATCGCTGAAAATCGGGGAACAACTTCGCCGGGCGGTGCACAAGACCAGTCAACTGCCCATCTGCTACGTCATCAATACCCATGTACACGTGGATCATGTCCTGGGAAACGCCGCGTTTCTTCCCGACCATCCCAAATTTGTGGGACACGCGAATCTCCCGGACGCCATCGCCGCCAACCGCGCGTTTTTCCTGAAACATTACGCCAGGGACCTTGGCCCACATCCGTCGGCGAAATTGATCATCGGGCCGGATATCACCGTGGCGAAAACCCGGAAGCTGGATCTTGGAAATCGGATTCTCCAGCTCAGAGCATGGGGACCTGCCCATACCTATACCGATCTCACCATTTATGACGAAAGGACGCGCACCCTGTGGGCCGGTGACCTCGTGTTCCTGAAACGTATTCCCGCCCTGGACGGCAGCCTGAACGGCTGGATCAAAACCATCCACGAACTGCAGAAGATAAAGGCGGACCTGGTCATCCCCGGACACGGTCCGGCCAGCGCGCCCTGGCCCGCGGCGGCGCAGCCGGAACTGACCTACCTGGAGCGACTGCGCAGCACGGTGCGCAAGGATATCGCCGAAGGCAAATCGATGGAGGAGGTAATAGACAATCCACCGCCCAACAACGGAAAGTGGCTGCTGTACCAGCAACATGAACAGAAAAACCTGACCAAGGCCTACACCGAGCTGGAGTGGGAATAAGCCCATGCCTGGACCCCTGGACGAACTGGTGGAACACCTGTTGCTTGAACGCCTGGAGGAAAACCTTTTCCGCGGCCCGAGCCGGGACATCGGCACCGACCAGGTCTATGGCGGCCAGGTACTGGGGCAGGCACTGCGGGCCGCCCAGTACACGGTCGAAGGCAGGGATATCCATTCGCTGCACGCCTACTTTCTGAGACGCGGAGATTTCAACGCGCCGATTATTTATGAAGTCGACAGAAGTCGCGACGGCCGCAGTTTTTCCGCGCGCCGTATCGTGGCGGTACAGCACGGCCGCCCCATATTCACCATGGCAGCTTCGTTCCAGCAGCGCGAATCGGGACTGGACTATGCGCGGGAAATGCCGGATGCGCCACCGGCTTCGGATCTGCCCAGCGTTCACGAATTCGATCCCGGCGACTCCGCCGTTATCCCGGAGAAATTTCAGAGACTGTTAAAGTTCTCACTGCCGTTCGACCTGCGGCCGATTCACGCCGGACCCGCGCATGACGTGGCCAGCCTGTTCGCCTGCCGCAGCTTCTGGATAAAGACGGTAGGGAATCTTCCGGACGACGACGATCTGCACCGCTCCATTCTTGCCTATATTTCGGACTACGGCGTTCTCACTATGTCTCTCCAGCCTCACGGGGTGAAGTTTTTCGATTCCCGGCTGCAAATGGCCAGTATCGATCACGCCATGTGGTTTCACCGGCCCATGCGCGTGGATCGCTGGCTGCTGTGCGAGTTCGAACCCGTTTCCACTTCCAACGCCCGCGGCATCGCCCACGCCAGCATCTTCCAGGAGGACGGCCGCCTGGTTGCGTCCACTGTCCAGGAAGGCCTGATCCGCATCCGCGACAAGTAGCCTGCACAGTTACCATCGCCGTTCTTTGAAAACTCTGAGCGCCCTGACCGAAACCTGCCTATGTCGGCTACCGGTGTTCACTCAGCTTAATCCCCTTTCGGGGCGGGCGACTCCCGCCAACGGGCAATTGCCGGTGAGCGATCAGAAACGCGCTGGGCGGGTCTGTTCCGCTTTTGCTTCGCGGACCATCCCTGGTCCGCTCGCAGCAGCGCCCGCGTTCCACCCTCCATGGCTCCACGCTCGCTCATGCCGCTTCACAGACCCACCCAGCGCTCACGAGTCTCCATGCCGACCGGTGGATACGGCCGGATGCGGGGTGTTCGCAAAGCGTCATGTGGAGCGCGCGATACAGGGATGTGTATAGCGCGCGGAACTGATTCGAGCCGGGCAGGGATGCCCGGCGAGATTAAGCGGCGCGAATACCCCGCAGCCGACCCAAAACTCCAAACGGCCTTGCCTGCCGGCAGGAGCCGCCCGCCCCGAACGCCGGACTCTACATGTTGGGATAATTCGGACCGCCGCCTCCCTCGGGCGGCACCCAGACGATGTTCTGGCGCGGGTCCTTGATATCACAGGTCTTGCAGTGCACACAGTTCTGCGCATTGATCTGAAGCCGTGGACCGTCTTCCTCTTGCACGATTTCGTATACGCCCGCAGGGCAGTAACGCTGCTCGGGCGCTGCGTATTCGGCCAGGTTGACCTTAACCGGCACATCCGCGTCCTTCAGGGTCAGATGGCACGGCTGGTCCTCTTCGTGGTTGGTATTGGACACAAATACGGAAGAAAGACGGTCAAAAGTCAGCTTCCCGTCCGGCTTGGGATATTCCAATTCCTCGCATTGCGACGCCGGCAGCAGAGTTTCGTGATCAGCACGCTGATCGTGCAAGGTCCACGGCAGCCGGCCGCGGAACAGGGATTGATCGATGTAATTAAACGCCGCTCCCCCGAACAGCCCGAGCCGGTGCAGTGCCGCACCGAAGTTCCGTGATTTATACAGTTCCTCATATACCCAGGATTCCCTGAAGCGGCGCTGGTAATCCTCGGCCACGGCGGCTGAGGGAAGATCGCCGGCGATGGCGGCGGCGATGGTTTCCGCCGCAATCATTCCGGTTTTCATCGCCGTATGACTTCCCTTGATCTTGGAAAAATTCAGCGTGCCGGCCTCGCAGCCCGCCATCAGAGCGCCTGGAACGGCCATCCTGGGCAACGAATTGAGTCCGCCCTTGGTGATCGCCCGCGCGCCGTAGGCGATCCTGCGACCGTCGCGCAGCACGTTTTTAAATAAAGGGTGCAGTTTCATCCGCTGAAATTCTTCAAATGGACTGAGATAGGGATTGCGATAGTTCAGATCCACGATCAGCCCGACCACGACCTGGTTGTTTTCCGCGTGGTACTGAAAAAAGCCGCCCGCGGCACTTCCCGACAAAGGCCAACCCGAACCATGCAGGACCGCTCCCTGCCGATGACGATCCGGCGGCACCTCCCAGAGTTCCTTCAAGCCGAGAGCGTAATGTTGCGGATCGGCGCCGCTGTCCAGGTCAAACCGGGAGATAAGCCGGCGTCCAAGATGTCCCCGGCTTCCTTCCGCCAGCACCGTGTACCTGGCGTGCAATTCCAGACCCGGTTCGAACGAGTCCTTTTTTTCGCCATTGGAGGAAACGCCCATGTCTCCCGTCACGACGCCTGCCACGCCGCCATCCTCAAAAACCAGGTCAGCCGCGGCGAACCCCGGAAATATTTCCACCCCCAGCGCCTCCGCCTGCTCGGCAAGCCAACGACACACATTACCCAGGCTGACAATGTAATTTCCTCGATTGTGCATAGATGCGGGCACCATGATCCCCGGCACCCGCAGCGACGCATTTGAATTGAGAAGGAAATAAAATTCGTCGGTATTGACGGGAGTGGCAAGTGGCGCGTTCCGCTCTTTCCAGTCCGGAAACAGCTCCTCGAGGGCGCGCGGCTCCAGCACCGCACCGGACAGAATATGCGCCCCGACCTCAGAACCCTTCTCCAGTACGCACACACTCAGGTCGCGGGACATCGCCACAGCCGACTGACGCAGGCGAATGGCTGTAGCCAGGCCCGCCGGTCCGCCGCCCACTACAACCACGTCGTATTCCATGACTTCCCGTTGCATCGATTCTCCCCTGGCTTCAAATAGCTGTATAACGTCGCACCCGAACAAGACGAGGCGAGAGTGTCAAAATAATCTTACACCAGGCGCAGCAGCGCCGGTGGAGAGGGCGGTTCTAGTATTGTTCCAGGCTTTCCTGCAACTGCTTCCTACGAGCCTGTTCATTGCTGACGTAGGCAAGCCACTGCTCGGCGGATTTCCTGCTGCGCTTATCGCTCTTTGCCTCTTTGAAAGCTTTCCTTGCTGCATCGTAATTGCTGAGTTGGACCTCGGCCATCCCCAGCATAACGTTGGCCTCGTCCGGTCGTCTCAACCCGCCCTTGTTCAAGGCCGTATGCAGGGATTGAACCGCTTCCTGGAACCGGTTGAGGTTGAGATATGCCTGGGCGAGGCGCATGTCCATCTGTCCGTCCTTGGATAGCCTGGCCGCCTGCTTCAGGGGCTTGATGGATCTACGATACTCGTCGGCCTGCAACCAGGCCTGCGACAACAGACTCAGATTATGCACGTTCTTCTTGATCTTGCCGCCCTTCATAGCCTTGTCAAGCACCCTGGCCGCGCCGTAGGGCACGTTATTGAGGAGATAAAGATTTGCCAGGTTGAGCAAGTCTCCGGGTCGTTGAAGATACCCGTTTTCATACAACATCTGGAGCACGGACAGTTGCTTCCCGTATTCCTTCATCTCCGAATACGTGCCCGCCAGGGTCAACCAGTACTCGTACTTCGGGTACAGAGCAACGAGTTGCTTTAACACCTTCAGCATGTTCGGGTAGTCGCTGATGTTGAAGTAATCGACGCGCAGCAACAGCAACAGGCCTTCCTCGGGTTTGTCGCCCCGATCGGTAACCATCTTGCAGGCTTTGTGCAGCACATCCAGGGATTTGTGATACTCCTTCAGTTCGTAGTATCCCTGCCCGAGCAGCATATAGGCATTTTCGGTCGGCTTTTCCACCACTGACAGCCAACGGTGCATGGTATCGACCGACTGGTGATAACTCTTTGTCAGGAAATAGAGCTGGGCAAGGGTATACAGAGAGTTCTGCTCCAGTGCTACAGGCAGGTTTGGCTGCTCCAGGACCTTTTCATAGGCACGGATGGCATCCTTGTAGCGCTTCAGCGTAAAGTATGTATATGCGAAATAGTTGTAGAGCTGCGCTGTTTCGTAGGAAGAGAGCCGCTTCTCCTGCGCGAGATCGTTGAGCACCGCCAGGCCCAGCCCGTACTTCTTACCCGCAATGAAGTGCTGGGCCTCGTTCAACTTACCGTAGATCCGGCCTGACATGGCTGGCGCCTCTTGCATCCTGGCATATTGGTAGCGCCCGCCGCTCTCATCGTCGGCCGCCCGCACTGCGGGAACGGCAGTTACCGCCAGGGCAGCCAATACAACCGCCAGGCACGGCTCGGACTTCACGCGCCACGCAGTCCTCGGACTGAACCTGCATCGGAATTTATCCATGCTGCCGTTCAGTCCTCAAACTTGAATACAATTTTGTTCCGGACGCCCTTCACTTCAATAGGGCTCCCACCAACAACGCGCGGCTTGTACTCAAATTTGGTCGCAGCCTGAATGGCAGCTTTGTCAAAAATGTCGGGAGGATTCGCCTCCACAACCCTGACATTCCTGGTTGTGCCTTTTCGTGTCACGGTGAATTCGACGATAACGTAGCCCTCAATACCCCTGCCCAGCGCATACTCCGGGTAGCGCGGCCGGATCTTGACCAGGGGCAGGTAATCGCCATCCGCGGGAGTCAGGCCGAATCCGTTGGTATTGAGTGCGATCTTGTTCTGCGTCGGTACCGCGTTGACCGTCATAGCCTCTATTTCGGGCCTGGCGCTCGGCATCGATAACGGCTGCAGCTGCGGCGGCGGAGATTCAGGTACTGGTGGTTTGGGAAGTTTCTGCGCCTGTAGGTGGACCTGCTCGTTGTCCTTAACCTGAACGAGGTTTCCCAAGTGTACCTCTGCTGCCTTGCTCAGATTATAGTTGGTAGTTGCGGTGAGATACTGCATCAGGCAGAACAGCCCCGTTACAACAGTCGCGGC
>CAZNWR010000075.1:0-11918 GCA_964576645.1 uncultured Enterobacteriaceae bacterium | reverse complement strand
TCGCCGACTACGGACTGGTGGCGGATCTGTTCCAGGTCCTGCCGGAACTGTCCGCCGAGATCGACAACCTGTCCTGACCCCGCCGGCCGTGCGCCGGCCGGGGACGGCTGGCCCGGCTCCCATGAAGATTCGCCACATTCGCCCGGACCGGACCGGTGTCTTTCTGCTGCTGGGCGCCACCCTGCTGATTTCCACCGGCGACGCCCTGGCCAAGTGGCTGACCGCAACCTACCCGCTGGCGGAAATCGCCTGTATTCGAACCAGCCTCGGCTTTCTGCTGGTGGCGTTATTCGCGCTTGTCACCGGCCGCGTCAGAGAACTGCGCACGGACAAATTGCATTGGCACTTTTGCCGCGCGCTGCTTCTGCTGGGTGTCATGATGGGTACCTATTACGCCTTGTCCCACATCCCCTTGGTTGAGATAGAGGCCATCAGCCACGCGACCCCCCTCTTCGTTGCGGTTCTCTCGCCTCTGATACTGAAAGAGCAGGTAACCCGGCATAACTGGCTGGCCATCGGGGTGGGCATGCTGGGCGTACTTATCATACTGCGCCCGGATCCAGCGCATTTTCGCATCGCGCACGTGGTAATGGTGGGCTGCGCGGCGGCGTATGCGATCCTGACGATCCTGGTGCGCTTCCTCACCCGCACCGAATCCGTGTTGTCCATCAACTTCTACGTCTATCCCCTGGGCGCGGTAGCTGCCGGCCTGCTGGCCCGAAAGGAGTGGATTGCCCCGACACTTTCACACTGGGGCATATTTGTGGCGTTCGGCGTATGCAACACGCTGGCCGTGTTGCTGTACATCATGGGCCTGCGCTACATGGACGCCATACTGGCCGCCACCCTGGATTACGTGACCCTCATCTGGGTCACCTTGTACGGTGTCCTGTTCTGGGCCCAGATCCCGGATCCGATCACTTCTATCGGCGTCCTGCTCATCGTGTTCGCCGGCATATACATCGTCCGCCACAGCACGCGCCGCGTGGACGAGAGCCTGGTGCAGACCTCGGATCACTGAAACTACGACCGGGCCGCTTGCTCCGGCTACAGGTTGAATATACGGCGCGCGTTGATCTCGCGCACGGCGCGCGCCTGCTCCGCCGGCAATCCATCGACGCGATCGCGGCACCCCTTCATGTCCCCGATGTTGTGCGGATAGTCCGAGCCGTACATGACCCGATCCGCCCCTGCCGCTTCGATGCACATTTTCAAGGCTTCACTGCGGTAGGTCACCGTATCGTAGTAAATGCGGCGCATGTACTCGCTCGGCCTGGTCTGTGTTTTCATCTTGCAGGCCGCCATGTTGTCGAAACACTGATCCAGCCTGCCCACCAGATATGGCAGCGCGCCGCCCGCGTGGGAAGCGATAAGCTTGAGATTCGGGTAACGGTCGATAAAACCATCGAAAAACATGCGCGCAAAGCACAGGCTGGTATCGAACATAAAACCGACGGAAGCCACCAGGTTAAAACTGCGCATATCCATCTCGTCGACGCCGGGCGGTGCGGTAGGATGGACCAGGACCGGCAGCTTATGCTCGTCGATCGCCGCCCAGACCGGCGCGAATTCCTCTTCCGTCAGCGACCGGCCGTTGATATTTGCCAGCACCATCACGCCCACGGCGCCGTTTTTCATGCAGCGATGAAGCTCCCCCACCGCGGCATCGGGATATTCCCAGGGCAGTGAACACAGCCAGTGAATGCGGTCCGGATAGCGGGACCGGGCATCCGCCATATCATTGTTGACAATGCACGCCGCGCGCAGACTGATTTCCTCGCCGCCGAAATAGACGTTGGGGCAAGTCAGGGAAACGATGGCAATTTGTACGTCCGCGGCGTCCATGCGCTCGATGCGCTGCTCGTAGTCGAAGTGGCCCGGCATAAGCGTCATGAACGGCGCACCATCCAGCAGAACGACATCCCTGCCGTCCACGGTCTTGCCGACTTCGTATCTGGGCTTGCCGTGGTTTGCAACCAGGTCCAGCCAGTCCCGGTTGAGCATATGCGTATGTACGTCGATGACAGCCATTCATCCACCTCCTGCGCGAATTCAATCAGTTTACGGCCATTCTTCGGCCGGATCAGGTACCATGCCCGCGGCCGGCCGTTAACCGCCGGTTACCAAACACCGTCCATCGGCGTTACCCTATATACATTGACAACCAGGCCGGCCGGTCCGGCGAAATTTTCGGAGAATTTCACATGAACAAGGCATTGCTGCTGGTGGACATCCAGAACGACTACTTCCCCGGCGGCGCCATGGAGCTGGAAGGCAGCATGGAAGCCGGGATGAAGGCCGAGGAACTGCTGCGAGCCTGCCGCGAAGCGGGAATGCCCGTCATTCACATGCAGCATGTCTCCGTCCGCCCCGGTGCCACCTTCTTCCTGCCGGACAGCGACGGCGTACACATACATAAATGGGTCACACCGCTGGAAAACGAGACCGTCATACAAAAGCACTTCCCCAACAGCTTTCGCGAAACGACGCTGCTGGAACACCTGCGCAGCCACGGCATCGAGGCACTCGTGATCGCCGGCATGATGACCCAGATGTGCATTGATTCAACAACCCGCGCCGCCGCCGATCTGGGCTTTGCCTGTGAACTGGCGCATGACGCCTGCGCCGCCCGCACCGTTTCCTTCGACGGCAAATCCGTTCCTGTCGAGCATGTGCAAACAGCCATCCTCGCCGCTCTCAACGGCCTGTTCGCACAGGTCAAATCCGTGGAGGAGCTGGGCTCGGAGATCAAGAACTGAATTTCAGTTTCTCACTGATCCTGGATCATCGCCTCAACGAGGTTCGGACCTGGCTCCTGCAAAGATTTCCGTAGCTGTGCGGCAAACTCCTCCGCCGTGTTAGCCCGGCTGGCCGGCACGCCCATACCTTCAGCCAGTTTCACGAAGTCCAGATTCGGCCGGTCCAGGGACATCAGATCGTGGGCCTTGGGACCGGGTTGCCCTTGCCCCATGCGGACATGTTCCACGTTAAGGATTCTGTAGGACCGGTTCGCCAGGATAACCGTGGTGACGTTCAGGGATTCGCGCGCCTGGGTCCAGAGGGACTGGAGCGTGTACATGCCGCTGCCATCGGCTTGCAGGTTGAGCACCTTTCGATCGGGGCAGGCAACCGCCGCACCGGTCGCCACCGGCATACCGCCGCCGATGGCGCCACCGGACACGGTGAGCCAGTCGTGGGGTGCCGAGCCGGCGGTTACGGACTGCAAATGCATGCCGGCGGTGATCGCCTCATCCACCACGATGGCGTTTTCGGGCATAAGCGCGTCCACGGCGAGGGCCATGGTTTCCGGATTTAACGGACCTGACGCCTGGCGCGCCGATCCCGCGGCCTGTCGTAACGGCTCCACCTTGTCGGCGTCCAGTTCAGCGGCGAGCCGCGCCAGTGCATCGGGACCATCCTGGTCGGCGCGGGCAAGAACGGTTAACTGGCAGCCCGGAGGCATGAGTTCGCTCGGTTTGTCGGGATAGGCGAAAAACGCCACCGGCGCGCGGGTTTCCACCGCCAACAGATGACGCACGCCCTCAAGTGTTTGCAGTACAAGCTCCGGGAAATAGGGAAGCCTGGTCACCACGGGACGTCCCGCTCCCCGGGGCTGGCGCGCGGCGAACGTATCGCAATACACGCGTGCCCCGGTCGCGGCCGCTATGCGACCGGCCAGTTCTATCCCCTTTTCAGTCAAGGCCCTGCCGTTTAAAAGCAGCGCCGCCGGCTCCCCCGACCGCAGCGCGGCAGCGGCGGTCACCACGGCTCCCTCTTCCGCCTTGGGAACCTCCGGCAAAACCGGCGGATCGGCGACCGGCTCTGGTGCCCCCGCCCATGAGCAATCCGCCGGCGCAATGAGTGTCGCCACACCGCGGGGCGCGTTCATGGCAGCAATCACGGCCTCCCTGGCCGCGGGGCCCATGCCTTCAGGCGTCCCCGCGTCCCGGATCCAGTTGGATACCGGTTTGGCGAACGCAGCAACATCGGAGGTGAGCGGCGCGTCGAACTTGCGGTGATAAGTGGCATGATCGCCGACGATGTTGACGATGGGGGAACGGGCGCGCCGCGCGTTGTGCAGGTTGGCCATGGCATTGCCCAGCCCCGGCCCCAGGTGAAAAAGCGTGGAGGCGGGTTTGTCCGCCATGCGCGCGTAGCCGTCGGCCGCGCCGGCGGCCACCCCCTCGAACAAGGCCAGGATGCAGCGCATGCCCGGCACCCGGTCCACCGCCGATACAAAGTGCATTTCCGAGGTGCCCGGATTGGTGAAACACACGTCCACGCCGCAGTTCATCAGGGACCGCAGCAGCGACTCCGCACCATTCATATTCTCATTCTCCTTATGTTCAGGCGGCACGTTACAATAGGCGGAGTAATAATTAAACGCCGCGTCTTTGTACGCCATTTACCGTAAACCACAGAACCAGCAAATCATGCGGCCGGGATGACGGGTGTCCACTCCGCTTAATCTCTCCGTACATCCACGTACGGCTCGAACCAGTTCCGCGCGCGGCGCTATCCAGGCTGCTCGTGCTCCACATGACGCTTTGCGAACACCCGTCATCCCGGCTACCAGTGCGCCACGACCGTGTAACGGGCGGGTGGCGGCGGGCAACAGGAAAGGCGGTGGGTGGGCCTGTGAAGCGGCATGAGCGAGTGCGGAACCATGGACGGTGGAGCGCGAGCGCTGCTGCGAGCGGACCAGGGATGGTCCGCGAAGCAAAAGCGGAACAGGCCCGCCCAGCGCGTTTGCAGCATGGCGTGTCTCGGGAGATTAAGCGGAGCGAATTCCCGGCATCCGATAATGGTGCAAAAGGGCCGGTGGATCTGTTTCGCTGGGAGCATTGCTATTAAGTACATAACCTTTGCCGCCTTAGTCCTGCTCTGTTTTACGGCCCGGGCCGACACAAATATTCCGGAGCCGGTGCTGCGGGTCATGGAAGGTCACCATATACCGGCGTCAGACGTGGGCCTCTATGTTCAGGAGATCAACGCCGGCAAACCCATCGTGTCCGTCAATGCCGACGTACCGCGCAACCCGGCTTCCACCATGAAGCTGCTCACCACCCTCGCCTCACTGGAGATCCTGGGGCCCGCCTATACCTGGCCCACCGAGGTATACGCCATGGGGTCGATACGAAACGGCGTGCTGCACGGCAATCTCCTGATCAAGGGCTACGGCGACCCCTACATGGTCACGGAAGACCTCTGGAAGATGCTGCAGGCAATACAGCGTCTCGGTATCCAGGACATACACGGCGACCTCGTTATCGACGACAGTTATTTCACCGTGCCGAACGTCGATCCCGGCGCTTTCGATCACCGGCCGTACCGCGCCTATAACGTGCTGCCCAATGCCTTCCTGGTCAACTTCAAAGCCGCCTACTTTCACTTCTACCCTGGTCCCGGCCGGCACAAGGTGGAAATCCGTTCCGATCCGGAGTTGCCAAACCTGCATATCGACAACCGGCTCACCCAGACCGGTGGCCGCTGCCGCGGCTATCAACGCGGCATCGCCTTCATTGTGAAAGACCCCGCGCGCGCCGATCACGTGATATTCGAAGGCCGGTTTCCCCGCGCCTGCAGACATTATGTCCTGACCCGCACCGTACTCACGCCGGCGACATTCGCCTACGGGGTGTTCAAATCCCTGTGGGAAGAACTCGGCGGCACCATCAGCGGCGGCGTGCGCAGCGGCACGGCGCCGGAAGGGGTAAAACCCCTGTTGACATGGCAGTCACACCCGCTGGGACAAATCATCTGGAAGGTCAACAAGTTCAGCAACAATGTCATGTGCCGGGAGCTGTTGCTGACATTGGCGGCGAAAGAAGAAGGTCCGCCGGGCACGGTCGCCAAGGGCATTGAAGTACTGCACCACTATTTGCACAGGCTGGGGCTCGACTACACGTCCTTGCACCTGGTCAACGGCGCGGGCCTGTCAAGGAAAGCCCGCGTATCTCCGCACCTGCTGGCCGGGCTGTTGCTGCACGCCCGCCGCTTCCCCTACATGCCGGAGTTTATTTCCTCTCTCCCCATCATCGGCATGGACGGCACCGTCAAAACGCGCCTGACCGACCGGCGCGTGACCGGCCATGCCCATATCAAGACCGGAACCATGGACGACGTGGCCGCCATTGCCGGCTACGTGTATTCGCAGTCCGGCAAGGAATACGTGATCGTGGCGATCGTAAACCATCCCGACGCCCACCGGGGACCAGGCCAGGAGGTAGGGAATGCGTTGATCAAATGGACATTCAGGCAGTAAATTCCCACATCATATGGATGGCTTGAACCACAACTGAACGGGGAATTGAGTGCAGGATCGGATCTGGCTGAAACACTATCCTCCGGAAGTTGTGCCGGAGATCGATCCGGACACCTATGCGTCCCTGCCTGATCTTATTCACGACCGGGCTGCACGGTTCAGCGATAGACCGGCCTTCAGCAACTTCGGCGCCGTCATCAATTACCAACGTTACCTGGAACTCGGGAATACCCTGGCCGCCTGGATACAGCACGTTCTCAATCCCGGCAAGGGCGAGCGAATCGCCATCATGCTGCCCAACATCATGCAATATCCCGTTGCCGTGTATGCCTGCCTGCGCGCGGGAATGGTGGTGGTTAACATCAATCCCCTCTATTCAGCGCGCGAGCTGAGGCATCAGCTGATCGACTCGGGTGCTACCAGCATCATTATCGCGGACTTCGCGACGCCGGTGCTGGCCCGGATCGTGGGCGAAACATCGGTTAAGAACGTAATCACTACCGGATTGCGTGACCTGGTGGATGAGAAACCGCTGGCCATTTCGGTCGATCACCGGTTAAGCGGCGCTATTGAATTCACCCGGGTACTGCAGCAGGGCGCCGGCCTTACGTTCAGGCCGGCACGGCTGGAGGGCGACGATCTGGCTGTCCTGCAATACACCGGCGGCACCACGGGCACGTCCAAGGGCGCCATGCTGACGCACCGCAACCTGGTGGCCAATACCCTCCAGAACCATGCCTATTTCGCCCCAAGCGTGCGGGTGGGCGAAGAGGTATACATCACCGCCCTGCCGCTTTATCACATCTTCGCCCTGACTGTGAATTGCCTGGCTTGCATCTATTGCGGCGGCCTCAACGTGCTTATCACCGATCCTCGCAACATGCCCGCGTTCGTGGCCGAGCTTTCGCGTCACCCGTTCACCTACATCACCGGCGTCAATACGCTTTACAACGGATTACTGAACACGCCCGGTTTTTTCGATCTCGACTTCTCAACTTTACGCACCAGCATCGCAGGCGGCATGGCGGCGCAACGGTCCGTGGCGGAGAAGTGGCGGCAAGCGACCGGTTGCCTGCTGCTGCAAGGATACGGGTTGTCGGAAACCTCCCCGACCCTTGCGGCGAATCCTCTCTCTGCGGCGGAGTTCACCGGCACCATCGGCCTGCCGGTACCGTCCACGGACCTGTCCGTGCGCGACGATGAGGGGCGGCCGCTACCGCCGGGTGAGCCCGGTGAGCTTTGCGCCCGCGGACCGCAGGTAATGTCCGGTTACTGGAACCGGCCGGAGGAGACGCGCAGGGTCATGACCGACGATGGCTTCTTCCGTACCGGCGATATGGCGGTATGCGATGAACAGGGATATTTCACCATCGTCGATCGCAAGAAAGACATGATTATCGTGTCGGGCTTCAATGTGTTTCCCAACGAAGTGGAAGATGTGGCGGCATCCATGGACGGTATATTGGAATGCGCCTGCGTCGGCACGCCGGACCAGCATTCCGGTGAATCGGTCGTATTGTTCGTCGTAACCCGTCCGGGCGCGGAACTTGACGCCGAGGCGGTACGAGAATGGTGCCGGGAACGGCTGGCGGCATACAAAGTCCCGTCGCGTGTTGTCTTCGTCGACGCCATTCCGAAATCCACGGTCGGCAAGGTGCTCCGGCGCGCACTACGCGAAACCCTGGCCCAAGCTGAGGCACGCTGAACCGGTGAACTCGCCTACGCATTCGGGTTCCGAACAGCGATTCCTGCGCGTGCTTGCACGCCGCGACGTCCTGGCGCTGGCCTTCGGCGCGATGGTTGGCTGGGGCTGGGTGATCCTGGTGGGCAACTGGATCCTGCGCGGCGGCTCCCTCGGTGCCATGTGGGGGTTTCTCATCGCCGGGGGCGCGGTGGTGATTATCGCGCTCATATACGGCGAGCTGGTTTCCGCCATGCCGGAGGCAGGCGGGGAACATGTCTATAGTTTACGCGCCTTGGGTCATGGCGGATCGTTCGTGTGCACCTGGGCCATCATTTCCGGCTACGTGTCCGTGGCGGCATTCGAGGCGGTGGCCCTGCCCACGGTGTTCGAATATTTCGTGCCGCACCTCAAGCATGTATTGCTCTGGCGCGTCGCGGGCTACGACGTATACCTGAGCTGGGTGCTCATCGGCGTGGCGGGCTCGGCGATTATCACGGCGCTCAACGTATATGGCATCCACCTGTCCAGCGCCTTCCAGCGCTTCGCCACCCTGGTAATCGTCTTGGCGGGCGTGGTACTCGTCGCCGCCGCATGGACCGCCGGCAACAGCACCAACCTTGCACCGCACTTTGTCGGCGGCGCCGGCGGCATCAGTGCGGTCATGGTCATGGCCCCTTTCATGCTGGTGGGTTTTGACGTGATCCCGCAGGCGGCGGAAGAGGCTGACGTACCGCTGCGCACCCTCGGAATTCTCATCGTGGTCTCAGTGGTGGTGGCGGTGCTGTGGTACTGCATGGTGATCCTGACCAGCGCCTCGCTGATGCCGCCGGCGGATCTCAAGCATTCATCGCTTCCGGCCGCGGACGCGGCGGCACATGCATTCGGCCACTGGGGTGCGGGCGTGCTCATTGCCGGCGGGGTGGCCGGCATTGTCACGAGCTGGAACGGCTTTGTGGTGGGCGGCAGCCGCGCCATTTTCGCGCTGGCGGAAAGCGGCATGCTGCCGGCGTTTCTCGGCAACCTCCATCCGCGCTACCGTACCCCGGATGCCGCGGTGACTCTGATCGGCGTTCTAGCCTGCGTGGCACCCCTGTTCGGCCGCACCATGCTGGTATGGATCGTGGATGCCGGCGGCTTCGGCATCGTGTTCGCCTACCTGCTGGTCGCGGTATCGTTCCTGGTACTGCGGTTTCGCGCGCCGGACATGCCGCGCCCGTTCCGTCTTCGCCACGGGACTGTTCTCGGTGGGATCGGCATTTTGCTGTCACTGGGAATAGCGTTGCTGTACATGCCGGGCAGCCCCTCCGCATTGAGGCCGCAGGAATGGATCATTGTCGGTCTTTGGGTCGTCGCGGGCTTGATTCTCTACCTGGTGTCCCCGCGCCGCGCGACGACCCAAAACACAGGCTCAACTGTGACAGAATAAGCGCAATGAGCATTCGGCCCCATCCTCCACAATCCTACGAAGGTGTTGCACTGGTGGCGCCCTTCACGGTGCCCTACGATCTGCACAGCGCGCACGGCGCCGCCTGGTTCATGGGCCGCGCCCTGGCGGAAATGCTCAAGACCGCGGGGTTGAGCAAACAGGAAGTGGACGGCTTGTCGGTATCCAGCTTTACGGCGGCGCCCGACGGCGTGATCGCGTTGACCGCGCAGTTCGGCCTGACTCCGCGCTGGACCGACCAGGTGGTGGGCGGCGTCATCGCCATGAAGCGCGCCGCCCGCGCCGTGCAGACAGGCGACGCCGATATCGTTGCCTGCATTGCCGGCGACGCGCATAACTCCGGCAGCTTCGGTGACTTGGCCTCCAATTTCAGCAGCTTTACCCGCGATGCGGTTTTTCCCATGGGTGGCTCAGGACCCAACGGCGTGTTTGCGATGAACACCCGCAATTACATGAGCCGGTTCGGCGCCGTCCGCGAAGATTTCGGCCGCATCTGCATCGCCCAGCGTTACAACGCGGCGGCCTCTCCCCATGCCCTGTTGCGCAAACCCTTGACTATGGAAGAATACCTGGCGGCGCGGCCGGTAGCCGAACCGCTGCATCTCTTCGATTGCGTCATGCCCTGCGCCGGCGGCGAGGGATTCCTGGTTATGAGCGAAGACCGGGCCCGATTCCTCAAACTTCCCTATGCGTCGATACTCTCGGCGATGGAACTGCACAACGCCTATCCGGATGATCCCATACACGAACGTGGCGGCTGGGCAATGTTCCGCGATCAGCTCTATACCATGGCAGGTGTCGGCCCGCGCGACATGGATTTTCTGCAGACTTACGACGACTACCCGGTGATCGTCATGCTGCAACTGGAAGACCTGGGGTTCTGCGATAAAGGAGAAGCAGCGCGCTTCGTGCGCGAAACGCCACTGACGATCGACGGCGGCGGGCTGCCCCAGAACACCTGCGGCGGCATGCTTTCCGCCGGCCAGGCCGGGGCGGCGGGCCAGCACCTGGGGATCGTCGAGGGCATTCGCCAGTTAACCGACGCGCGCGCGCCCAACCGCGTACCGGACGCGCGCATGGGGCTGGTGAGCGGCTACGGCATGGCCATCTACGATCATTGCCTGTCCACCAGCGCGGCCATCATCGTGAAGGGATCGCACAAATGAATGCGGGCAAGGCCGCTACAAAACGCAAGGTGCCGTGGAAGCGCCCGGCCGCCGCCGCGCGCCGCAAGGGTCTCATGCTGCAGACCTGTCCGGACTGCGGCTACGTGCAGTATCCGCAGCAGGAAATCTGCCGCCGCTGCCTGGGCGGCTCACCAGCGCCGAAGGAACAACCTGCCGGCGGAAAACTGCAGGCCGCGACCGAGTTGCATGCAAGCATCGACGAGTTCCTGCGCGATTACCTGCCACTGCGCATCGGCAACATCCAGCTGGACTGCGGTCCGGTGGTGATCGCCTATCTGGAGGAGAGCTGTACGGCCCGCACACGGCGGGTCCGGGTTACCGCCAGTACCGATCGCCGCGGCCGGCCGGTACTGTTAGCGTCCGCGGAGAAATAAAAGTCAGGGTCAAAGATGAAAATGAAAGACATCCTCTCAAACAAAAAAACACCCGGGAAAGGTTTGCGGTATGGCAAACAACGGCCATACTTCCGGCTGCTGCTGTTACTTATCTCGATGGCACCCGCTGCATCCCTGTATGCGCAGGCCGTCCCCGACAGCGCCTATGCCGGCATGCGCTGGCGCCAGGTCGGGCCCTACCGCGCCGGCTGGGCGACGGCGACGAGCGGCGTGCCGGGTCAACCCAATGTCTTTTATTTCGGCGGAGCCGGCGGCGGCGTATGGAAAACAAGCAACGCCGGGCGCAGCTGGGAGCCGCTCATGCAGCACGAGTCGGCCTCGGCGGTGGGCGCACTCGCCGTTTCCCTGTCGAACCCGAAGATCATTTACGTGGGAACCGGCCAGACAACCGTCCGTTACGACGACATGGCCGGCGATGGTGTCTACCGCTCGGATGATGGCGGGAAAACCTGGCGGAACGTGGGCCTGGAAGACAGCCGCCACATCGGCCGTATTCTTGTCGATCCGACCAATCCCGATAAAGTGCTTGTCGCGGCCCTCGGTCACGCCTTCGGCCCTAACCAACAGCGCGGCGTGTATCTCACCAATGACGGCGGCAAACACTGGCACCATGTACTGCGGGTAAATGATCAGACCGGTGCCGTGGACCTGGCGTGGGATCCGAAACAGCCGCGGGTGGTTTACGCGGCAACGTGGCAGATGCGCCTGCATCCCTGGCTCGACTACTTTCAGGCACAGGGCGGCCCCGGCTCGGGGATCTACAAGAGCGTAGACGAAGGCAAACACTGGACCCGGGTCGGTGGCAAGGGATTGCCGGCGGGTGATCTCGGCAAGATAGGAATCGCCGTGGCCGCGGGAAGCGGCGGCAGAACCGTCTTCGCCGTGATTTCACAGGGCGGGTACAGCGCCAATGGAAATCCGGGCGGCGGCAGTGGTTTTTATC
>CAZNWR010000074.1:0-12030 GCA_964576645.1 uncultured Enterobacteriaceae bacterium | reverse complement strand
GCCTACGGCGGAGAGCGATGCATTCACTGGCTCGAGGTCCTGGCGGGAGAAAAGGCAAATCGCGCAACCGGATCCGGGCTGCCGGAAGATACACTTGCCGCCTGCCGCGAGTATCTGGTTGCCATAAAGGGTCCGCTGACCACCCCCGTTGGCGGCGGAATACGGTCGCTCAACGTGGCATTGAGACAATTGCTGGACCTGTACGTGTGTCTCAGGCCGGTGCGCTGGTACAAGGGCGTACCCTCACCGGTCAAGCACCCTGAGTACATTGATATCGTCATCTTCCGTGAGAACACGGAAGATATCTATGCGGGCATTGAATTCGAAGCAGGCGGAGCGGACGCCCGCAAGTTTATGGAACTGCTGAAGGAACAGTTTCCCAGCTATTATCAGAAAATCCGATTCCCTGAAACTTCGGGCATCGGCATCAAGCCGGTATCCAAGGAGGGTACTGAACGCCTGGTGCGTGCGGCCCTGCGTTACGCCATCGACAACGGGCGTAAGAGCCTGACCTTTGTGCACAAAGGCAACATCATGAAGTTCACCGAAGGCGCATTTAGAAACTGGGGCTATGCGCTCGCCGAACAGGAGTTCGGCGCCAAGACCTATACATGGGAACAGTGGGAAAGAACCAAGGCGGCAAAAGGCGGCGACGACGCCAACAAGGAACAGGCGGCGGCGCTTGGCGCCGGCAAGGTGCTCGTAAAGGATGCGATAGCGGATATTACCCTCCAACAGGTACTTACGAGGCCGCAGGAATTCGACGTCATCGCCACAATGAACCTGAACGGCGATTATCTTTCCGACGCCCTCGCCGCCCAGGTGGGAGGCATAGGGATCGCACCGGGCGGTAATATTAACTACGAGACCGGCCACGCAATTTTTGAAGCGACGCACGGAACCGCGCCCAAGTACGCAAACCTCGATAAGGTCAACCCGGGTTCATTGATCTTGTCCGGCGAAATGATGCTGCGTTACATGGGCTGGACCGAGGCAGCCGAAAGAATTATCGGCAGCATGGACAGAACCATCGGCGCCAAAACGGTAACATATGACTTTGCGCGCTTGATGGACGATGCCACCGAACTGAAGTGCAGCGAGTTTGCCGCGGCTTTGGTACGCAACATGTAGACGGACAAGTTGATGGCGCTCGACAGGCAGGCCGTTGCGCAATGCAGTAAGCTCATCTACGAGGGCTTTCTCCGCTACAACGAAAACTTCGCTCGCGTAACCGATCGCGCCCGCCGCCGGTTTGAACAGCGGGACTGGAAAGGACACGAAGAAGATACTGCGGAGCGGGTCGAGTTATACGAAAAGTCCGTGAGGCGCGTCATCACGTCTCTGCAGGCCAAGCTTGGACCCCGCGTCGCCGACCACACTCTGTGGAACGAAATCCGCTGGTATTACGGACAGCGGCTCGACAACGTTCCAGACGCGGGCTTTATGAAGACCTTCTTCAATTCCATCACCCGCAGGATCTTCGGCACGGTCGGCGTCGATCCCGAGCTGGAGTTTGTGTCACCTTCACCCGAAGAGGGGTTTTCACTGGCTGAACCGCTACGGCTGAAGCGATATCCATACTGGGGCTCATTTAGCGAAATCTTCAAGAAAATATTTACTGATTTCAGTTTTCGTGTCGCCTACGAGGACCTGACCGGGGATGCGGAACGTGTGGAGCAGAAAATAGAACAGTTCGCGCGCCTGTACCTGGACGGGTCCGGTGAATTTCAACGTTTCGATTTCATAGATTCCGTCTTCTACCAGTCGGCGCGGGCCTACCTCGTCGGGCGTTTCATACATCAGCAACAGGTATCTCCCATAGTCATCGCGCTCAAGAACTCGGATCGTGGAATTTCCGTCGATGCAGTGCTGCTCTCGGAAGAAGAAGTCAGCATCATCTTCAGCTATACACGATCCTACTATTTTGCCGATCCGAGTTCCGTTATAGGAGCGGTGCAGTTCCTGCGTTCCATCCTGCCGCGAAAACCGATAGATGAGTTGTACACCGTGCTGGGCCGCCTGCGCCAGGGCAAGACCGAGCGTTACCGAACGTTCATCTACCACATGAACAATACGAGCGACAAATTCGTTCACGCCGCCGGCGACAAGGGTTTGGTTATGATTGTTTTCAACCTGCCCACTTATGACCTTGTATTCAAGGTAATTCGCGACAAGTTCGGCTATCCTAAGACCATAAGCCGAGACGACGTCATAGAGAAATACAAGCTGGTGTCAAAGCACGACAAAGCCGGACGCCTGATTGACACCCAGGAGTTTCTCAACCTGGAATTCCCGGCGAGCCGATTTTCCCCCGAGCTGCTGGATGAACTGCTGGGTGAGGCCCGGGAGACCGCCCGGGTCCACGGAGACAAGCTGACCATAAAACATGTTTATATCGAACGCAGGGTCAGGCCCCTGAATCTATACCTGAATGAAGTTCATTCCCCGGAAGCACAAAACGCCGTACTGGATTACGGCCAGGCCATCAAGGATCTGGCGCAAACCAATATTTTCCCCGGAGATCTTCTGCTGAAAAATTTTGGTGTGACGCGGCATGGCCGTGTCGTCTTCTACGACTATGACGAAGTAAGTCTGGTGACGGATTGCAACTTCCGTGAAATGCCGGAGGCGGAAAATGAAGACGATATGATGCGATCGGATGCCTGGTTCTACGTGGGCGAAAATGACATCTTCCCGGAGGAATTCATCAAGTTTCTGTCCATGGACGCCCCCTTGCGTTCGGTATTCCTCGAGGTACATGGTGATTTGCTCACGGCCGATTACTGGCGCAAGATCAGGGTCGCGCACCTCGCGGGCAAAGTGTCGTTGGTTGTACCCTACATTCGACCTGCATTGCCGACTGGTCTGCGCCAGGAAAAGCGTTCGGCGTAGGTACAACGATTGCGTCCTGGAATTTCAGACGAAACGGATTCTGCATATGCCATCTTTTGATATCGTGTCACAAGTTGATTCCCACGAATTGACGAACGCCGTCGATCAGACCAGCCGCGAGATATCGACAAGATTCGATTTCAAGGGGACAGGATCGAAGATTGAAAGATCCGAAGATACGGTACTTACCTTAACCGCACCCTCGGAGTTCCAGGTAAAGCAGATCGCCGAGATCCTGAACACAAAAATGGCCAAGCGCGGCATCGATGTGCGCTGTCTCCATTACGGTTCCATTCAGGAAGCAGTGAATGAAGCGCGCCAGTCGGTGACCGTATCCCAAGGCATCGATAAAGACCAGGCCAGGTCCCTGGTGAAACTGGTGAAGGAATCGAAACTCAAAGTCCAGACCGCCGTTCAAGGCGACCAGGTACGGGTTTCAGGAAAAAAGCGCGACGACCTTCAACAGGTCATAGCCGCCATCAAGAGTGCAAAGTTCGAGATTCCCCTGCAGTTCGTCAATTTCCGGGATTGAAGCCTCACTCCGCCCGTCAATAATGATGCGCCGATAATAAGAAGGTGCCGGAATTGAGCCACAGATGCAGCCAGATACTGACGGCGTAACCCAGCGCCACCGCCCACGCACACTTCAGGTGCGAAAAAAACGTGTATATGCCTCGCGCCTGTCCCATCACTCCCACTCCCGCTGCTGACCCTATCGACAACAGGGAGCCGCCCACCCCGGCTGTCATTGTGACCAGCAACCATTGACCATGGCTCATTTCAGGATGCATGGTCAATACGGCGTACATAACAGGAATATTGTCGATAATCGAGGAAAGAAGACCCACTAGCACGTTCGCTGTAGTCGCTCCCAGGCCAAGGTACATATGGCGGGAAACAAACGCCAGGTAACCGATAAGACCGAGGCCCCCAACGCACAGAATAACGCCGTAAAAGAACATCAGCGTGTCCCATTCCGCCCTTTTCATGGACACGAAGATGTTGAACGCCTTGCGAGGCGCCTCTTCCACCGCCAGGTTTTCCCCACCGAAGTCCGCTGGCAGCGCGCCGCGTTCCACCAACCGCCGCTCGCTCATTTTCTTCAGATCGCGCTGGGTCAGGTGGTATCCATACAGCTTCAGGATCCCGAGTCCGGTCATCATCCCCATCACCGGAGGCAGATGCAGGTAGCGGCGACCTACTACGGCCATGGCGATGGTCAAGATGAACAGCCCCACAACGACAAAAGCGCCATAACGAAGGTGAAAATGCTGTTCCATCGGTTTGGGTCTGGTCTTCGGCACCGCGAAACTCATGATGAATGCCGGTATAAGCCAGTTCATCAGCGATGGAATGAACAAATCAAAGAACTCATGAAACTTGACCACTCCCGCCTGCCATACCATCAGCGTGGTGATGTCACCGAAGGGACTGAAGGCACCCCCTGCGTTTGCGCCCACCACGATACTGATACAACACACCGTCACGAACTTGGGATTGTCGGGGGCCACGGTCAGCACTACAGCCGACATCAACAAGGCGGTAGTGAGATTATCTGCGACGGGTGAAATAAAGAATGACAGGAGCCCGGTGAGCCAGAATACGGTACGCAGCGAAAATCCGCTGGATACCATCCACGCCCGCAAGGCGCTGAAGACTCCCCGTTCGTCCATGGTATTGATGTAGGTCATGGCCGCCAGCAAAAACAGGAACAACTCGCCATATTCCAGGAGATTTGCACGCACCGCGTTCGATACGGTATGGCTGTCCCCGTGCATCGCGTAAACCCAGCCCACGATACCCCAGATAAGTCCGGCGGCGACAATGACCGGCTTGGATTTTCGCAGGTGCAGATACTCTTCCATGACCACGAGCACGTAGGCCAATACGAAGATTGCCAAGGACAAATATCCGGCCCAGTGTTCAGTCAGATCCAACCGGTGCTGCAGTCCTTCGGTGGCCGCAAACGCCACGCCCGGAAACGTCAACAACGCAGCCCAAGAGCAAATCAATATTCTTCTTATCATTGCGTTACCCAGTTAATATGCCGTCGTCTGCCACACTGCATGGTGATCCTGGCCCAATACCCGTGGCCGGCCGGAGCAGGAGTCTTCCAGAACCGGAATTGAAGTCGCTTTGTCAAACTATGGAGAAGGCGCATTATTATATCGGAAATGCTCTCTGAGTCGGCCCCACTGTTGAGATATAATCCCTGGCAATGACCTGCAACCTGCAATTCTCAAACCCGTTCATCGCGAGGCTGTCGAGGTGCCGCTGTAACGCCGCACACGGACCCAAGGATGGCGCGAAGGTAGCCCACACTACGTCGCGCCAGTCTCAGGGAGTTCTAGCCGCCACAGCGAATGTATCGGCAGCAACAGTAGAAGGGGCTTGAGAATTGCAGCTTAGTCGTACAGTCAGGTCCCTGATCCTCATTGTCATCATGATCGCAGTCGGTCTGGGGATAGGTCTATACCTGGGGCGCCAGTACCTGCTGACGTCGGTACCCCCGCCCGACGGCATGTTGTGGCCCAACCCGAAGCAAGTTCAGCCATTTAGACTCGTCGACCAGGACGGGAAGGCATTCGACTTGAGGCGCCTTGATGGGAAGTGGTCGTTTCTGTACTTCGGCTATACCCATTGCCCGGATGTCTGCCCGCTGACTCTGACCACGCTGAACCAGGTGCAGAAAAAACTGAAAAAGACCACCAATGCCGCAATTCAGACCGTGTTTATCACGGTCGATCCCGCCCGCGACACAGAGGCGGTTCTGCGTCATTACCTCCGTAACTTTAATAGGAATTTCATCGGTCTTGACGGTACGCCGGAAGAACTTCATCAAGTCCGTCAGCAGTTCGGGGTAACCTCGTCCCGCGGAGAAATGGGTGGTGGTGGGAACTATCAGGTCAACCACTCAGCGTCCGTGTTTCTCATCGACCCGCACAGGCAGTTGATTACGGTATTTGCGCCGCCACTCGATGCGGAAACCATGCTCGCACGCTTCCACAACATCCGCGAGTTTCTACGGCGCCAGACCGGCGCCTGACAATACAGTGCACCTCAAATCAAACATCCTGACACTAGATAGATGTTCTGAATTCCGCTGCATATATGGGTGCCGTGTGGACGAGAATGCGAGTGAATATGCAAGAAGGATGGGGGCAAGGTGTTTTCACTTCCTGAGCCACCCCTGGCCCGGTCCCGAGTTCATCCATGACGCCAGTCGCTCCACGCCCTTTACCCGTCCTGTGTCCAGCCCGTAGAGCGACTATCGCACCTCTTCCAAATCGACGTGTCGCCGCGCCATGGTTCTAATCCAGTACCTGCTGCCACAGCACCTTCTGTCCAGGATAATATACGCTGCAACACGCTGTGCATGGCGGCCGTGGAAAAATTTTCTGATCCGGACCTTTATGAGGCGCTACAGGGTGCGCATGGACGAAGCCGAGCGTCCCGGCATCGAGGAATATACAAGTTTCAATGACTTTTTTACCCGGCCCCTGAGACGCGACGCGCGCCCCATTGCCGGCGGCAGCGCACTGGTCTCTCCGGTGGACGGCATTGTGAGCCGGATCGGCAGTCTGGATGAAGAACAGATAATTCAGGCCAAAGGCAAATGGTTCAGCGTCAGGGATCTGCTGGGCGGGACGGACGGCGAATGCGCTCCCTTTCGCAATGGCTGTTTTGCCACTCTCTATCTGGCGCCGTCCGAATATCATCGGATCCACATGCCGCTGGATGGCAGGCTGACGCGCATGACATATATCCCCGGTGCGCTGTTTTCCGTTAATCACGCCGCCACCGAGCGGATCCCCGGGCTGTTCGCGCGCAATGAGCGCGTCGTGTGCCGGTTCGACACCGAGTGCGGCCCGATGATTGTCTGCATGGTCGGGGCTCTCTTCGTCGGCAGCATGGAAACCGTCTGGCACGGCCAGGTCACGCCAGTACGGCCGCGCATCGGCTCGGTGTACGACTATGATGGTCCGTTGTTTTCCAAGGGAACTGAAATCGGGCGCTTCAACATGGGCTCCACCGTTATCCTCCTGTACAGAGAAAAGGCCGTAAGTTGGGATACGAGCGTGCAGGCAGGATCCACCGTGCGGGTCGGCGGCCGAATCGGATCTCTGTAAAGCCGCCCCGGAGCTTGATCCAAATCGACCGGGGTCACTATATCCGGGTGACGGACCGTGAGCCGCAGGGGCGCGGTGATCAAGCGTACAGGGGCGAAGCGGAATCAGGCAAACGTCAGATGAACATTTGCCCCGCCGAGCGGGTTCGCCAGGGACGGCGATCCTCGGACTTGCAAGCGCAGCAGGACAGCGTAGGGCAGCAAGTATTCACAGCGTGTCCGTCACCCGGGTACCGCCACGCCGTTCCTCTCAGAATTCAGAACGACCATTGAGCTGCGGCTCGAACCCCCTGCAGATCCTACATCCCTATCGCCCACACACACAATGACATGAGCGTGCCCGGGAGAAATCCCAATACCAGCACGGCGAGTCCATTCAGGCTTATGACAAATCGCATCTCCTGCGATGCCTTGATGGCGGTCATACGCTCCGGTTCATCAAAGTACATCAACTTGATAATACGCAGGTAATAGTAGGCGCCGATAACGGACAGGACCACGGCGGCAGACGCCAGCCAAATGTGCCCCACCGCAACCACCTCCTTGATTACAAACCACTTGGCCCAGAAACCGACAAAGGGAGGCACTCCGGCAAGGGAAAACATAAGCACCATCATAATGAAAGCAAACCAAGGGCTGCGTCGCGACAGTCCCTTGAAATCGAGCAGTTGATCGGCTTCGTGGCCACTCCTCCCCAGCAGGATCACCATGCCGAAGGCGCCGACACTCATTACTGCATACACGACCATGTAGAACATGGAGCTCGCATAACCTGACTGCGTGCCGCTGATCAGGCCCAACAGCATGAACCCGACGTGGGCTATGGTGGAATAACCCAACATACGTTTGATATTGCTCTGCGATATGGCAATGATGTTGCCGGCCGCCATCGACAACACGGAAAGTATCACCAGCATCCCGATCCAGTCAGCCTTGGCGGGCTCCATGCCGTCAACCAGGATCCGGATAGCCATTGCAAAGGCGGCGATTTTCGGTGCGCTCCCGATAAAAAGCGTCACCGAGGTCGGTGCGCCCTCGTAAACATCCGGGAGCCACATGTGGAACGGAACCGCACCGAGCTTGAAGGCTATTCCCACCATCACGAAGGCCAGACCCAGCAGGACCAGTGGATCGCCGGCCCCATGGTGCGCGATGAAATGGGATACGCCCGACAACTCCACCGTACCGGTTGCGCCGTAAAGCATCGAAATACCATACAAGAGCATGCCCGACGCCAGCGCCCCCAGCACGAAATACTTCATAGCCGCCTCTGAAGCCAGCGTCGAATCCCTGTGCAGAGCCACCATTGAATACAGAGAAAGCGAAAGCAGTTCCAATCCCAGATACACACTCAACAGGCTGTACGCCGAGATCAAGACCATCATCCCCAGCACCGCAAAGAGACCGAGAATGAAATACTCCCCGCGCACCAGACCGTGCTCGGTCAGATAGTCGTAGGAGTAGAAAAATGCAACGAGACTGATAATACACACCACCGCCTTCAGGACCGCGCTCATCGGGTCGCTGACGAAATGCCCTCCCAGCGCCACAATCATGTGTGATGGAAACAGGTAAATCACCAGAAAAAGAATGCACAGGAGGGAGAACTGCGCGAACCAGTAGGTGACAACCTTGCTCTGTCCGATCGCGACAGTATCGAGTACCAGCGTCACGCATATGAGTCCCAGCAGGGCCAGTTCCGGTGCGGCGAGCGCAAGTTGAGCTGTAAGGTTCACCGTTACGGTCCCAGTTTTGAATTCATCAGGTGTTGAAACAGATGCTCGACGGAAGGATGCATGATATTAAACAGCGGCTCCGGCCAGATGCCCAGCAATAGCACTGCCGCGGCGAGCAACGCCAGAAAGAGCTGTTCGCGCCCCGTTATGTCCGTCAATTCCGCGACGCGCTCATTAGCGACATCGCCGAAAATCACCCTCTTGTACATCCACAGGGTATACGCGGCGCCGAGAATCATGATTGTCGCAGCAAGCAGCGCTATCCACGTGCTTGCCTGAAAACTGCTGAGTATCACCAGAAACTCTCCGACAAAACCGGACGTTCCGGGCAGTCCGCAGTTGGCCATGGCAAACAGCATCATGAATGCGGCGAAATGTGGCATGGTGTTTGCGACACCTCCGTAATCCGCAATCTGCCGGCTGTGCATACGGTCATACATCACACCCACGCACAGAAACAGTGCGCCAGAAATGAACCCATGGGAGATCATCTGCATTATTCCGCCCTCGATTCCCATGATGGAGCCGCCGCTGGAGCCCGTGGCGCCGTATATCGCAAAACTTATGAAAAACCCGAGCGTCACGAAACCCATGTGCGATATGGACGAATATGCAATCAGCTTCTTCATGTCCTGCTGCACCAGCGCAACGAACCCGACATACACGATGGCGATCAGCGACAACGCAATCATAAAATCCGAATAGGCGACGCTTGCATCCGGGGTGATCGGCAGACTGAAACGCAAAAAACCATAGCCGCCCATCTTCAGCATGATCGCCGCAAGAATGACGGATCCGCCGGTCGGGGCCTCGACGTGCGCATCAGGCAGCCAGGTGTGTACCGGCCACATGGGCACCTTGACCGCGAATGCCAGCAGAAACGCCATGAAAATCAGCTTTTGCTCATTAAGTGAAAGCGGCAGGCTGTACAGGTCGGGGATGTAGAAACTGCCCGCCCTTGAATAGAGGTACAGCAGCGCCACCAGCATGAACACAGATCCGAGGAACGTGTACAGGAAAAATTTCACGGTCGCGTAGATGCGATTGGGACCGCCCCATATACCGATAATCAGAAACATCGGAATCAGCATCGCTTCCCAGAAAAAGTAGAACAAGATCGCGTCCAGCGAAGCGAATACACCGATCATCAAGCCTTCCAGGATCAGGAAGGCCGCCATGTATTGTGCAACCCGCGTCTCGATCGATTCCCAGCCCGCGAGAACCACCAGCACGGTTGTGAACGTGGTCAAAAGTATGAGCGGCAAGGAGATACCGTCTATCCCCAGGTGGTAATTTATCTGGAAGGTTTTGATCCAGGGCGCGAATTCAACGAACTGCATGGCATAGGTGGAGTCCTGGAACCGCATGTAAACCATCACCGACAACAGGAAGACGACGATAGACACGGCCAGGGTAAGGTACCTGACCGTCTGCGCCTGGCGGTCCCCCGCGTACAATACCCATATCCCGCCCAGGATAGGCGTCCAGATCAACAGACTGAGGTAGGGAATGGTGAACTCCATGCGCCGATCCGTCTACAAAAGGTGATGTACGAAAAGCGCCAGGAACACGATCAAGCCAATAATCATGGCAAACGCGTAGTCATACAGAAAACCGGACTGCAGGGTCCTTACCACGCCGGAAAACCAGCGTACCGCCAGGGCTGAGCCGTTCACAAAAAAGCCGTCGATGATGCGCACGTCGCCGACACGCCAGAGCAATCGCCCGATGCCGCGCGAACCGCGGGCGAACACGAACTGGTAAAGCTCATCGACCCCGTATTTCTCTATGAGGATGGTGTAGATTACGCTGAATCGACGAGCCAGTACCGCCGGCATCCCCGGATGCCTGATATACAAGAACCAGGAAATGACGATGCCCGCCAGCGCCAGGTAAAGCGGCACACTGCGCAGTGATTCCAGGACCATTGGAAATGCGCCGTGATAATCTTCTCCCATCCGGGCCAGCACATCGTGTGCGGGCGCAACGTAAATCGCGGATCCGAAGTAGCCGTGATACAGCATCGGTCCCACCAGGAACCCGCCCAGCACCAACGAACCTATGGCCAGCACGACCAACGGCACCGTCACGACTGCGGGCGATTCGCGCAGGTGCTTCCAGGTTTCTCTGTCCATGCGCTCCTTACCGTGGAAGGTAAGGAAAAACAGCCGGAACGTATAAAGGGAAGTAACCAATACTCCGGACAGCACCGCCGCGTACGCGAACCCGGCACCCCAGAGATGTGAGGCGTGGACCGCCTCGATTATGGAATCCTTGGAAAAGAATCCGGCGGTGCCCGGAAAACCAATGAGCGCCAGGGAGCCAATCAGGCAGGTGATCCACGTGATAGGCATGTACCGGTATAAGCCGCCCATCTTGCGCATATCCTGCTCGTGATGCAGCGCGATAATAACGGAGCCCGCGGCCAGAAACAGCAGTGCTTTGAAGAACGCATGCGTCACCAAATGAAAAATGGCGGCTGCGTAAGCAGACGCGCCGAGAGCCACGGCCATGTAACCCAGTTGCGAGAGCGTGGAATAGGCAATCACCCGCTTTATATCGTTCTGAACCAGTCCCACCAATCCCATAAAGAAGGCGGTGATTCCACCGATGATCAGGATCAGGCTGCGCGCGGTATCAGAACATTCGAACAGCGGTGACATGCGCGCGACCATGAAAATCCCCGCGGTAACCATGGTAGCGGCATGGATCAGGGCGGATATCGGGGTCGGGCCTTCCATCGAATCCGGCAGCCAGACATGCAACGGGAACTGCGCCGACTTGCCCATTGCGCCGACAAACAGGCACACGCATATAAAAGTCATGAGCGGCCATTGCGCCCCGCCGTACGGGTGCATGGTAGTGCCGACCATTGACGGCGCCGCCTGAAACACGGTCGTATAATCCAGGGAATGAAAGTACATGAGGATTGCGGCGATCCCGAGGACAAACCCGAAGTCCCCTACCCGGTTCGTAAGGAACGCCTTCAAGCTGGCAAAAATTGCAGACTGACGATTGAACCAGAATCCAATGAGAAGATAAGACACCAGGCCGACGCCTTCCCAACCGAAAAACAACTGTACGAAGTTGTTGGACATCACCAGCATCAGCATGGCGAACGTGAACAGGGAAATGTAACTGAAAAAGCGCTGATATCCGGGATCGTCGTGCATGTAGCCGATGGTATATATGTGGATCATCCACGACACGAAGCTCACGACCACCATCATGGTCACGGACAGGGGATCGATGAGGAATCCAATCTGGAGGTTG
>CAZNWR010000073.1:10976-12062 GCA_964576645.1 uncultured Enterobacteriaceae bacterium | reverse complement strand
AAACACCGGATCGATCAGCACCGACTCGCGGGATGCTCCGTCTGCCAGCAGGTATGTATAGGTGGAGGATACCGGGTCGAACAGTTGCCGGAACAAGAACACCGGGCCGGAGGCGTCGGCGTCCGGCTCAAACATCCGACCTGGCTCGCAGCGGCAGGAGGGGCTGCGGCTTTTCAAAATAATAGCCTTGCGCGTAATCCACTCCGATTTCCCGCAGTACTTCCAGGCACTCCGCGGTTTCAACATACTCCGCGATGATGCGCATCCCCAGGCTGTGTCCCATGTCACTGATGGACTTCACCATCGCCCTCCCCTTGGCGTCGCCCTCAATACCCATGACCAGGCTGCCATCAATCTTGAGAAAGTCCACTGGTATCGCCTTCAGGTACGCCAGAGATGACAAGCCGCTGCCGAAATCATCCAGCGCGAAGCGGCTGCCGCAGCGGCGCAGATTGTTCATGAAACGTATCCCGGCTTCAATGTCGCGGATAGCGGAAGTCTCAGTGATTTCAAAACACAGATTGGGGCAATGGTTCTGCAAGCGCTCCAGTCCAGCGACCAGGTTGTTGGTAAAAGAATCATCACCCAGAGACTGTCCTGAAAGGTTGATATTGAAGCAGGAATGCCGATCGAACGCCGATTGATTGCGCAGATACGAAAACAGGTTGTTTACCACCCAAATATCGATAGCGCTGATCATGTTGAACCGTTCCGCTGCGGGGAGAAAACGCCCCGGACCGATGAGCCGATCTCCCACCCGCATGCGGACCAGGATCTCCTCCGCGGCGAGGCTGCCGGGCTCGCCGGTTTCCGCGGACACCCGGTAAATACCGTGTTTATGCAGTACAAAACTGTCCTCGCTCACGGCGCGGGCGATGTCCTGTATTGAAAGCATGTCATTCAAGTGCTGGGAAATTTCTTCCGCACCGCACTTGAAGATCCGTACGCTATTCTTTCCCGCGCTTTTCGCCGCGTAACATGCGACGTCCGCGTTCTTCAAAACTTCAGTCGTGGACGCTGTATTCTGATCCACCTGGGCAATTCCGACGCTGAGCCCCAACGGAAAGGACCTTCCGCCGTACTTGA
>CAZNWR010000073.1:0-10966 GCA_964576645.1 uncultured Enterobacteriaceae bacterium | reverse complement strand
CACCAGCTTCCAGCCAATCGCCTCTGCAACGGACAGGTCGCAGTGCCCCAGGATCAAACCGAACTCATCGCCGCCCAGGCGCGCCAGGAGATCGCCCTTGCGCAACTCGGCTTTGAATCTTGCAACAATTTCGAGCAGGGCACTGTCGCCGGCGGCATGTCCCGCCGTATCGTTGATAATTTTGAATTCATCCAGGTCCAGATGCAGAACACAATGTGTTTCCTTTCCGTGCTGAACCTCCCGCACAAGACGGCTGAGCTGGCGCTGGAATTCGCGCCGGTTATACAACTTTGTAAGATGGTCGTGGGAGGCTTCGTAAGAAAGCCGCTCGGTCATCTCAACATATTCGGACATGTCGTGCTGTATGCCGACAAAATGCGTAACGAGATTGTTCATATCACGTATGGGGGCAATTGAAAGACGGTTCCAGAACGGCTGCCCGTTTTTCCGGTAATTTAGAATTTCGGTCGTTACCGCCTCCCCGCGCGCCAGGCTGTCGCGAATGCGGGCAACCGACTCATGGTCCGTTTCCTTCCCCTGCAGGAAACGGCAGTTGCGGCCGATAACCTCCCCCGCGCTATATCCGGTTATATCTTGAAATTGCGAGTTACAATAAATGATGGGGTGGTCCAGCCGCACGGCGTCTGTAATCACGACACCATCGTGTACGACTGCCAGCGCCCGCTGAAAAATGTCGTCGCTGATTTCCACGGCTCTGTCGCCGTGGAAATCGCCCAGATCTCCAAGCGGAGCCGTGCACGCGGGCTTCAGACTCATGTGCGGAGTTGCCGGTCAATCGGGCCGCGGCTGATCGTCGCAGCAGTGCGGACCGGTGTGCGCGCGCGCTCTTTCATCGACAGGTCCGTTGGCATGCGACGATGGTCCTGTTCGACATTCTAAGATATGGACAATACCTGAGGGACACTCGGCATTTCCTCTAGGTGACGGGCACTGCACGCCTGGTTAAACGACCAACCATCAGTCTGTGCCGTGTACGTATATTAGTCAATGCACGCACCGCCCCAATGTGGATGAATACCCCAAAATGGTGACCCGGTGAGAAGCCACGGCACTGGACCGTTCCATCAAATGCAATATCCTGATTCCACTCCTTAATTGCGCGGGCGCAGACTTGAAATGACGGTATAATTCGCATTAGAGTACGCGACCCCCGGTCCCTTAGAAGCGCGTGCGCGGCGTGTTTCCGCACCGGAATGAGCGTCGCGGACCCGGCCCCGTTCTTACCTGACAAGTTTCCGCGACCCCGGGATAAAACCAAGAGCCATATGGAGCATCCAGAATGAAAGTACGCATGGTCATCATGCTACTGGCCGTAGCCCTGCTGTTTGGCGGTATCGTCGGCTTCAATAATTATAAAGCCGCCATGATCGCGAAGTTCCGCACAAGGCATACCGAACCTGCCCAAACCGTATCCACCATCGTCGCCAGAATGGAAACCTGGCAGCCGAAATTGTCGGCCGTCGGCACATTCCGCGCCGTGCGCGGAGTAGATATCAGCTCCGAAGTCGCGGGAATGGTCACCGATGTGGAAATGAAATCCGGCTCGGACGTCTCCAGCGGTGACGTGCTGTTCCGGCTGCTAAATGCCGATGACACGGCAAAGCTGGAGCAACTTAAGGCAGCCCTGCACCTGGCGGAACTGGGTTTCGGGCGCGCCAGGAAACAGCTCTCGATGCATGCCATCAGCCAGTCGGACTACGACACCGCCAAGGCCGACCTGGAAGAAGCAAAGGCCAACGTCGACATGCAGACTGCCCTGTTGGCAAAGAAAACGATACGGGCGCCGTTCTCGGGAACACTGGGTATTACCACCATGAATCCCGGAGAGTACATTAATGCCGGCGAGACCCTGGTTACGCTGCAGCAGTTAGATCCCATATTCCTTGACTTTGATCTACCGCAGCAATCGCTCAGCGTGGTCAGGACCGGACAGAAGGTCACCGCCAGATTGGACGCCTACCCGAACCGTACATTCGAGGGCAGTATCACCGCCATCAACCCGAAAGTGGATACCGATACGCGCAACGTCCGGATTGAAGCGCGCATCAGCAATCCGGAACATTCCCTGGTGCCCGGCATGTATACCCGGGTACAGGTTGCCGCCGGCTCCACCCAGCGCTACCTGACCTTGCCGCAGACTGCCGTAACCTTCAATCCTTACGGCTCGACCGTGTTCCTGGTGGAAAAAAAGCCGGCGGCCAAGGCGGGAGGCAAGCCGGTGCTGGAAGCCAAACAGACGTTCGTCACCACCGGCCCGACGCGCGGCGACCAAGTGGCGGTCCTTAAAGGCATCAAACAGGGGGATATCGTCGTCACCAGCGGACAGTTGAAGTTGAAAAACGGTACGCCGCTCGTTATCGACAACAGCGTCCAGCCGGCCAACAACCCCAACCCGACGCCACAGGAACAATAATCTTCCAAGCCGGAACCAAATATGCTTCTCGCCAAGATCGCAAAGCACGCCAAGGACTCGAAGAGAACTGAGGCCGTATCATGTCTTGGTTTCCTTGATGTTGTTGGCGTCTTGGCGAGAGAACATCGATGAACTTCACGGATATTTTCATCAAGCGGCCGGTACTGGCCACTACCATCAGCCTGCTAATCCTTGTGCTGGGGCTGCGATCGCTGCAACAGCTTACTGTACGCCAGTATCCGAAAACCCAGAACGCGCAGGTAACGGTGTCGACCGCCTATTACGGCGCGGACGCGGCCACCGTCGCCGGCTTCATTACCCAGCCCCTGGAGTCGGCCATCGCCCAGGCACAGGGGATCGACTACATGTCATCCACCAGCGTTAACGGGCAATCCACGATCACGGCAACGCTTAAGCTCAACTACGACGCCAACCGGGCGCTCACCGAGATCAACACGCAGGTCAATTCGGTAAAGAACCAACTTCCACCGCAGTCGCAGCAACCGGTGCTTGACGTAAAAGTAGGTCAGACCACTGCAGCGCTGTACATGGGGTTCTACTCCAGCATCCTGCCCGCCAACAAGATCACTGATTATCTTATTCGGGTCGTCAAGCCGCAGCTTGACGCCATAGATGGTGTACAGAATGCGGAGATACTGGGCGCCCGCCGCTTTGCACTTCGCGCCTGGCTGGATCCGGACAGGATGGCCGCGTACGGGGTCACGGCAAGCGATGTACAGCAGGCACTGGTTAACAACAATTATCTTTCCGCCATAGGTGCTACCAAGGGTCAGACGGTAACCGTGGACCTGACCGCGAATACGAACCTGCACTCGCTGGCCCAATTCAAGAACCTCGCAGTCAAACAGAAAGGTAACGCTATCGTTCGCCTCAAGGACGTGGCCAATGTGGTGCTCGGCGCTGAAAATTATGATTTCGACGTTGCCTTCACAGGCAAACAATCCGTATTCATCGGCATCAACGTGGCTCCAGATGCCAATGTTCTTGACGTAATAAAGCGGGTACGTTCTGTTTTTCCGTCGATCCAGGCGCAATTGCCCGCGGGCATTACCGGCACCATGGCATATGACACGACCAAGTTCATTGATTCTTCCATCAATGAAGTGGCCAAAACACTCACTGAAGCGCTGCTGATCGTGACGCTGGTTATATTCCTGTTTATCGGCAGCATTCGCGCCGTAATCATTCCCGTAGTGGCTATTCCACTGTCGCTGATCGGTGCCTTCTTCGTTATGAAGATCCTGGGCTATTCAATCAATCTACTTACCCTGCTGGCACTGGTCTTGGCGATAGGTCTGGTCGTAGACGACGCGATTATCGTCGTAGAGAACGTCGACCGGCACATGAAGGAGGAGGGTAAAACACCGCTTCAGGCTTCACTGCTTGCCGCGCGTGAGCTGGGCGGCCCCATCATCGCCATGACCATCGTGCTCATCGCGGTATACGTTCCAATCGGCTTCCAGGGTGGACTTACCGGCGCGCTGTTTACGGAGTTTGCGTTTACCCTGGCGGGTGCGGTTGCGGCATCAGGCATTATTGCGTTGACTCTTTCGCCCATGATGGCGTCACGTTTTTTCCGGTCGGAGCAGGAAAGTGGTCGTTACGTGCACCTTCTCGACAGCATGTTCGGTAGCCTGCACAGGGCCTACCAGCGCGTTTTGCACGGCACGCTCAAGACCTACCAGGTCATGGTGGTCATGGGCGTTCTGCTCCTTTTGGGGATTGGCTACCTGTTTATGACTTCTCCCTCGGAGTTGGCGCCGCAGGAGGATCAAGGGGTGGTTTTGTACCAGGTGCAGGGGCCGCCTAACGCCACCGTAAGGCGAATGGAAAGGTACGCGCGCGAGGCGTTTCAGAAGTGCCGCACCCTGCCCGGCTTCGACCATATGTTCCAGCTCACCGGCATTCCTACCAGCAACAGGGGGATTGGTGGCGTAGTCCTGGAACCATGGGGGCAGCGAAAGGTGACCGCGGACCAGGTCCAGCAAATGATGCGGAACAGGCTCAACACCATAGCCGGCGGCAAGTTTGCAGTGTTCCAGTTTCCATCGCTGCCCGGATCGAGTGGTCTGCCGGTTCAGTTTGTAATCAAGACAACTGAACCGTTCCAGAATCTGAACGATGTGGCCCAGGCCGTGGTGGAAAAGGCCAGGAAGAGTGGCATGTTTTTTTATGTCGATTCCGATCTGAAGCTGGACAAACCGCAGGCAACCCTGGATCTGGATCGCGACAAGATCGCGTCGCTCGGTCTCACCCAGAAGGACGTGGGTGCGGCGCTAAGCGCGGCGCTGGGCGGCGGTTATGTCAACTATTTCTCCATCGCCGGCCGATCTTACAGGGTAATCCCGCAAGTACTGCAGGTCGACAGACTCAATCCTTCACAGGTGCTGAACTACTATATTCGCGTACCGGACGGACGGGTGGTCCCTGCCTCCACCGTCGCCAGCATCAAACATGAAGTTGTCCCGGAATCCATTAACCACTTCCAGCAGTTGAACTCGGCCACTATCAGCGCCGTGCCGGCACCGGGGGTCTCACAGAATCAGGCCCTGCAGGCAATGCGCGGTTGGTTGCGCTCCGAAGCGTCGACGACTTACGCGGCCGATTACGCTGGCCAGTCCAGACAATTCGTTCAGGAAGCCGGCGGATTTATTCCAACCATGTTGTTCGCACTGATAATCGTGCTTCTGACCCTGTCCGCCCAGTTCAACAGCTTCCGGGACCCGATAATCATCCTGGTGTCCGTACCCATGGCGCTATTCGGTGCCCTGCTGTTCATCAATCTTGGAGCGGCAACGCTCAATATCTACACGGAGGTGGGCCTGGTTACGCTCATGGGACTAATTAGCAAACATGGTATATTGATCGTACAGTTCGCCAATGCGCTGCAACGTGATGGTGTGCCCAAGAAAGAAGCCATAGAGCGGGCCGCCGCTGTTCGGCTGCGGCCAATCCTGATGACGACGGCGGCGATGGTGGTCGGTGTCGTCCCACTGGTGATCGCCAGCGGCGCCGGGGCTGCGGGGCGGCATGCCATGGGCATAGTCATCTTTGCGGGACTTGCCATCGGCACGTTCTTCACCCTGTTCGTGGTACCCGCCGTCTACCGGCTGTTGGCTGCGGATCACCAGGCCAGCACGGCCTAGGCAGTCTCCCGGCCGATCAAGACAACCAACAAACCGGATTCAGTAGCAGATGAAAAAGTTGAAAATATTCCTGGATAACGTCCTGCCCACGGCTCTGCTCGTGGCTGGCGTGCTGGCAGTAGCACCGATCCTGGCGGCAAAACCCGCTTCCGCCCCCCCAACCCCGGAGCAAGTCCTCAAAGCGCTGGCATCCTGGGATCCGCACAAGCTGGTGGATTTGACCCACACGTTTCATCCCGGCATTCCCCACGAGGCGATTCTGGGTGATGAAACCATCACACCGCTGTTCTCGCACACACCCGGCGTGGGCAAGCTGGGCGATGGGGCGAGCCTCGATCGCTACAGTCTCATCGGCCAGTGGGGTACGCATGTCGATCCGCCGATTCACTTTATCAAGGGCCTGCGGACTCTGGATCAGATTCCCATCAAGGAAATGATCCTGCCGCTTGTGGTGATCGACATTCACAAGCAGGTGGAGAAAAATCCGGATTACGCTGTAACCATGAAAGACGTGCACGCCTGGGAGAAACGGTACGGACCGATACCCAGCCACTCGTTCGTCGCGTTGCGCACAGACTGGTCCAAACGCTGGCCGGACAAGAAGGCGTTCTACAACAGGGATAAAAACGGCGTTGGGCATTACCCCGGCTGGAGCAGGCCGGTGCTGAAATACCTGGACGAAACGCGCGACGTTACGGCCATCGGGCATGAGACGTCGGATACGGACCCGGGTGTCGTTGCCTCAAAGGGAAAATATCCACTGGAGGCCTACCACCTGAGCCACAACAAGTATCAGATAGAAATGATGACCAACCTGGACAAGGTTCCGCCCAGCGGCGCGGTCATTATCGCCACCTGGCCAAAACCGCTGCACGGCAGTGGTTTCCCCGCCCGCGTGTTCGCGCTTATTCCCTGAACATTTATGCCATAAAAAAACGCCCGCCAGATGGCGGGCGTTCCAATGTCCGGAACAAACTCGTGCCCGGTATCAATACTTCCAGTTTATGGTCGCGCCGTAGGTACGCGGACGCGCTGCAACAATCGCCTGGGGGTCCTGGAACGTACCAATACCGTCGTACACCGCCAGTTCGTTGGTAGCATTCTTCAGGTAAACACCTACCGTGAAATGGTCGTTCAGCTTCAGATTGGCGATAAAATCCAGCAGCACGTAGGACTTCAGCTTGATGTTGAACGGGCTGTTGGTACGGAACTCCGTATTGGTCGAACCGCGGTAGGTAATGTTTCCGATCAGCGTCAGCGGCCTGCCCACCAGGTGGGTCGTGTACTGGGCTGAACCATACAACTGGACTACTGGAACTTCGGGGATCTTGTCACCCTTCAATCCAGTGATCACGAACGGCGACGCCCCGATCAACGCCGGCTGATTCTTGGTCAACTCATGCTTGAAGAAATACTCGCCGGTGAAATCCAGTTGCAGATTCTCCGTGGCCAGGTACTCGATTGCCCATTCCATGCCCTGCACCTGCGCCTCACCGCCGTTGGTGGTGAACGGCTCAACGGAAGCCGGGTCGCGCGGCTCAACCTGGATCTTGTTCCAGTCGATGAAGAACACGTCGCCATTAACCTGCAGGCGGTTATTCAGCCAGCGGCTCTTGATGCCGAACTCAAGGTTGCTCAACTCGTCGGATTTATACGTGTCCGGGATGCCGGGCGTGAAGGGCTGGGCGCCGTGGTTGATACCGCCGACGCGGACGCCCTCCGAATACAGGCCATCTAACATGACGTCGTCCCTGAGCTGGTAGGAAAGGCTCACCTTCGGCCGCACCGTACTGCCATGCTGCTTGAGCAGGCCCATGGGATTGCCGTTGGCCGTGGTGCCGACGATCTGGCCCTCGGGAACCTCAAGCTGGCCGACGAAGCCGTGGGTCGTGCCCTGGATTGAGCGCAGATCGGCGCTGAACCAGCGGAAACCACCGACAAAGGTCCAACGCTGAAGGAACTTGTAGGTTAGTTCGCCGAACAGGGCCTTCTGCTCGGTCGTGTCGTACCGGAGGCGGCCGAAAAACGCCGTGCCCCCATACAGAAGTGCGTCATTGGAATTGAGCGGGTTCCAGCCTCCCGGCGCCGGATGTCCCTTGCCGTCGGTGGTGGGCACCTGTACCTCGTACTTGTTGTAATCGTACTGGTAATACAGCCCCGCCACGAAGTTCACCGGGCCATCCAGCTTTGAGGCAAACCGCGCCTCCACCATGTTGGTCCGGTAGGTCTGCGGCTGCACCGTGATCCCGGGGATCGGAACCTGGAAGAAGGACAATACCGGCGTGCTGTCGAACACGAAGTTGATGTGATGCTGGAAATGGCTGGCGGATATTGTCGCGGTACCGAGGTCAAACGCGTAGGACACGGTAGCGCCCATCAGCTGCACGTCGTCGGCGCGCGGGTTTACGGTAATATCGGTGTTGACGTAGTTCTTTGTCGGGGTGATTGACGGCAAGCCTGGAATAGCCGCCGGTGGCGGATAAGAGGCACTGTAGGGCGCCATCTCCGCGGCCAGCGCGGGTGTCAGATCCGGCCATGCAGGAACCCCCTTGGCCGTGAACCGGGGCGAACCGCCCGTGTCCAACTGCTGGCGCAGGTAGAGCGCGTCGACGGTCAGCCGGTCGTTGGGCGTCCAGCGCAGCATTACCCGGCCACCGTTCGTGGTTTCCGTGTTGATATTCTTGGCATTGCCGTTGAATGTGGTGGGCCCGGTCTGCAGCCGGGGCTGATCAATCCAGCCGTCGTTATCAGTGCGGTAACCCACGAAACGCACGGCCAGCTGGTCCTTTATCAATGGAACGTTCACCGCTCCGCTTACCGTGTAGTTGAAGCCGCCATATTCCGTGTCGGAAAAATCCGTGTTGATGTGTGCGCCGAAAGCATCGGCACTGGGCTTGCGCGGGATGAAGCGGATGTTGCCGGCCATGGAGTTGGCACCGTAGAGGGTACCCTGCGGTCCGTTCAGGACCTCGATGCGCGCCATATCCACCATCTTGATAGGCGCGTTCTTGCCGCCGCCATCCTGCTGGTCAATAGCGGTGATCACATAATCGTCAAAATAAGTACCGACCACGGCGGGGCCGTTGCCGTTGATGCCGCGGATGATATATTCCTTGTCTCCCGGTCCCAAGTCCTGGAAGTTCAACCCCGGCACGCTGGAGGCATAGTCCGCGAAATCCCGAAGCCCCTGGGTATCCAGGGTATTACCGCTGATGGCGTTGATGCCGCCCGGGATGGTCTGGATGTCCGTCGCCCCGCGTTTGGTTGCGGTAACCACGATTTCCTCGATACCGGCGGCGTGAAGTTGCATCGACGCCACAGTCAAGGTCATAAAACAAAGTACTGTGCTCCCCAAAACGCGATCCATAAGAATGTACCCTCCCAATTACAAAAACGATGGTATTCGATAGCCGCACCAGCACTGGTCGGACTCCCCTCACGTGCATCGTCGTAAATTACCCGGTAGTGCAACAAGACCAGAAATAGGGCCGGCGGGCTAATTCCAGGCCAAACCGCCGCTTAGGAAATGTCTGACCAAGGTCAAGGCGCATCCATAAATACCGAATATCCTTTAAAAATGAATACCAGTCGGCGCCCCGCCCTTTCCCTGCCGTTCCAGGCCGGGGACCTGTGGGGTGGCCTTGCTTCAATGCTGGTTGCCCTGCCTTCCGCCATCGCCTTCGGGGTACTGGTCTTCTCCGCCATCGATCCCCGTCTGGCGGGCGAAGGCGCCCTGTTCGGCATGCTGGGATCCGCCGCGCTGGGGCTGATAGCCCCACTGGCAGGACGGACCGCGGGCCTGGTCACCGCCCCTTGTGCCCCTTCCGCGGCCGTGCTCGCGGGCCTTGCAGCGGGCCTCCTGACCGGAGGCGTGGACGCGGCGCGTATTCCCGGCCTGCTGGTGCTCACTGCCTTGTTTTCGGCACTGCTGCAAGTCATCTACGGCCTGGTCCGCGGCGGCCGCT
Organism: uncultured Enterobacteriaceae bacterium; assembly: GCA_964576645.1. Lineage (GTDB taxonomy): Bacteria > Pseudomonadota > Gammaproteobacteria > Eutrophobiales > Eutrophobiaceae > CAZNWR01. The sequence goes on along the minus strand of CAZNWR010000073.1, from coordinate 1,400 downwards.
TCATTAAATACATCCCGTATCCGGTGGTGAGCGGCTATCTGTCTGGGGTCGGTCTCATTATCGCCCTGGGCCAGCTTCCCAAGCTGTTGGGATTGCCCAAGGATACCGGACTGATCCACGGGCTGGTTATGCCCGACCTGTGGAAATGGCCTGGATTAGTCGTCGGCATCGTGACTGTCGTGGTAATGGTGCTGGCGCCGCGGCTCACCACCCGCGTTCCGGCGGCAATCATCGGCCTGCTCGGCGGCGTTGCGACCTATTTCCTTATCGGCCTGTTCGTTCCGGGACTTCTGACGGTGGACAATAACCCACTGATCATCGGCTCCATGCACGCCTCTGGTTCCGTGCTCTCCTCTATTTCCGCCCAGATCCACGGCCTGCTGACCATCAAGACATCCGATCTGGAGTTGATAGGATTTTCAGCGCTGACCCTGTCGGCGCTGCTATCCATCGATACCCTGAAAACCTGCGTGGTGCTGGATGCGTTGACGCGCGGCCGCCACAATTCCAACCGCGAACTGTTCGGCCAGGGCATCGCCAACCTGGCGGCCTTCGCGGTCGGCGGCATGGCCGGCTCCGGCACCATGGGCCCGACGCTGGTGAATGTGACCAGTGGCGGAAAGACGCGATGGTCGGGATTTATGGAAGGGGTCTTTGCCGTTCTGGTGCTCCTGGCCCTGAGCCCGCTCATTGCCTGGGTACCCATCGGCGCGCTGGCAGGCATTCTCCTGGTGGTAGCGTTTCGCATGTTCGACTGGCACGCGTTCAAGCTGCTCCAGTTCCGGGACACCCGGTTTGATTTTGCGGTCATCGCGGCGGTGGTGATCGTCGCCGAAACCGTGGGTCTGATCGCCGCCTCGGCCAGCGGCGTCGGTCTGGCAATCCTGCTGTTCATTCGCGACCAGATCCGAACGTCTGTCCTGCGCAGGCGCACCACTCTCAAGGAGACGTCTTCCAAGACACGGCGACTCCAGGCAGCGCGGACGATCCTGGTTGACCACGGAGACCAGGCGGCAGCCTTCGACCTGCAAGGTAATTTGTTTTTCGGCACCACCGACCAGTTGTTTAGCGAGGCCGAACTGGACCTGACGCGGCGCAAGTGGCTACTGCTGGACATGCGCCGGGTTCAATCCATGGATTACACCGCGGCCAACCTGTTCCGGCAGATGCACAATCGCCTTTCGGATCACGGCGGCGCCCTGCTCTTGTGCGGCATGCCTTCGGGGTCAACGAATCGCCAGAATATCCAGCAATACCTGGCCCAGGTCGGACTGGTCGGCGGCGAAGGACCCGGCATCCGGATTTTCGATACCCGCGACGAGGCACTGGAATGGATGGAAAACCGGATCCTGGACGACTGGGGTTATCAAGGTGTCGACGATCAGAAACCACTGGATCTC
>CAZNWR010000072.1:3980-12139 GCA_964576645.1 uncultured Enterobacteriaceae bacterium | reverse complement strand
TGGCGCAGATCGACGCCGGCAATGTGCAAAAGCTCAAAGTCGCCTGGACGTTTCGTACCGGCGATCTCGGCAAGAACTTCCTGGACTGGGACAGGACCTCGTTCGAGGCGACGCCGGTGTTGTACCAGGGTGTGTTGTACCTGCCCACCAGCGAGACCAACGTGGTGGCGGTGGATGCCGCCACCGGCAAGCTGCGCTGGCGCTTCGATTCGCACACGCGCGGCGACCTTCACTATTCCGATACCGGCGCGCGCGGCGTGGCGGTATGGGTGGACAAACAGGCGGCGCCGAAGTCGCCCTGCCGCGTGCGCGTGTTCGCGCCCACGCTGGACAGCCGGCTGCTGGCGCTGGATGCGGACACCGGGAAACTGTGCAAGGGTTTCGGCCATGACGGTGTGATCAATTTGCTGGAAGGCGTGCGCTCCACGTCCGGGCCGCACGACAAGTGGCGCAACTACCTGGTGACCTCGCCGCCGGTGGTGCTGGACGGCCGGCTGATCGTGGGATCGTCGGTGGGCGATAACCGCGGCGTGGAACTGGAGTCGGGGGTCGTGCGCGCCTACGACGCCCGCAGCGGTAAATTGCAGTGGGCCTGGGATCCCATTCCCAGGGATCCCTCCAACCCGGTTTACAGGCAGTGGCGGGAGACCGACGCGCGCTACACCGGCGCGGCCAATGCCTGGGGGCCGCTGTCGGTGGACCCAAAGCGCCACCTGGTGTTCGTGCCTACCGGATCGGCCAGTCCGGATTTCTACGGCGGCCAGCGTGCGGGTCCCGATCGCTGGGCCGATTCCGTGGTGGCGCTGGACGGCGCCTCGGGCACGCTGGTCTGGGGCCGGCAGCTGGTGCACCACGATCTCTGGGATTACGACTCGGCGTCCCAGCCCACGCTGGTGAGTCTCATGCATGACGGTCACAAGGTGCCGGCGGTGATCCAGGCCAACAAGGCCGGCTTCCTCTACACGTTTAACCGCGTTACCGGCGAGCCGGTGTTTCCCATTCACGAGAAGTACGTGCCGCACGATGCGGTGCCCGGCGAGACGCCGTCACCCACGCAGCCGGTGCCCGTGGCGCCGCCCGCCCTGGCGCGCCAGTCGCCGGTGACGCCGGACGACGCTTTCGGCATTGCCTGGTTCGACACGCGCGAGTGCCGGGCGCGCATAAAGAAGTACCGGTCCGAGGGGATCTTCCAGCCGCCGACCACGAAAGTCTCCATCATGATGCCGGGCAGCGCCGGCGGCGTGGAATGGGGCGGGCTGGCCTTCGACCCAAAGCACCAGGTCGCCGTGGTGAACACCATGAACCTGCCCTTCCTCGTGGCGCTGGTGCCGCGCGATCAAATGGACAGCGAGCTCCGGTCCGGCAGGTACCGCGGCTGGGAATTCGGACGCCAGCGCGGCACGCCCTACGGCATGCGCCGGGCGCTCTTTGTTTCGCGACTCGGCATTCCCTGCACCAGGCCGCCGTGGGGACAGCTCGCGGCGGTGGACATGGTGCATGGGAGGATCCTGTGGCAGGTGCCGCTGGGGGATACGCCGTTCATCCATTTCAATGTGGGTGTGCCCAACATGGGTGGGCCCATCATTACGGGGAGCGGGCTGGTGTTCATCGGCGCCACCATGGACGACGACTTCCGCGCGTTTGATCTGAAAACCGGCAAGGTGCTGTGGCAGGTGAAGCTGCCGGCGGGCGGGCAGGCGACGCCCATGACTTATTCCATCAAGGGAAGGCAGTACGTGGTGATCGCCGCGGGCGGGCACGGCAAGATGGGCACGACGCGCGGCGATTACCTGGTGGCGTACGCGCTGCCGCACCCTCTCCCCTGACCCCTCTCCCGCAAGCGGGAGAGGGGAAAATATTGATGCCGACCTTTCAGCGCAAGCGGGAGAGGGGAAAATATTGATGCCGGCCTCTCAGCGCAAGCGGGAGTGGGTGATGAATGTCCCCCTCTCCCTTTATCCCTCTCCCCGAGGGGAGAGGGAATGATTAGTGCCCCGGTCTCGGGGGAGAGGGAAATATTGAAGCCCTGGTCTCGGGGGAGAGGGAATTACTCATTGAAGTCCCTTTTCGGTGGGAGAGGGGATTCTTATTGAAACCCTTTTCTCAGGGAGCAGAGGGGATCATTTGTGACGTCCCCTCTCCCGCTTGCGGGAGAGGGCCAGGGAGAGGGGATTTTCAAATCCGCTGGCGGATGAAGTCGCGGGACAGGTCGCCGATGCTGCCGGCGCCCAAGAGGATCATGCCGCGCTCCACTTCACTCCTTAATAATTGCAGCGCGCGGTCCACGCCGCGCTCGCCGCCGGCCGCCAGGCCGTATAAATAAGGCCGGCCGATGGAGCAGGCGCTGGCGCCCAGCGCCAATGCTTTCAATACATGGGTGCCGCGGCGGATGCCGCCGTCGGCGATGATCTCCAGCCGGTCTCCCAGCGCGTCGGCGATGGCCGCGAGGCAATCCACCGGTGCGGGGACGGAGTCCAGTTGCCGCCCGCCGTGGTTGGAGATCATGACGGCGCTGGCGCCGATGTCCAGCGCACGCCGGGCGTCCTCCACGGTCATGATCCCCTTGATGACGAACGGCCCGTTCCATTCCTTCGCCAGCCACTCCGCGTGCTCCCAGGAGACATCCCGATCGAACTGCGAGTTGACGTAGTCGATGAGCGGCATGGGGTTGGCGGCCAGCGCATCGACCCGGTGAATGACGTTGGCGAGCCGGAAATCCGGATGCAACAGATAGTTCAGCGACCAGTGCGGGTGCGCGGCGAAGCTCCAGAGACTCTTGAGCGTGAGCTTCGGCGGCATGGTCATGCCGGTCACGTGATCGCGCTCGCGGTTGCCGGCCACCGGCGTGTCCACGGTGAGGCACATGGCGTTGTATTTCGCCGCCCGGCAGCGCTGCACGAATTCCTCCGTCAGGCCGCGGTCGCGGAAGACGTACACTTGGAACATCTTCGGGCCGGACGTGGCCGCCGCGATACCCTCGATGCTGGTGGTGCCCACGGTGGATAGGCTGTACAGCGTGCCGGATTTCGCCGCCGCGCGCGCCACCGCCGGCTCCGCCTCGTGATGGAACAGGCGCGACATGCCGGTGGGAGAGAGCAGCACCGGCCACTCCAGTTTGCAGCCCAGCACGGTGACGCCGGTGTCCGGATCGCCGCCACCGGTAAGCTGCCGGGGCAGCAGTTGGTAGTCGTCGAACGCCTGTGTGTTGCGCCGGAGCGTCCATTCGTCGTCGGCGCCGCCGTCCAGGTAGTGGAACAACGGCGCCGGCAGGCGGCGCCTGGCGAGACGCCGCAAGTCGCCAATGTTGAAACACCTGGTGAGTTTCATGGTCTTGCCGCCGGTTCCGGCGCCGCTCCCCGCCGGCGGCGCTTCGGTGGCAGTTTAACATTAAGATAACGGCATGCCCGCGGCGCGCCGGTCCGGCCGCCGGCGTTAGGCGTAGTATTGCGTAGATTGGCGGAATTGGTGATGGTCAACACATCGATGTTCTAGGAAAATGTAAATGTATTGGACGGCACCGGCGCGCCGGCAGGCAACCAGAACAACAGGCCCCGCCGCCGGAATTTTGGGCATAATTGACCGACGCATGACCTGGACACCGCTGCGCAGGTTGATCCTGCCTTTGCTGCTGCTTGTCGCCGCCATCTGGCTGCGCCCGCACGCGGCGGCGCTGCGGCCGGTGTACCTGACCCTGCTGGATTTCCTGCCCTACGTTACCCTGGTTCTCGCCGCTTTGCTCAGCACCTACTTCAATCACTCGCGGCGCTTTACCGCGTCCCTGTTCCTGATCGCCGTCTACACCGTGGTCCTGTTTCAGTTGCAGAGTTCACTGATCGAACCGGCCGCGTTGATGCTGTACAGCCTTATCAGTGTCGGTGTGCCGTTGATGATGATATTTCTCCTGTTCGTGCCGGAGCTGGGGCTGACCAACCGCTACGGCGCGATGACGGTAAGTTCCGTGCCGCTGGCGTTCGTGCTGGGCTGGATCCTGGCCTTTCACTCAACGTCGATTCCGGCGCTGGTGCACACCTGGATGCCCATCCGGCCGCTTGCTTTCAGCGTGCTGTCTTCCGTGGGCTGGGTCGCGTTCGCGGCCGCGCTTGTGCTGTCGCTGCTGGTGCTGCTGCGCAAGGACAGCGAGCCCGCGGCGGGGCTGGTTTCGGTTCTGGTATTCACGCTGGTGACCATGGTGCTGTTTGACCACCCGAAGATCTCGGCGGTAATGTTCAGCGCCGTGGGCCTGGCGCTGATGGTGAGCGAGGTGAGGAATTCCTACGACATGGCGTTCCGCGACGAGTTGACCGGACTGCTGGGCCGGCGCGCGCTCAACAACAAGTTGAAAGGCCTGGGCAGCCGCTATGTTATCGCCATGCTCGATGTGGATCACTTCAAGAAATTCAATGACACCTACGGCCACGACGTGGGTGACGACGTGCTGAAGCTGGTGGCGCGGCATATCGACCACGTGGGCGGCGGCGGCACGGCGTTCCGCTATGGCGGCGAGGAATTCAGTGTCATCTTCCCGAGGCAGCACCTGGAAGACTGCGCGCCTCACCTGGAGTCGGTGCGCCGCGCCATCGCCCGCTATCATCTGACCCTGCGTGATGCCAAAGGACGCGATATACCGGAAAAAGTCGCGCAGGGAAGGCGCGGGCGGCGCAAGTCTACACGCGGCAACAATCATGCCTCGGTGACGATCAGCATCGGCATGGCGGAGGCCAATGATCAGCACCGCGCGCCGGAAGACGTGATCAAGGCGGCGGATGCCGCGCTCTACAAAGCCAAGCAAAAGGGCCGCAATTGTCTCGTCTATTGAAAGCGGTGGCGGTTTCGGCCTTATTGGCATCGCCCGGCACGCCGGGTGCGTTTGCCGCCGGTGCGCCCACCGGCGCGCAGTTGCTGAACAGTTGCGAACATGCGCTTGCCCGCGGTTTTCACGGCCTGCAAGGAAAAATGTGCCGGTGGTATGTGACGCCCTGCGACTGCACCGCGAGCCGCCCGGGTTTGCCGCAGGTGTGCCTGCCGCCCGGCGCGCCGGTCAGGAACCTGGCCTCCCAGGTGGTGGCGGGACTGAAGTCGGAACCCGGACTGCGGCGGGAAAGCGCGGCTTTCGCCGCACATACGATCCTGGCGAGGCGCTATCCTTGTGCCGGCGTTGGTTCAGGACAATGAAAAAGCAGGGCGATTCATCGAGAGGCAGGGATCAGAAAACGCCGCGTAATAAGGCATTGCCGGATCAGAAGCGTAAGGAAATGCAGAAGCACTACATCAACAAGTACCGATCGGGAAAACGGGGAGGCTGATGTACAGCGCCGTGGGCACCTTTGCTAAAAAATTCCCTCTCCCTGTCCCTCTCCCGCTCGCGGGAGAGGGTACCTGGATTTCTGCAATATGCCTGCGGAGCAGCACGCTGGCAAACCATGTCTGAATGTCCGTTCTGCGACGTACCCGAAGACGAAATTCTCCTGGAGAACGATTTGTGCTTCGCGCGCTGGGACAAGTACCCGGTATCCAGGGGCCACTTGTTAATCATTCCGTTCCGCCATTTCGCCAATTATTTCGACGCCACCGAAGAGGAAATCACCGACTTGTGGAAGCTGGTGCACGCGGCCAAGCGCCTGGTGCGCGAGCAGCACAGCCCGGACGGCTACAACATCGGCGTGAACGTGGGCCGCGACGCCGGCCAGTCGGTGCCGCACGTGCACGTTCACCTGATCCCGCGCTACCAGGGCGACACCGACGACCCTTTCGGCGGGATCCGTGGCGTGGTGCCGGGCGGCGCACATTATCCCCGTTAGGCGCGTCGCCGCATTCGGGATTTGCGATTCGAGACGCATTTCCCTTTTTCACAGCCGCGATGGCGACACCCTGCGCGGCAAATTCCCGAAAATCGGGTCTAAAATTACACTAAATGGAAATTCAACCGGGAGGTGAACCATGAAGCGCCTTTCCTGTCTGCATTTGTCCGTCCTGGCCGCTGCCGCGGCCGGATTGCTGGCGGCCGGGCCCGCCCTGGCCGACCGACCGTCCTGGGCCGGCGGCGGAGAACACGGTCATGAGCAAGAGCACGGGCATGGAGGCCACGAGCGCGGCGGCCACCACTTCGACGCACGCGGGCGCACCGCGGTGCGCGAGTATTTCGCGGAACAATATCGCCATGGCCACTGTCCGCCGGGGCTGGCCAAGAAGCACAATGGCTGCATGCCGCCGGGCCATACCCCAAGGCGGTGGGTTGTCGGCCGAACCCTGCCGAGCACGGTGACGACCTACGCGGTGCCGTCGCGGCTGGTGGTGCAGATAGGCGTGCCGCCCATCGGCTACAAGTACGTGCGCGTGGCCAATGACATTCTGATGGTCGCCGCCGGCACCAACATGGTGGTGGACGCTATCACCGACCTGGGGAGATAAAACAACCCTCTCCCCTGACCCCTCTCCCGCAAGCGGGAGAGGGGGATCTAAGGATGGGTGCTTCTACCGCAAGCGGGAGGGGGGGATCTAAGGATGGGTGCTTCTGCCGCAAGCGGCAAGGAGACATCAGCGGTTATTCCCTTCCCCTTTGGTAAGGGAGACCCCAGTAGTAATTCCCTCTCCCCTCTGGGGAGAGGGACAAAGGGAGAGGGGCGCGTCCTTTATTCCGCCGGTGTCGCGGGCCGCGATTCCGGTGCGGACATGCCTTCCTCCCAGTACCAGTAGTGGGCGTCCTGCTTCAGGTTGACGCCCGTGACGAAATGCTCGCCGTCGCGATCCGCGGCGTGTATGTTCACGGCGCCGAGATATCCGCCCTGCAACGCGTGCAGATCCGCTACCGCCTCGAGACACGCTTCCATGACGGTCGCACCCTGTTTCATGTAAATCACCACGGCGCGTGCGGTGCCGGCGCGAATGGTCATCTCGCCGGTGCCGGTGCAGGCGGCGCCGCCGTAGCGATCGTCCACGTACAGGCCGGCGCCGATGACGGGCGAATCGCCGAGCCGGCCGGGGTGCTTGTAGGCCCAGCCGGAGGTGCTGACGCCGCCGGCCCAGTGGCCGTCGGATGCGCGCGCCAGGAAAACCGTGGTGCCGCCGGTGGGGCGAAAGCGGTCATCGGGCCAGACCAGATCGGTCAGGCTGCCGTCCTTGAGATTTTCACGCCGGTGCGGCGGCACGTGCTCGTCGAGCCATCTTTCGTAATCGGCGCGCGCCTCGGGAGACAGCAGCTCGCCGGTTTGCGCGCCGATTTCCCCGGCGAAGCGCGCCGCCCCGTCCCCCACCAGCATGACGTGCGGCAGCCGTTCCATCACCTGGCGCGCCACGCTGAAGGGATGCAGGTAACCCTTGAGCGCGCCCACCGCGCCGGTGCGCAGGGTGCGCCCGCACATGGCGGAGCCGTCCAGTTCCATTTCACCGAGGATGTTGGGCGCGCCGCCGTAGCCGACGGTGCGCGCCTGCGGATCCAGGTCCACCAGCTTGATCCCGGCCTCGATGGCGTCCAGCGCCGATTCGCCGCGGCCCAATGCGTCCGCGCTGGTGCCGACGCCGGCCCGGCCTTCACGGTTGGTTAATAGAAGCATGGCCTGACATTGTGGAGCATTTCCGGTGCCGGTGTCAGCGCCGAAAGGGACCGTCGAGACGGCGGTTTCTTCATGTCGCGCGTTCCCGTAATTGCCGCTTCATCTCCGCGGCGGCCATGGCATAACCGCCGCCGGAGCCGTCGACGAAATGGAAATGGGCTCCGGCACGGCGGCTGATGAGGCAAGTTACCAGTGCCGGGGTCGTGGCGTGGATACCATAGACGTATTCCCCGGTCCGGCCCCTTTTTCCAGGGCGGCACTTTTTCCAATTCGGGCAAAAATAAGGTAAAATAGGCCATTCATGACGGTGCGTGGATGCTTCCTACGCGTTCCGCAAGCAGGTCTACGCGAGACAGGAAGAACACATCCACATCACACCATTCCCGGAATTCTATTGAGAGAAAGCTGATGTCCGCAGTTGAAAATGCCGCTGCCAAGCCCAAGTTCGTGGTGAAAGGCGCGGAAAAGATTGATCCGCCGCACGGTTGCGAGGGTAAGAACTGGTACCGCTACGTTATCGAGAGCGGCCGGTCCACCATTGTCGGTTGCCGCAGTGGAACGCTGCAGCAGGTCACCGAGCATGCCAAGGAGTATGCCGCAGAATTGAAT
>CAZNWR010000072.1:0-3970 GCA_964576645.1 uncultured Enterobacteriaceae bacterium | reverse complement strand
CGCCAACGGCGGTCACTCCGCCTGGTCGCCGCGCAACAAGAAGCGCAAGAGCTGACCCGCCCTTACTTCCCCTAACGTCGCGCCTTTAGTCGCAGCGGAAGCGTACCGCTGCGGGCGGGTCGTCTTCCGGCGGCCCGCCGAAGCCGATAGTCCCCGATCCACTCACCATGCCTTCCTCGCGGCGCAGCTTGGTCTGGCGTCCGTCGTCCCCCACAATCACGGTGCCGTTGACGCTTTCGTCACGCAGGTGAAAGCGCCCGTGACGGGCGATGAGCACCGCATGGTGGCGGGAGGTGTACCTGCCGTCGACGATGACGTCGTTGTTCGGAGCGCGTCCGACGCGCAGTTGACCGCGGGCCTCGTCGAGGCGGTAGCTGCGGCCATTGTGTTCCAGCACCAGTGTGCTCTTCGGCGTCTCCTGCGGCGCGACGCCGTCGCCCATGCGCGTAACGTCTTCACCTTCTTCCCAGGGCAGCACGTAGACGTCGATTTCCTCCCCGCTGCCATCAGCACGAATGCGGTTGATGCGATGCGCCGTCATGCGCAGTTCCGGGGGCAGTTTCGCCAATGCCTGGCCTGAAGTCAGCACTTCATCCGCTTTCGCCAGCTTGATGATCTGCTGCGCCACGTCCGGCGCCTCGCCCAGCAGGTCGCCGTGCTCCTGGAAGGCCGGTCCGAAATGCCAGCCGATCTTGATGCGCAGGGTGCCGCTCTGAAAACTGCCGTCTTCGCTGGCATCGCGAAGTTCGGTTTGCATGTTGGTTGCGGCGAGCGCGGCCTTCACCGGGTTGGGGAACAGGCACATGATCTCGTCGCCGATACTCTTGAGGATTTCGCCGTCCATATCGTTGGCGGCCTGGGTGAGGATTTCCAGGCACACTGCCACGTCGGCGCGCGCGATCTTGTCCCCGAACTGCTCGTACAGCCGCGTGCTGCCGGACACATCCGCATACAGCACCACCACCGGTCCCCTGATGTCCTTCATGTCTCCCTCGATGTTATCAGGCTGTTACATCCGTGCTTTCAAGTTCAAAGGATCGTTGCCTGCCGCGGCTCGCCGGGTGTACATGCTTTGTTATGATTGGCCGCGTATTATTCACTAACTAGCCGGACATTTCGATGCGCCGTGGCGTCAGAGTTCGGAACCCAACCCGCGGCGCTTGGCCGCGACCTTTCTTTTACTCCAGTGGACGTGGGGTTCTTCCTCCTCCGCCGCGATTGTCTCCGACTCGGGCACGCGCTGCACGCGGCGGCGCTTGGCGGGTTGCAGGTGCATGATGCGCGGGTCCGGCTCGAACCCCTCCACGATCACCCTGGGGATTTCCATCTCGATAAGGTATTCGACGTCCTGCAAAAGCACATCCTCGTCCGGCGCCACCAGGGAAACCGCCTCGCCCTCGTTGCCGGCGCGGCCGGTACGGCCGATGCGGTGGACGTAGTTCTCCGGCATGTCCGGCAGTTCGAAATTGACCACGTGCGGCAACTGGTCGATATCAAGGCCCCGGGAGGCGAGGTCGGTGGCGACCAGCACCTGCAACTTGTTTTCCTTGAAGTCTTCCAGTGCGCGGGTGCGCTGCGGCTGGGTCTTGTCGCCGTGAATGGCGGCGGCGCGGATCCCTTCCTTGCTTAACTGCCGGGCGAGGCGGCTGGCGGTATGTTTCATATTCACGAACAGCAGCACCTGCCGCCAGTTCTGTTCCTTGATGAGGTGGACCAGCAGCCGGCGTTTGTCGGAGCGGTCCACGGTATAGGCGATTTGATTGATGCTCTCCGCGGCACTGTTGCTGCGCGCGATCTGGATCCGCGCCGGGTCCTTGAGCAGGCTGTCCGCCAGGCGCCGGATCTCGGGTGGAAAGGTGGCGGAGAACAACATGTTCTGGCGCTTGGAATGCAGCAGCCGGATGATACGGCGGATGTCCGGGATGAACCCCATGTCCAGCATGCGGTCAGCTTCATCCAGCACCAGTATTTCCACTTCTGAAAGGTCCACGGTTTTCTGCTGCGCGTGGTCCAGCAGGCGGCCGGGGGTGGCCACCAGGATGTCGACGCCGCGCCGCAGCTTTTCGATCTGGGGATTGATGCTGACGCCGCCGAACACCACGGTGCTGCGCACCGGCAGGTGGCGGCCGTAGACGCGCACGCTTTCGGCGACCTGGTTTGCCAGTTCCCGGGTGGGCGTCAGGATCAGGGCGCGCACGGCGCGAGTTTTGCCCGGATGCTCGTGCAGGCGCTGCAGTATGGGCAGGGTGAAGGCGGCAGTCTTGCCGGTGCCGGTCTGGGCGCCGGCCTGCACGTCGCGGCCCTGAAGCACCAGGGGGATCGCGGCCGCCTGGACCGGTGTGGGTTCGCTGTAGCCCTGGTCGGCTACTGCACGTAGTAATTCGGCTCTCAGGCCGAGGCTATCAAAAGACATTGCATAAGGCTCCTGGTCCTACCTACCAAAAGCGCTCAGCCATGGAACGGTCTAGGCGGGATGTTCAATTATTTAACTCGATGGTTGCGCAACCGGCCCCTTGGCCGGCTGCATGTCTGGGCGAGACCGTCAATGCCCTGATCCGAGTGAGTTTAACACCATAAGCGCTTGGAAGTGAAGCATTTTCTGAATTCGGGGGACAGTATACCGAATTCATTTTCCACGCCGGCGAAAAGAGCAAAATTGCGAATTCTGTATACCGTCCTCCGAATCAAGAACCCTTGGCGATGATGTCGTGTAAAACCTCGCCGGCCCGCGCCACCCGATCGGCGGCGTTGGAAAGGTGCCGGTAGATCTCACGGCGCTTGAGGATCTCGAAAACGAAACCCAGGGCCGTGGCCACCGTGCCGCTGTCAGAGGCCTTCAAGCCGCCCAGCAGCACTTCCAGCGACGCCGCGTCCTGCTGCTGCTTGTCGCCGGCGGTGGCCAGGTAGTGGCCCGGGTCAAACAGTTGCGCCAGCGCGCGCCGGTAAATCTTTTCCGTGTGGCGTTCCGACTTGCGCGCCGCGTCGGCCGCGGTGTCGGCCTCTTCCGGCGCGGCCTTCAGGCTGCTGAAACCGCGCTGCAGCGCCTGCGCGCCCTGCAGCAGTTCGCGCGCCATTTCCCGCGTGTGTTCATCCGGCGGCACGCCCAGCTCCTGCATTTCGCGCACGGTGGTCTTGGAATAATTGAGTATGTCGTCGATGGTTGAGACCGCGTTGTAGATATCTTCCCTGTCCATGGGCGTGGCGAAGGCGCGTTGCAGGGTATCCAGGTTGCGCGCCTTGACGCGGTCGCCCTCGTGCTCCAGCGCGGCGACGGCGGCGGCCTTCTCCTCCGCGCCGCTTTCCATGTAGTCCACCAGCATCTGCGCGCCCTTGCTGATCACGGCGCACTGTTGCTCCAGCATGGCGTAGAAGTCCGGCACGGGCGGCAACAGCCGTGTCCGCAGCCGTTTCAGGAATGAGTCGGAATTTGCCATGGCCTTGTGTGTTCGCGTTCGCAGAGGTCAGGCCATCATGCGCAGGAACAGCGAAAGCGTCCACCAGAGGGTAATGGCCAGCAGCGCGGCGCCGGGCAGGGTGATGAGCCAGGCGGCGAGGATCTCGCCTGCCTTGATCCAGCGCACCGCGCGCGGGCGGTCGGCGGCGCCGGTGCCGGCGATGGCGGAACTGACGATCTGGGTGCTGGAAACCGGACCGCCGATGGCCGAGGCGCCCAGGATCACGGCCGCGGCGCTGGCCTGGGCGTCCAGGCCGTGCAGCGGCCGCAGCCGGTAAATGCCGTAGCCCAGGGTGCGCACGATGCGCCAGCCGCCCAGCAGGGTGCCCAGGGAAATGGCCGCGGCACAGGCGAATATCACCCATAGCGGTACCTGCAGCTTCGGGATAAGTCCACCCAGCAGCAGCATCAGGGTGATCATCCCCATGCCTTTCTGGGCGTCGTTGGTGCCGTAGGAAAAGGCGAGCAGGGCGGCGGTGATCCATTGGCCGCGGCGCAGGGGACGGTTTACTGACG